>CAKTBC010000044.1 GCA_934533005.1 uncultured Oscillospiraceae bacterium | reverse complement strand
TGCACCCACACCGCCGTCCAGTAACGCACGTCGGGCAGCTTTACGGTATAGATGCAGCCGGTCTCCGTCTGTTCTGCCATATAGGGCAGGTTCCGCGCCTCCAGCGTTTCGTCATCCGGCGAGGCGCAGTATATGCCGCGCACCGGCCGGTCGAGACGGATGGCAGCGGAAATGCCCGTTGCCGGCACCGGTTCGTGCTTTCCCTCGTTCCACAGGGCGTTGTTGCCGGTCAGGTTGACGAGGTGGAGCGTCAGCCGTCCGTGCGATTCACGAAGGATCGTCCAGACCGTATCTGCCTGGCCGTCCGTAGAGAAGGCGCACGCATCCGAGAAAAAGCGGACATCTTCGTTAATGCCGCCGGAGGCCGTTTTGCCGATATCCATACCGGGATCATTATACAGCAGATCCTTGTATCGGACAAGAAAATCACAGCAGCGCTGCACCGCTGGAAGAAAGCTCTCCCGCAGATGGGCATAGTTGACGTAGTAGCTGTCGCGCAGAAGGCTCCGATCCTCCCCCAAAACGAGCTGCGTTCCGCCGGAGGCGGAGATCACCGCCCACGCGAGGCGGAACGAGCGCTCCGCAGCGAGCGCATCCCCGGCCTGAAACGCCTTCAGATACGCGGCAAGGATGACGTTCCGGTGCGAGAGAAGACGTGCTTCGCGGATCAGGCGATAGAGGTCGAAATAGGTGTCGTGCGGCGGCCAGACCTCGATATACACCGCGTCCTGCGCCGCTCTGGCGACCGTTTCCGTCGGCCAGTTGTTGACGGCGTTGAAGATCACGCCGCCGTCGGGTGTTTCCTCGCGGACAGCCCGCGCCGCTGCGTCGATCAGGCGCGGAAATTCGTCCGCCAGCTCCACAGGCCGGTGCTGCGCATTCCAGACGCGCTTGGGAAAGCCGTAGGTATCCATGTGGATACCGGAAAAACCAAAGCGCACGGCGCTGCGGAATTCCTCAACGATATGCTCCGCCCAGCCGCAGGAGGGCGCAACATTCATATAGTAGAGCCACCCGGCAAACGTCATCGGCTGCGCGTCCATCGTGTACATGCCCCACTCCGGATGCGCCTTGAAGGTGTCCTTCGTCGCGGCGTATACCGCGCCGTAGGCCATAGGCCGGATGCCGCAGGCTTTGCAGGCTTCGATTTTCTTCGCGATGACGCGAAGATCCGTTGCTCGCCCCATCGGATCATCGTATTGCTCGCCCGGCGGCAGCAGCTTATCGTGCCGGTACATCCAGTCGTAAAACTGCACGGCGTTGAGATGCAGATCGCGCATCCACGCCACATCCGCCGTATCCGCGTCGAGCGGAGAGAAGTCCGACAGGAAACCGTAGCGTATCTCCGCGCGGCGGTCGGAAACGACGTCGAACGCGCCCTCCCAGACGCCGTCCGAGGTGCTGACGCGCACGCCGTAGCCTCCGGGCGGCACATCCGGCAAAACCAGTATGCCGTCCTGCCAGATGGTGCGGAGCGCGATTTCCTGCTCCATGCGGAAGAAAGTCACCGACGGCGATGCGGAATTTTCCGGCAGAGTCAGTCGTACCGGCTCGCCGGACAGGTATTGTGCTTTGTCAAAATGACAGGTGATCGTCTGCATCCGCTTATCCTTTCACAGCCCCCTGCGTCAGCCCGCCGACGACCGTTTTCCGCTGAAAAATCACAAACAGAACGATCACGGGGATCAGCGCCAGAATCGATGCGGCGAAAACCCACTCCCACCGCGTCGCGTATTGTCCGTTCAGCCGCTGCAGCAGCAGCGGGAAGGTGATCATCTTTTCGTTCGCGCCGACAAGGACCTTTGCCGTAAAGTACTCCTCCCAGAAGCCCTGGAACGCAAAGATCGTCATAGTGCCGACAGCCGGAGCGGAGAGCGGCAGCATCACGCGGAAGAAAATATCCTTATGACCGCCGCCGTCGAGCAGCACCGATTCCGCAAGCGAGTTCGGCAGGCTCCGGAAGAAATTGCGCAGAAAGAAGGTGTGTCCGCAGACATTGGTTGCAACGTATACCAAAATGAGTCCCGCCCGCGTTCCGATCAGACCATTCGGAAACCCCGGAAGCGCGAGCCGTCGGAGCACCAGAAACTGCGGAATGATATTCAGAAACCCCGGCACCATCAGCGTAAACATGTATACCGCGAAGAGCTTGTCGCGTCCGGGGAAGCGGATGCGGGCAAAGCCGTAGGCGGAGAGCGTGGAAACGAACACCGAGATCACAACGGTGATGACGGTGTTGATCACGCTGTTTTTCAGCGCCGTCGGGAAAATGTCCATGCCGAGAATGTGCTGATACGCCGAAAAATCCAGCCGCGTAGGAAAGAGCTTCGGCGGATAGGGCAGCACATAGCTGAACTCCTCAAAGGAGTTCGTGATCATAAAGAGGAACGGAACGGAGAAGATCAGCAGCGACGCGATCAGAATGACCCATAAAATCACCTGACCGAGGATTTCCGTTGCTTTCTTGCCGCGGAGCTTCATTTTCACCCCTCCTGTTCCACGTTGTCCAGCTTGAAAACGCGATTGAGAACGATCGTCAGCGCAACGATCGTCACAGCGGAAATCATGCCGATCGCAGAGGCCTCGCCGAACTCAAACTGATTGAATGCTTTGTCATACAGCAGGTATTGCAGCACCGAGGTTTTCCCGTTGGGGTTGCCGCCGGTCAGCATCATGACCTGAATGAACACGTTAAAGGAACCGATGATCATATTGACCATCACATAAAAGGTCGTCGGGCGAACGCTCGGTACCGTGATATGCCAGAATTTTCGCCACAGCCCAGCGCCGTCCAGCTCCGCGGCCTCATAACGCTCCTTGGGGATCCCCTGCAGTGCCGCAAGATAGACCAGCATCGACCAGCCGACGTTTTTCCAGATGCCCATCAGCCAGATGGCCGCATTGCCCGACCATTCGCGCAGCAGCCACGGCACATAATCGTCCATAACGTGCAGCACGTCGACCAGCAGGTAGTTGATAAGGCCCCGGTCGGAGTTATTGAACATGTACTGGAACACCAGGCTGACGATGACCCACGAGGTGATGACCGGCAGGTAAAAGCCGACGCGGAAAATCCCCTGCCCGCGCTTGAGATTGTTGATGAGGTAGGCGAACAGCATGCCGAGCAGCAAAATGAACGGCACCGTAATCAGGGCATAGAGGAAGTTGTTCCGGTAAGCGTACCAGAAGCGGGAGCCGCTGGACAAAACGCTTTTGAAATTCTCCCAGCCGATGAAGATGATCTCGCCCTGCACGATCTTATACTCCGACAGCGCGATCCGAATCGTAAAGAACATCGGATAGATCACAAACGCCAGCACCAGCAAAAGTCCGGGCAGGACAAACGGCGCTGCCGCCGCATAGGCACGAAGCCCTTTTTTGAACGATATTTTTCCGCTTAGCGGGGTGCTCTCACGCTGCAGCAGCTTCATCGGCGCTGCCTCCTTTTCCAAGAGAGCGCAGAGCCATCCGGCCCTGCGCTCCCAATATTCTCTTTCCTGTCAGGCAAGCTGCTCGTCGATCCGGGCAGCGGCGTCGTGCATCGCCTGAGCGGCATCCGCGCCCTCCACGAAGATGCTGGTGACCATTTCGCTCCAGATCTCCTGGATCGCGGAGTTGTTCGGGGAAGGAATTCTCGCCTTGGCAGATTCCATCTGCTTCATGTAAACCGACCACACGGGGTTGCTCGTGACCGCGTCATTTTCCACCAGAGACTTGAGAATGGGAAGCTGGCCGGATTCGAGCATGGCGAGCTGCACTTCCTCGCTCGTCATGAATTTTGCAAATTCATACGCGGCATCCTTCTGCTCGCTGGTCGAGAAAACGGCGATGTCCTCGCCGCCGACGACGGAGGCGCTGCGGCCTTCGTAGGTCGGGATGGTCGCGGCAACGATGCCCTTTGCCTCGCAGTCGTCGTAGGAGCCGAAGTACCACGGGCCTTCAAAGAACATGGCGTATTCGCTGTTGATGCCGTCCCAGGCGTCCACGGAGCCGTCAACGTCGCGGATGGTGAAGATCTTCTGCTCGTGAAGCTCGATGAGCTTGTTCATGGCGGCAATGCTCTTCTCGCTGTCGAGATAGCCGGTCGCCTTCGTGAAGCCGTCGTCGGTCAGCGTGCCGCCGAACAGCCAGAAGTAGGGGTACATATCCCAGTCGCCGACGCCGGAAACGTTCAGGCTGTAAGTGCCGCGATCCTTGGCCGCCTCAATAAATGCCTCCATCGTTTCGGGAACCGCATCCAGGCCGATCTCCTTGAGTACGTTCGTGTTGACAACCGCGGCCTTGCAGTTGGTGTCCAGCGGCAGGCCGTAATATTTGCCCTGATAGAGGTTGGTGGAAAGCGGCGCCTCCAGATAATTGCCGGAGATCTCCGCAAAGTCCGCGTAATCGCTCAGAGCAACGAGACCGCCCTGCTTCGCGTAGGCCGCGATGTTCGCGATGTCAACGCGAGCCACGTCGGGGCTCATGCCAGTGCCGAACGAGGTGACGATCATCTCGTGGAACTGGCCGCCGTCCTGACGGACCGCTTCAATCTTGATGTTCGGATGCGCGGCTTCCCAGAGCGGCAGCACCACATTCAGGAACTGGGCTTCTTCCGCGTCGCCGTAGGTGTGCCAGAAGGTCAGGGTGATCTCGCTGTCCGCCGGGGTGTTTTCCGCCGGGGTGTTTTCCGCCGGGGTGTTTTCCGTCTGGTTGCCCGTATTGGCAGGCTGTTCGGGCGCGGCTCCGCAGCCGGCCATGCACGCCGTCAGAAGCGCGGCAGCCAGAAGCAGAGCAAGCAGTTTTGCAAGTTTGTGTTTCATGCTGATCCTCCTCACTTTTTTTGAGCGCGTTTTGGCGTACATACGGATGGCTTCCGGCGAAGAAACGGGATTTTCCCGCCCAAGCGTTTTTGCATCAGGGCTGTCGGCCGCCCATCCATATTGTACCGGTTTTTGACGGGATTGCAATACGGTGATTCCCGCATTTTACCCTTGTCATTGGTTAAACTAACCAAACCGTTGTGCTTATTATCCATCCTTGCCGTGCATTCTGTAAATGCGTGCTGGCGACTTTATTTGTATTTTAGCGACTTTCTTGCGAAAAGCCGGAAGTCCTCGGACTTCCGGCTTGAGCGTGTCAAAAAAGTGTTTTTGACACGCTCTCAAACGAGACCCACTTCGTTGGGCTCTCGTTTGAAGGGGCCGCGGCTCGCCGCAGCGCACTCGCTGTGCGCCAGCGGCGCACAACTCGCACGTTTGCGAGCCGAGAAGTATTTTCTCCGACGCACATGTCGCCGGAGAAAATGATCAAAACTCTATTTGCGCCTGCGGGCGCAAACTCTGCGAGGCATTTTCGACAGTCTGAAGCCGGAAGTCCTCAGACTTCCGGCTTTTCCTATACCTTTTATTATACAAACACAAGCTGCACGAGCAGCATATAAACGAGCGTTCCGGCGACGATGCTCAAAAGCGTATTGCGCCGCCAGAGATGAAGCCCTACGACGACCGCCGCGGCGATGATCTCCGGCAGAGCGTGGCTTGCAGTCGCAAAATCCATATTCCGCAGGCAGTACACCACAAGCATGCTCATGACCGCGCACGGCAGAAGCTTCCCGAGCCGCAGAATGACCGCGGGCGTCTCCCGCCCGCCGCGGAAGACAAGAAACGGCGCAAAGCGGATGAGCGCCGTGACGAGCGCGGAGACCGCGATGAGCAGAACGGCATGCGTATTCATGCGCTCTCGCCTCCCTTCTTTGTCCGGCGTGCATCGAGCACGAGAAGACAGCAGAGCATGCCGCCCATCGTCGGCAGCAGGAAATTGTCTGCGCCGAACAGGAGACGGCAGGCGATCGAAACGCCGAGACCGATGAGCGCTGGGGCATGATCCTTCGTCTCCAGCCATTGCTCGGTGAACACCGTGAGAAAGAGCGCCGTGAGCGAAAAGTCGATACCGGTCGTGTTAAAGTCCAGATACGCGCCTGCGAGCGAGCCGAGCGCCGTACCAAGCACCCAGTAAAACTGGTCGAGCAGCGAGATGCGGAAGCACTCCGCGCCGGTGAGATCCTCGCGCGCGGCAACGAGCGAATAGGTCTCGTCCGTCAGGGAGAAAATGAGATACGGCGCATACTTCCCCGCGGCGCGGTAGCGCTCGAGCATGGAGATGCCGTAAAAAAGGTGGCGCGCGTTGACGAGAAGCGTCGTAACGGCCGTCGTAAGGAGCGATGCGCCGCCGGCCAGAAGGTCGATGGCCACATACTGCATCGACCCGGCATAGATGAGCGCGCTCATCGCAAGCGCCCAGCCGAGACCGTAGCCGCGCGTGCGCAGCAGTATGCCGAAGCCCGCGCCGAGAACGAGATAACCGGCCATGACCGGGATCGTTGTGCGCACGGATCTTCCCCATTTTTGCAGGGATGTCATCGCAGATCACCTTCCTCCCCGTTTGGTATGCTATTAGGATACGACGAATGATCCCCGCCGCGCAACGGCAAAAAGGGACAAAACGTGCCGCCGTTTCGCGCTTTGCTGCGGCAGATCGCCGGAGAACAAAGAAAGCGCACCCGAAGGTGCGCTGAAAGTGATCCAAAAGCCTCGCAGAGTTTGCGCCCGCAGGCGCAAATAGAATCCAAATCATTTTTCCCGGCGACATGTGCGTCGGGAAAAATACCTCTCGGCTCGCAAACGTGCGAGCGAAGCGAGTGCGCTGCAGCGAGCCGCTACCCACTCAAACGAGAGCCCAGCGCAGCGGGTCTCGTTTGAATATAAAAAGGGCGCACCCGAAGGTGCGCCCCATCCGCAATGCCGTAGGGGTCAGATTAGAACCTGCACGACTCGGCAGGTGGGTCGCCGCCCGATCGCTTCCGCGCTTCCAACGTCCGGCATAAGCCGGGAGGCCTGCAATTCACGGCCGGAGATAGGCATCCCTTATATCTAATGTGGGTTTAAAATGACCCGGTGGTAAAGACTACGAACACCGCAGAAAGAAAATCCTTATTCCTTCTCCTCTTCCGCTTCCATGACCTGCTGGTAGTATTCGTATACGCGGTCCAGCTCGTCATCGTCGTCCACGGAGTCGAACAGCTCCTCGCCGTTCTCCTCGCGGCTCTTCAGGAAGATGAGACCGTAATCGGGATCGTTCACGTCCATGTTTTCAATGTCTGCCGGGACGAACACGCAGTACGTCTGGCCTTCAAATTCAATAGTATCGAGCAGCTCGAGATCAAACTCGTTGCCGTCCTCGTCGGAGATGGTAATGATATCGCCGCCGAAATCTTCGTTCATGTCAGCACCTCTTTTGTATGGATCCCGTTCGTTTCCTTCGGGTAGTTTGATTATACCATGAATGCGGTAAAAATCAAGTATATCCGCTCGAACGCTTCACGACCCAAAATCTTCGAGCCGCGCGTACAATTCCTCGCGGCTGTATACGGCGATGCCGCTGAAGAGCGCCTCGCGGTCGGCGCTCGGCAGCGTGTGCACCGCGATGGCCGTAATCTGCCGCGGCAGCGTCCGCTCGTCCGGCGCAAAGATCGCCACGCGCCCGTGATACTCTGCAAGCGAGCAGTACTCCGCCTTTCGGCTGCCGGAAGGTGTTAGCATCGATACGCCCGCCGCGGCGCACAGCGCGAGAGTTGCCGCGCCGATCCGTCCTGCTTTCATGTTGCTTTTCCCCCCGTTTCCCCGGTTTCGTCTCTGCGCAGTATGCCCGAAAATGAACGAATTACCCGTTTTTTCCGTCCTATAGACATACCGGCTTTAAAAAATTTCCATTTCGGATACAATATTTCTCAAAAGTATGGTATAATGATTTATTATTATACGCACATGCTCGATTATCCCGGAGGCAATTATGGATCAGAAACGCCCCTACAACGATATACCGAACGACGATACCGCGCCGGTGCCGCCCGTATCCGGCAATACCATGCAAGTGCCGTCCGTGTCCGGCGATACGGTGCCGCTGCCCTCACCGGAGGAAACGGCCGTGCCGGAAGGCGAGGCTCCCGCCGCGGCGGACGGGAAGAGCGTGCCGGAGGACGGAACGCCCGCACCGGAGACCGGGAAGAAGCCGGACGGGAAAAAGGCGAAGAAAAAGGCGCCGCGCGAAAAGCGCTCCCCCATTCTCTCGCGGCGGGCGCGCACCGCCCTTGCCGTTGGCGACGCCGCCGTCTCCACCGTGGGAGATATGGTGCGGTTCATTGTCCGCATCGTTCTTTCGGTGCTGCTCGTGCTGCTGCTTGGCGGACTGCTGTTTGCGTGCATTTTCGCCTACTATGTAAAAAACAACCTCACGACCGATCTCAACATCACGCTCGAGGATTACGCCATTTCGCTCTCAAGCACGATCTGGGCCTACGATAACGACGGCCAGACCGTGGAGCTTGCGGTGCTGGCCACGGACGAAAACCGCATCTGGGTCGAATACGAGGAGCTGCCGCCGTATCTCGAAAAGGCGGCGGTCGCCATCGAGGACAAGCGCTTTTACGACCACAAGGGCGTAGACTGGTACCGCACGGCGGGCGCGTTCGTCAACATGTTCCTCGGTATGAAAAACGACTTCGGCGGCTCGACGATCACACAGCAGCTCATCAAAAACGTCACCACCGAGGACGACGTTACCGTGCAGCGAAAGCTCGTGGAGATCTTCCGTGCTCTCGATCTTGAGAAGGAATACACCAAGGAAGAGATCATGGAGTGGTATCTCAACGTTGTCTACTTCGGTGAGGGCGCGAGCGGCGTGCAGATGGCGGCACAGACCTACTTCGGCAAGGACGTGCAGGATCTCACGCTCGCGCAGTGCGCGAGCATCATCGGCATCACGAACAACCCCTCGCGCTACAGCCCCTTCGCCAGCGTGGAGAACAACAAGAAGCGCACCAAAACCATTCTCTACGAGATGTACGACCAGGATTACATCTCCCATGAGGAATATCTCGCCGCCGTTGCGGAGGTCGATAGCGACGAGCTGCACTTCATCCGCGGTGAGAACGAGGTCTACCAGCAGGAGATCTATCCCTATTATGTGGAAATGGTCATCAACGACGTGCTGAGCGATCTCCAGACGCGGCTTGGCCTTTCCGAGGCCGCGGCGCGCCAGCTTCTCTACCACGGCGGCTACCAGATCTACGCCTGCGTCGATCCCTTTGTGCAGCAGGTCGTGGACGATATCTACACCGACCCCGACAGCATGCCGCAGCCCTACTACTACAGCAGTCAGCCGCTGCAGTCTGCGTGCATGGTCATTGATCCGTTCACCGGCGAGATCAAGGCCATCGGCGGCGCGATCGGTGAAAAGGACCGCAACTTTGGCTGGAACTACGCCACGGACGCGCACCGTCCTGCCGGTTCCTCGGCAAAGCCGCTCGCATCCTACGGCCCGGCAATGGATCTCGGCCTTATCACCGAGTCTACGCTCGTGGATGACAGCCCCGACATTCAGCTCCGCGGCACCTACTGGTACCCCCGCAACTCCGGCAGCTCCTACGACGGCATCATCACGATCTGGGACGCGCTGGTGCGCTCGAAAAACACCGTCGCCGCGCAGATCATCGACAAGCTCACGCCGAGCGTTTCCTTTGAATATCTCACCGAGCGCATGGGCTTCCAGCTCGTCGAGGCCGACCGCGACTACGCCCCTCTTGCTCTTGGCCAGTTCACCAACGGCGTAACGGTGCGCGAAATGGCACAGGCCTACACCTCCTTCCCGAACGACGGCGAGATGACCTATGCGAGATCGTATTCGCTCATCACCGACGCAAACGGCAACACCATTCTTGAAAACGGGATGCGCACGAGCCACGTGTTCAGCGTAGACACCGCCCGGTGCATGACCGAAATGCTCGAGGCCGCCGCGTGGTACGGCACGGGCTACGAGGTCTATCTCGGTTACGGCAAAATGCCCGTGGCCGGTAAGACCGGCACGACCTCCGACGACTACGACCGTTGGTTCTGCGGCTTCTCGCCGTACTATGTGACCGCTGTCTGGACCGGCTACGACAGCCCCGCGCCCATGTACTATGGCGGCAACCCCGCCGCGCAGATCTGGCGGCGGATCATGGCGCAGATCAACGACCCTCTGCCCGTGATCCAGTTCAACGACCCGACGAACCGCGGGTACGACACCGGCATCTTCGGCGATCTCGAAACGACGCCGGAGCCGACGCCCGTGCCGACCGCAACGCCCGCGCCCACGGCGGCGCCGACCGCCGTACCCACGATGGAACCGACGGCCGCACCAACGGCCGCACCGACACCGGAACCGACGTCGGAGCCGGTGCAGATCCCGGTCATGCCGCAGGAACCGGAGGCCGATCCGGAGGGTTAACCCCTCAGTCACGGCCATGCCGTGCCAGCTCCCCTGTTAGGGGAGCCAAGATAGTTACCGCCCCGAAGATTTTTCTTCGGGGCGGTTTTCTTTTTCAGGCAGATTTCAGGGAACCTCCGTATAGTAGCCTCATCAAAGCAAAGGAGGCCGATACCATGAGCGGATTCACGTTCGAACGGCGGGAGCTCAAATACCGCATTACGGATGCGCAGCGCACGGCGCTCGAGAGCGCGTTTTCCTCGCGGATGATCCCGGACGAGCATGGCGAGAGCACCATCTGCAATATATATTATGATACGCCTGACTACCGGCTCATCCGCGCCTCGCTCGAAAAGCCGGCATACAAGGAAAAGCTGCGGCTGCGCAGCTACGGCGTGGCGGAGCCGGGCGGCGAGGTGTTTCTCGAGCTCAAGAAAAAATACAGGGGCATCGTCTACAAGCGGCGCATCACGCTGCCGGAGGACGCCGCCGGGGAATTTATCGCCGGGTGCGCCCCGCTCGGCGAGCACGGGCAAATTGGGCGGGAGATCGAGTATTTTACCCGCTTTTACGCCCCGCTCCGCCCGGCGGTGCATCTCTCCTACGAGCGCAGCGCGCGGTTCTCGCGCGAGGATCGTGATCTTCGCGTCACGTTCGACCGGAACATCCGCTTCCGGTGCGAGGACGTTTCGCTCACTCTCCCCGCAGGCGGGCGCCGTATTCTGCCGGAGGGCGAATCGCTCATGGAGATCAAGGCCGCGGCAGCACTCCCTCTCTGGCTCGTATCGGAGCTCGATGCGCTCGGCATTTACCAGAGCACGTTTTCCAAATACGGCGAAGCCTACAAAACCATTCTTGCCGACGCACGGCAAGCCTCAGGAGGTAAAACAGCATGACTGATTCGATCTTTGTAAGCATTCTCTCGTCCGGCACGCTCACGGGAGGGAAGTTTTTCCTGCTCTTCGCCGCGTCGGTCGCGCTGGGGCTCGTCATTGCGCTCGTGTATTCGCGCTGCGGAGACTGCACAAAGAGCTTTGCCGTCACGCTCGCGCTGCTGCCGGGCATCGTGTGCGTTGTGATACTGATGGTCAGCGGCAGCATCGGCGCAGGCGTTGCGGTGGTGGGCACGTTCTCGCTCGTGCGCTTCCGCTCCGCGCCCGGCACGGCACGGGAGATCCTCGCGGTGTTTCTCGCGATGGCGGCGGGTCTTACCTGCGGCATGGGCTGCGTCGCCGTGGCGGCGGTGTTCACGATCCTCGTCTGTCTTATCTATGCGCTGCTCTCCCGCTCGAGCTTCGGCGAGGAGAAGGACGGCGACCGGCACCGGACGATGCACATCACGGTACCCGAATCGCTTGAATACGCCGGGGCGTTTGACGATATTTTCGAGACCTACACCGCGCAGCACCGCCTTGTGCGCGTAAAGACGACAAGTCTCGGCAGCCTCAACCGGCTCACCTACGACATCATGCTCCGACGCACCGGAGAGGAGAAGGCGTTCATCGACGCGCTCCGCTGCCGGAACGGAAATTTGGAGATCAGTCTCACGCAGCACGCCGCCGAAGGCTGCGAGCTGTGAGGAAAGGAGAAACACTATGAAAAAGATTCTTTCTATGATACTCGCCTTTGCGCTCTGCCTCTCGCTCGTCGGGTGCGGCAGCGCCGCGGCGGCAAGCGACGGCAGCACATCCAACGGCGATTCCTCCGCTGCCATGATCGCGGAGACTGCCGCAGTGCAGACCGAAGAAGAGCTCATCACCGCCGAGGCGGAAGCCGAAGAGGATGTGGAAACAACCGTCACGATCACGCTCTCGGACGGCGCTTCCCGCGCCGACGGTGTGGGCGTCACCGTATCCGGCGACACCGTCACGATCACCGCCGGGGGCAGCTACCGCGTGACCGGTTTGCTCACGAACGGGCAGATCGTCGTGAACGCGCCGGAGGAAAAGGTCGTTCTCGCGCTCGACGGCGTTTCTATTGCCTGTGAAAACAGCGCCGCGATCTACGTGATCGATGCGAAAAAAGTCATTCTCTCGCTCGTCTCCGGCAGCGAAAACACTCTCGCCTCCACGGGCGAATACATTCAGACCGACGACAACACCGTGGATGCCGCGATCTTCTCCAAGGACGATCTCACGATCAAGGGAAGCGGCGCGCTCACCGTCTCGTCCGAAACCGGCCACGGCATCGTCTCCAAGGACGAGCTGAAAATCAAAAGCGGCACTCTTACTGTTATGGCAGCGAACAAGGGCATGGCGGCAAACGATCTTGTAGAGATCACCGGCGGCGATATCACGATCGCGAGCGGCAAGCACGGCATCCACTGCGATGAAGCGCTCACCGTCTCCCACGGCACGGTCAACATCACGAAGTCCTTTGAAGGGCTCGAGGCCAAGACCATCGAGATCTCCGGCGGCGACATTGCGATCACCGCGAGCGACGACGGGCTGAACGCTACCGACTCCGCTTCCGGCACGGAGGCAGACGGCTGGGGCTGGGGATTTGGCGGCATGGACGAAGTGCAGGAAGGCGTTTATATTCTCATCTCCGGCGGAAAGCTCACCGTGAACGCCTCGGGCGACGGCCTCGACTCCAACGGCGATCTCACGATCACCGGGGGCGAAGTCTATGTGAGCGGCCCGACGAGCGACGGCGACGGCGCGCTCGACTACGCCGGGACCGGCACGATCACCGGCGGCACGCTCATCGCCGCAGACTCGTCCGGCATGGCGCAGAGCCTCTCGTCCGATACGCAGGGCGTGATGCTGCTCACGCTCTCCGGCGCGCAGAGCGCCGGGAGCACCGTGACCGTCCACGACGCGAGCGGCATGCTCCTCGCCTCCGTCACGCCGGAGAAGGCATATACTTCCGTCGTCATCAGCGCGCCGGGCACGGAGAGCGGCGGCACGTACACCGTTGCATGCGGCGGCGAGAGCCGTAGCGTCACGCTCGATGGCTACACCTACTCCGAGGGCGGTTTCGGCGGCGTCGGAGGCGGGATGCCCGGCGGCTTTGGCGGCGGCCAGCCAAACGGCGATTTCAGCGGCGAGCGCCCGGACGGGACACCGCCGTCCGACTTTAACGGTACGCGCCCGGACGGCACGCCGCCCGCCGGTTTCTCCGGCGGCGGGTTTGGCGGCCAGCGTGCATAAAAATCTCCGGTTTTCGGAAGCATCCGAAAACCGGAGATTTTATATTACGTTTATTCGCCGATGCGGTAAACGCGTCCCTGTTCCCTGGCGACCTTGTGCGCATTGAGCGCCGCCGGGACGGCGCCGAGAGCGGAGAAGAGATACAGCGTCACGAGATTTTCCATATAGGCATCGGCGTCCACTAATTCATGCATCCACGCAAACGCCTGGCCGAATGTAAGGTCGAGCTCCTGCACCGCCGCAATCGCGATATCCACGCGGTTGCCGAAATAGACCGCGAGCAGCATCACAACGATGCTCACCGCGATGCCCACGGCGGAGAGCTTGCCCGCACCGCGGCGGTATCCGCCGATGGTGCAGTAGCCGAGCACCACGCCGGAGAGCGCCGCCACATAGCCGAGCTGACCGATCAGCACGATCACCGCCGCGCCGATCACGCCGCCGATGAGTGCGCCGAGAATGCCGCGGCCCACATGTTCGGGGATTTCCGCGCGGACGCGCTCATTCTGCTCTGCCTTGCGGCTGACCTCGGCGAAGAGGTCGGGCGCGAGAAGCTGCGGCACGCCGTTCGTCATGCAGCCGACCGTAGCGCCGACAGCACGGGAGATCTCGCAGCAGTTTTCGTATCCGTTCTCGTGCAGGTAGGAAAGAAGCTCCGGCAGCAGTGTGTGGATCTTCTCCGCGCCGGACTTTGCCGTGGCGCCGGGGCGGAGCGTGAACGTAACGCGCGGCCCCGCCGTTTTGCAGCCGGAAAGCTCCGGCCGTGCCTTGATAAATTCCCGGAAGCTCTCTTTCTCCGGGTCTTCGCCGCCGCGGAGGACGGAAAGGATGAGTTCGTTGGTTTTCCCCGTCAGCAGCAGGAATGTATATTCCCCGCGCGTGCCGCAAAATGTTGTACCGTCGCGCGCTGCGGTAAGGCCGTCCTGCTCGCGCAGCATATCTGCGAGTTTCATTTCTTTTTTTCCTCCTCCGGCGTATTGAGCGCAGCAATCTCTTCGGGCGTGAAGCTGTACACGGCGTCGCAGAACTGGCAGCGCACCTCGATATCCTGCTGCTCCTCGCGCAGCGACGCGAGATCGTCTGCGGAAAGGCTCGCGAGCGCGCCGAGCACGCGCTCCCGGCTGCAATAGCACTTGTACGCCATTTCGCTCTCCGCCGTTTTGTGCCAGTCGAGCCCCTTGAACACCTGTGCGATGACCGTCTCCGCGCCGTCCTCGTCGAGGATGGTGGTGAGCTGATCCATGAGGAAGATGTTCTCCTCGAGTGCCTTGACGGTCT
>CAKTBC010000043.1 GCA_934533005.1 uncultured Oscillospiraceae bacterium | reverse complement strand
GACGTTTCCGGCTCGTAGGAGAGGGAGGCGTCGTTGAGCTTGAGCTTGTCGAGCGCGTCGCGCAGGTCGGGGAACTTCGAGCCGTCTTCGGTGTAAATGCCGCAGTAGACCATGCTGCGCGCCGGGCGGTAGCCGGGCAGCGCCTCGGCGCAGGGACGCGCGCTTTCGGTGACGGTATCGCCGACGCGGGTGTCCTCCACGTTCTTGATGCTCGCGGTGAAATAGCCGACGTCGCCGGCGGCGAGCTCATCGCAGGGGTCGAGCCCCATCGGACGCAGATGCCCGACCTCGAGAACCTTATATTCCGCGCCCGTCGCCATCAGGCGGATGGGGGTGTCGCGGCGGATCACGCCGTCCACAATGCGGACGAGCACGATAACGCCGCGGTAGGCGTCGTACTGGCTGTCAAAGATGAGCGCCTTGAGCGGCGCGGCGGCATCGCCCTTCGGGGCGGGGACGTGCTGCACAATGTACTCCGGCACGGCTTCCACGTTGATGCCGTTTTTGGCGGAGATCTCCGGCGCATCCATCGCCGGGATGCCGATGATGTCCTCGATCTCGGTTTTGGTGCGCTCCGGGTCGGCAGCGGGCAGATCGATCTTGTTGATGACGGGCAGGATCTCGAGATCGTGCTCCAGCGCAAGGTACGTGTTCGCGAGCGTCTGCGCTTCCACGCCCTGCGAGGCGTCCACAACGAGCACCGCGCCCTCGCACGCGGCGAGCGAGCGGGAGACCTCGTAGTTGAAGTCCACATGACCCGGCGTGTCGATGAGATTGAGCGTATACGTCTCGCCGTCCTTCGCTTTGTATGTCAGGCCGACGGCGCGCGCCTTGATGGTGATGCCGCGCTCGCGCTCGAGATCCATGTTGTCGAGGATCTGCTCGGACATTTCCCGCTTTTCCACCGCGCCGCACAGCTCGATGAGCCGGTCGGACAGCGTGGACTTGCCGTGGTCAATGTGCGCGATGATGGAAAAATTTCGGATATGGCTCTGGTCGATCATAGGGGTACTCCTCAAAAAAGAATCAATGCGCGCTCTCTACGCGCGCGGCGAGAGCGCGAAGCTCCTCCGCCAGCGCGTGCAGCCGCTGCACGCCGCTGCCGTCTGGCTCGTCCGTCCGGCCAAGCAGATAATCCGCCGAAACGCCGTAATACTCGCACGCCCGGCAGACAAAGTCCAATCCCGGCTCGCGCGCGCCGTTTTCATAGTGTGAGAGCAGCGCCTGCGATATGCCAAGCTCTGCCGCCGCCGTGCGCTGCGAAGCGCCCTTCCTGCGCCGCAGCTCGGACATTCTCTCCGAAAAGCCTCTCGTCATGGGGGCCGATCGCTCCTTCGTGTTGATTACTTTCCGTATTATAGCAAGAGAGTTCCGTGTTTGTAAAGGTTGACTTTTCCGTAAATCGTGATAGTATATTTATGCTAAAAAATTTGATTTTTCCGGAGGTTTTCCCCATGTTTGACAAACTGATCGACATTTTGAAAGCCAATCCCCGCCGCATCGTGTTCACCGAGGGCCCCGATGCCCGCATTCTTGAGGCGGCCTCCCGCCTGAAGAAGGACGGCTTCCTCACCCCGGTGCTCGTCGGCAACGTGGAGGAGGTCAAGGCCGCGGCCGCCAAGGGCGGCTTCGATATCGAAGGCCTGGAGATCATCGACCCGCTGACCTACGACAAGATGGACGAGATGGTCGATGCGATGGTCGCGCTCCGCAAGGGCAAGATGACGCCGGACGAGTGCCGCGAGCTGCTGAAGAAGGGCAACTACTTTGGCACGATGCTCGTGAAGATGGGCGTGGCCGACTCTCTGCTCGGCGGCGCTACCTACTCCACCGCCGACACCGTTCGTCCGGCTCTCCAGCTCATCAAGACCAAGCCCGGCGCGCATCTCGTCTCCTCCTGCTTCATTCTCCAGCGCAACGACGAGCTCCTCGCCATGGGCGACTGCGCCATCAACATCTCCTATGAGGACAGCGTGGACAAGGAAGGCAATGTGACCGTTTCCGCCGCGCAGAAGCTCGCCGAGGTCGCCATTGAGACCGCGAAGACCGCCAAGATCTTCGGCATCGACCCGAAGGTCGCCATGCTCTCTTTCTCCACCAACGGCTCCGGCAAGGGCGCTACCGTTGCGCTCTCCCACGAGGCCACCAAGGTCGCCAAGGAAATGGCTCCCGAGATCGACATCGACGGCGAGATGCAGTTCGACGCCGCCGTGTCTCCCACTGTCGGCCAACTCAAGTTCCCCGGCTCCAAGGTTGCGGGCTACGCCAACACCTTCATCTTCCCCTGCATTGAGGCCGGCAACATCGGCTATAAGATCGCGCAGCGTCTCGGCGGCTTTGCCGCTTACGGCCCGATCCTGCAGGGCCTGAACGCCCCGATCAACGATCTCTCCCGCGGCTGCAACGCCGACGAGGTCTACAAGATGGCCATCATCACCGCCGCTCTCGCCTGAGCAATAACGTACATAACGCAAAAGGCTCCCGTTCGTGAAAACGAACGGGAGCCTTTCCAGTCTGTCGAAAAAGTCGAGCAACAGCTGGGCTTTTTCGACAGAAATAGACTGCATCCTTTTTTGAGGATGCAGTCTATTTCTGTACTGCGGTGTTACTCCGCCTTTATTGCGGCGACCGTCGCTCTGGCCGCTTCGGTGAGCTTATAAAATTCACCCGCGTCGATCCACGCCTTTTTTGCCAGATTGCCGCCGATGCCGAAGCCTTCGGCGCCCGCGTCCAGGTACTCGCGCACGTTTTTTTCGCTGACGCCGCCGACGGCGAGGATGGGGATGTGGTTCAAGGGGGCTTTTATCGCCTTGAGATAGCCTGCGCCCAGACTGCCCGCCGGGAACAGCTTGACAAAATCGGCTCCGGCGCTGTAGGCCTGTTTGATCTCGGAGGGGGTCATGGCACCGGGAAGCGACACCAAGCCCAGCTCGCGGGTGCGCCGGATCACGGCAATATCAACGTCCGGGGAGATAATATACTGCCCCTTGTGGCGGTGTGTCAGCTCGACCAGCTCCGTGCTCGTTACGGTGCCGGCGCCCACGGACAAACGCCCCGCGAACGTTTCCGCTACCGTTTGGATCGCCTCGGCGGTCTGGATCCAGCTGGACGGGTCTTTCTGATCGTAGGTTATTTCCAGAAGACGCACGCCGCCGTCGTACAGAGCCTGCGCTACCTTGAGACAAAGCCCGGGCTTTACGCCGCGGACGATGGCGATAAGCTTTTCTTCCCGGATCCTGCGAATGATTTCCTCGCGCATGTGTTCACTCTCCTGACTTTTGAAATTTCGGTTGTCCGCATTATATGTCGGGCGTCAGGCAAAGTCAAACGACGCGGGTTCAGCGGGATTTGTGGAAATTCCATAATGCCGAGGGCCGCGGTGCCCCGCGTCCGGCGGGCGGAGCGATCCGCCGGGGAAAGAGAAGCGAGGCGAAGAAAACGGGCGGGACACAAGAGCCGCGCCGCGCCGGAAGCGCGGAGACTTTCTCCGACTTTTACCGAGAACATATGCCGCATTTATTGCCGCCAAAAATGCAACACGACAAAATACGACAGATCGGCTGAGAAACACGCACAAAACGACATGGACAAAATTGTGTGCATTGCGCATATTTCACAAATGTCCGGTTCTTTTCGACAAACTCGCGTTGGACATTTCCCGGCCTTGCCGATATTGTTGAAGGGAAAACAGCAAACGGCGTGCACGCCGCTCCGCTTTTTCAGAAAGTCAAGGAAGAGTTTTTACCCGGGAAGGAATAAAATGACGAAATTTACGTATACGATCCAGGATGCACAGGGACTGCATATGCGTCCGGCAGGACAACTGGCCAGAGAAGCCGCCGCCTGCGGCTGCAATGTCACGATCGAAAAAACAGGCTCCTCCGCCGTAGATGCCAAGAGCGTGTTCAGCATCATGCGGCTGGGCGTTCGCTCCGGGGAGAAAGTAACGGTGTGCTGCACCGGCGCGGATGAAGAGGCGGCAACGGCGAAGCTGGAGGATTTTTTCAGAAGCACGCTTTGACGGGGCGCGTTAACCGGGATCCTTTTCCCGGCCGCGCCGGGCGGACAGAAAGGGAAGCAGGATGAATGTCAGACAGGTAATCGAAGCTCTGGAAAAAGAACAGGGCGGCAGTTTGACAAGCACGCAGCTCGCCGAGCGGTTCGGCGTCAGCGTGCGCACGGCTCTGCGCTGCATTCAGCAGGCGCAGGACGAATCGGCAGCCGGCGGATTTGTGATCCGGCGGCAGCGCGAAGGCTATTCCCTCACGGTCACGGACCCGGCGCTCTTTTCCCGCTACAGCGATCTTCCGGCGCGGGATGAGGATGTTGCGCGGGAGATCGCGCGATGGATGCTCGAAAACAGGGCCGGGAAGATCGACGAGCTGGCCGCGCAGTTTCATTACAGCCGTTCCACCGTGTCACGACTGCTGCCGGAGGTAGAGCGCCTGCTGGAGCCCTACGGTCTGAGCATTTCCCGAAAGCCCTATATAGGGATCGAGCTTACCGGCGACGAGGTATCGATCCGCAACTGCCTGTATGCGCTGGACTTTGACGCCTCGGGCGCGCCCTGTGTGTCCGGGTACGCCGAGGCAAAGACGCTCGGATCGATGCAGGAAAAGCTGATATCCCGGCTGGATGCGCTGGGATATGGAAACGCCGCCGCCATGGATCGGCGGTTTCTGGCCTATCTCATGGTAGCACTCCGACGGGCCCGGGGCGGGAACGGCGTGAAGCTCGGGGCTCTCTCGGCACTTGCGGAGCGCGAGCGGATATCGCGCAACATGGACGCCGTGCGAAGCTTTCTCAAGGACGCCGTGCCGCAGGCGGATGCGCTTTTATCGTCCGGCGGTGAGATGCTGTATCTGGGTCTGGTGCTGAGCCAGTGCCTGCCGGACGGCAACGAGGAAAACCGGTGCGATCCTCCTACGCTCGCCGCGGCGGAGGAGCTGGTGACTTCGGCACTGGAACAGGTGCGGAGCAACTATCACGTCAATTTTTTCCGCGACCAGACGCTTATCCACGAACTCACGCGGCACGTTGCCGCCAACTACGACGGCTATCTTCTGGGGCTCCGGGCAGACAACCCGCTTTTGAGTGAGCTGCGCCGCACGTACCCCTCCTCCTATTACTACTCGCAGCAGCTGGCCGCGTGCATATCGCAGAGCACCGGCCGCGTGCTCTCGCCCGAGGTGACGGGCTTTATCACGCTGTTTTTCGCCGCGGCGCAGGAGCGGCTGAACCACGAGCAGAGCTGGCGCGTTGCGGTCGTGTGCGAAAACGGCTTCGGCACGGCGGTGCTGCTGAAAACAAAGCTCGAAATGCTCTATGAAAATATCCGCGTGGAACAGACGTGCAGCTGGCTGAACGTTGAAAACCTCACCGCCGATGACATTGATCTGATCGTTTCCAGCGTTTCCCCGCATCGCTTTTCGACCGGCGGGATACCCGTGGTGCAGCTGAGCCCGTTTCTGAACGAGGAGGACCGGCAGAAGCTGAACGCCGTTCTGCACCGGCTGAACCCCAGCGCTTCGATCCGCTCGCTCAGCGGAGCGGACCGGTTTTTCATTATCGATAAGCCCCGCGGGAAGGATAACGTCCTTCGGTCCGTGTGTGAGCGCCTCTGCCGGCAGGGGATCCTCACCGAGACCGAGGCGGAAAATCTCTTTGAACGGGAAAAGCTGGTGTCTACGGAGATCGCCGCCAAGGTCGCCATGCCGCACTGTATGGTGTCCGGCCGGAGCTTTTTCGCGTTTGCCCTGCTGCGGACGCCGCTTCCCTGGGGCAAGAGCGACATACGGCTCATGGTCATCGCGGGAATGCACGAGGGCGATCTGAAAATGCGCGGCGCGATAGAGCAGCTCGTCACGTTCATACAAAACGACAGCCTGGTCGAGCGCGCACTGGACTGCGAGAGCTGGGAAGCGCTGATGGAATGCATGGGACAGTAGCGTCGGCCGACAGGGGCCCGCGCGTTTCTGCCCGACGTGTGTTCCCTTGTTGATCGGCGCAAAAAAACGAAAAGAGGAGATCGAAATGCTGAACGGTTTTTTGACCCCGGAGCTTGTGTTGCTCAATGCCGGGGGAGTGCATACGCCGGAGGAGGCAATCCGGCTTGCCGGCTCGCTGATGGAGCGCGCCGGGAAGATTCTGCCGACGTATACTGAAAAGATGGTGGAGGCGCTGCGGACGCTCGGGCCGTACATCGTGCTCGCCCCGGGGATCGCCATGCCGCACGCGAATCCCGACGGCGGCGACGTGCTGGAAAACTGCGTCGCGCTCGTTACGCTCAAGGAGCCGATCCCGTTCGGCAGCGCGGAAAACGATCCCGTGCGTCTCATTCTTGCGCTGGCCGGAACGGAGCACGGGAGCCATCTTGAAGTCTTGCAGACGATCGGCGAGGTGGCCGGTGACCCGGAAAAGCTCAAGCGGTTGGAATCAGCATCTTCGTACGAAGATTTGGAAGCATTGCTGAAATAAAGAGAGAGGAGTGTATGCCATGAAAGTAGTCACAGTTTGCGGAATGGGCTTCGGAACAAGTCTGATGCTGCTTATGAGCATCAAGGAGATCGGGAAAAAGCACGGCGTCGATATCGACGGAGAGGCTGTAGATCTCGGCTCGTACAAAGGGAAGAAGTGCGACTTTATTGCCGCTTCCGCCGAGATCGCCAAGCAGATAGACGGCGCAGGCATCCCCGTGGTAGCCATCAGCAACATCATCAGCAAGGCCGCGATCGAAGAGGCGATCCTTCCGTATTTTCCCAAATAAGCCCGATAGGCAGTTACATAGGCGAGAAATAAGAAAGGAAACAAAAAAAGGAGGAAAAACAAATGGTTAAATTCCTGGTCGAGTTTCTGAGCACCCCCAGCATCGTGATGGGTCTGGTGGCCCTTATCGGACTTGTCGCGATGCGCAACAGCGCGTCCGACGTTATCACCGGCACGCTGAAAACGATCCTGGGCTTCCTGGTCCTCAGCGCCGGCTCCACCGTTATCTGCGGCGCTCTGGCAAACTTCAACACCATGTTCAACGCGGCGTTCGGCATCTCCGGCGTTGTCCCCGAGGATAACAGCCTTGTTGCCGCGGTGCAGACCGTTCTCGGCTTTGAAACGCCGATGATCATGCTCTTCAGCTTTCTTATCAACATCATCCTTGCGCGCGTTACCCCGTTCAAGTACATATTCCTCACCGGCCACATGATGTTCTCCTTCGCCGGAACGATGGCGATCGTGCTCGATCAGCTCGGCGTGCACGGCTGGGCGGCGATCGCGATCGGCTCTCTCATCGAAGGTGCCTGCATGGTCATCTTCCCTGCGATCGCGCAGCCCTTCGTCCGCAAGGTGCTCAAGACGGACGATGTTGCGTTCGGCTTCTGGGGTTCCAGCCTGGTCTGCCTGTGCGGCTGGTTCGGCAAGCTCGCCGGCAAGAAGAACCGCGACGAGAACGACACCTGGGAGAATGTGAATGTTCCCAAGAGCATCTCCTGCCTCAAGGATATGTCCGTTCTCATGAGCATTGTGATGATCGTGGTATTCCTTGTCACCACGATCTTCGCCGGAAAAGAGACCATGGCGGCGGTCACCGGCGGCACCAACAGCGTGATCTTTGCGATCCTTCAGGGTCTCACGTTCACCGCGGGCATCCTCGTGCTGCTTCAGGGCGTGCGTATGTTCCTCGGCGAGATCGTCCCCGCGTTCAAGGGCATCAGCGAAAAGCTCGTTCCCGGTGCGCGTCCCGCGCTTGACATTCCCATCTTCTACTCGGTCGGCCCGGTCGCAACGACCGTTGGCTTCCTGTGCGCGATGGTCGGCGGACTGATCGCCACCTTCATCAGTGCAAGCATGAGCGTCTGTGTCCTGCCCGGCGTTATCGGACTGTTCTTCATGGGCGGCGCGGCAGGCGTGTTCGGCGACAAGCTCGGCGGCAAGCGCGGCGCGGTGGTCGCGGGTCTCTCCCTCGGCTTCCTGTTCACGATCATCGTGGCTCTTGCGTACCCGCTCATCGACGTCACGCGCTACGGCGTGGACGGCCTGTGGTTCGCTTCGACGGATGCGATCATCGTGTCGGTCATCATGAAGCTGATCGGCCTGCTCTTCGGTATCCCCGTCTGACGATATTCACGGCAAGCTGAGCAGCCGCTTGTGGCGGCTCAGCTTGCGCGTGTCAAAAAAGGATTTTTGACACGCTCTCAAACGAGACCCACTGCGTTGGGCTCTCGTTTGAAGGGGCTGCGGCTCGCCGCAGCGCACTCGCTTCGCTCGCACGTTTGCGAGCCGAAAGGTTTTTTTCCCGACGCACATGTCGCCGGAAAAATGATCGAAACTCTATTTGTGCCTGCGGGCGCAAACTCTGCGAGGCTTTCTCGACAACCGGAAGCTGAGCGGGCGCTTGCGGCAGCTCAGCTTATAAAAAACGCTAAACAAAGGAGATCATTCGCTATGAAAATGGTAAGAACCGTGACCGGCGATATTCCCGCCGCTGAAATGGGCTTTACGTATCCGCATGAGCATCTCCATGCAGTTCCGCCTCCGCAGCAGAAGGACAGAGATCTGGAGCTCAGCAGCTACGAAAACAGTGTGCAGGAACTGCTCAACTTCAAATCCGTCGGCGGCTGCACGCTCGTCGAGGCTTCAACGCTCGACTACGGACGGGATCTCAACGCCCTGCAGCGCATGAGCATCGAGACCGGCGTTCATGTCGTTGGAACGACCGGGTTCAACAAGCACATCTATTACCCGGACTGGGTCGCGGAAAAGAGCGCGGAAGAGATCTCCGACATGCTGGTGCGGGATGTGACGGTCGGCGGCGACGGCGGCACGGCCAGGGCCGGCTTCCTCAAGATCGGAACATATTATAATCTCATCCATCCGCTCGAAGAGAAAACCACCGTTGCGGCGGCCATTGCGCACAAGAAATGCGGCGCGCCCATCTGGGGCCATACCGAGGCCGGAACGATGGGCATGGAGGTCCTCGACATTCTCGAGCGCGAGGGGGCGGATTTCTCCCATGTGTGTCTTGGCCATCTTGACCGCAACCCGGACGAGTATTATCTTCTCAAGCTTGCCGAGCGCGGCATCTATGTGCAGTTCGACGGTCCCGGCAAGGTGAAGTATTACCCGGACAGCGTTCGCGTGGCGCTCATCAAGTCACTCATCGCCCACGGCCATATCGATCAGATGCTCATTTCCGGCGATATGGGGCGCGCCTCGTATCTGGAGGCCTACGGCGGCGGGCCGGGCTTCCGCTTCATCGCCACAAAGTTCATTGCCCGCCTGCTGGACGAGGGCGTGAGCGAGCAGGACATCCACAAGATCTTTTACGAAAACCCGCAGCGCTGGCTGGCGGTGTTTTGATGCATCGGAGGTCGTTCCATGGCATTTGTTCTTCAGAAAATGACCCGTCCCGAAGCGGCCGCCCGGCTGCGGGAGATGCCTGTGGGCATCATCCCAATCGGCTCAACGGAGCAGCACGGGCCGCATCTCCCGCTCGGTACCGACATATATCTGGCGGAGGAGCTTGCGTACCGCGTCTCGGACGCGACCGGCGCCATGGTCATGCCGTCGCTCAATTTCGGCTACTCATGGGGGTGGCGCGATATTCCCGGCACGCTCTGGCTGCCCGAAAAGCTGCTGGAGGAGGTCCTTCAGGCGCTTGTCCGGTCGGTCGAACGGTATGGAGTGAAGGTGCTGGTGTTTTTAAACGGGCATGAGGCCAACGGCAGCGCCATGAAGTACGCTATCCGCGGCATTCAGGACGATGTCCATGTCAAGGTGCTGGGGGCGTTCTATCCCGGGCTCGGGGAGGTATATGCGAAAAACATGGAGTCGCCCACGTGGGGCGGTATGTTCCATGCCGACGAGTTTGAAACCTCTCTGATGCTCGCCTCCCGCCGGGGAGGGCTCGTGCAGATGGACAAGGCGGTGCGGGAGTATCCCGAAAAGCCGGCGCTCTACGGAACGGATGATTCCTCCATCGGCGAGATCAGCGCCAGCGGCGTTTACGGTGACGCGACGCTTGCAAGCGCAGAAAAGGGAGAGGCGATGATGTGCGAGTTTGTTGCGCGCACCAGCGCTTTGATCGCGGCGGCGCTCCGGCAGGTACAGCCCTGAAAAAGCCGCTGCGGAATACGGAGGTCATTTCTGCCTATGAATACCATATACGGACAGTGTGTGCAGCCCGGCATCGCCATCGGCCGCGTGCGCCGGTGGGGGAAGAGATCCCCCGCGGCAGAGCGCCGGGAGATCGCGGACACGGACGCCGAGCTTGCCCGGCTGCGGGATGCTGTGGAGCGGGCCGCCGCGCGGCAAAACGAGCTTTATGAAAATGCGCTGCGCCAGACGGATGCGGCCACGGCGGAGATCTTTTCGATCCACGCCATGATGCTCCAGGATCCCGCCCTGCTCGGCGCGGCCGAGGATGCCATCCGGCAGGAGCGGGTGTGCGCGGAATATGCCGTCGGCAAGGCCGGGGAGAGCCTGGAAAAGGAACTGGCCGCCATGGACGATGCGTATATGCGCTCCCGCGCCGAGGATGCGCGGGAGGTCACGCACGAGCTCATCTCGGCGCTGTCCGGGGCTGCGGCGCCCCAGATGTCCGGCGAGGAGCCGTTCATCCTTGCCGCGGACGACTTTTCCCCCAGCGAAATGCTCCAGCTCAACGGGACGGGACTGCGGGGCGTTGTGCTCTCGGCGGGCTCTGCCAACGGCCACACGGCGATCCTTGCGCGCAGTCTCGGCATCCCCATGCTGATGCAGTGCGGCGATCTCGGCGCTCTGCACTCCGGTGTGCAGGCGGTGCTGGATGCGGAGAATGGAACGCTTGTGCCCGAACCGTCGCCGGAGGAGATCTCGCAGTATGAGCAGCTTTTGGCGCAGCAGACGCGGCGGCGCGAGGAGCTTCGGCTTCTGGCGGACAGCCGCTCCGTCACGGTGGACGGGCACGCCATAGAGCTCTATGCCAACATCGGAAGCCCCGCCGAGCTCCCGGCCGCACTTGAAAACGGCGCGGAGGGCGTGGGGCTTTTCCGCTCGGAGTTTTTGTATCTGGGCCGCCCGGACGCGCCGGGCGAGGAGGAGCAGCTTTGCGCCTATCGCGCGGCGCTCGAAGCGATGGCGCCGCGGCGCGTCATCATCCGCACCTTTGATATCGGCGCGGACAAGACGGTGGGATATATACCCATGCCGCCGGAGGAGAACCCTGCGCTTGGACTGCGCGCCATCCGTCTCGGCCTCAGCCGGCCGGAGCTTTTCAAAACGCAGCTTCGTGCGCTGCTCCGCGCCTCGGCCTGCGGCGAGCTCGGCATTATGTTCCCGATGATCGCGAGCGTGAACGATCTTCTCGCCTGCAAAGCACTTCTGGCGGAGTGTGAGGCGACCGTCCGCGCCGAGGGGCATGCCGTCGGCCGCTATGAGATCGGCGTTATGATCGAAACGCCCGCCGCGGCGCTCTCCGCCGCGGAGCTGGCGCGCGAGTGCGATTTCTTCTCCATCGGAACGAACGATCTCACACAGTATACTTACGCTGCGGATCGCCAGAACGCCGCGCTGCACGATTATATCGATCCTGCCCGGACGGCGCTGCTGCGGCTCATCCGCATGACCGTGGAGGATGCGCATGCGAATGACTGCAAGGTGGGGATCTGCGGCGAGCTTGGCGCGGATCCCGGCCTGACCGAAGCGTTCCTCCGCATGGGCGTGGACGAGCTTTCGGTGAGCATCCCGGCCATCTTGCCGCTGCGGGAAAAGATCTGCCAACTTAACCTATCCGAATAAGCGCGAAAGCGCCGGTCGTTCATAAAAGAACGACCGGCGCTTTTCTCTTTACCAACGCGGGAAAAGGGGATATAATCTTATTTGAGAAGCCCTTCGAGCAATAGCTTTACGCCGATGCCGACAAGGACGATGCCGCCGGCGATCTCCGCTTTTTTCGGGTGGATGCCGGGGATGCGGCTGGCGGCCATGGCGCCGCCGAAGGCGATGAGGAACGTTGTGCAGCCGATGACGGCGCACGAGAGCACCACACCGGGGCCCGGGGGCGAGAACGCGAAGCTCACGCCGACGGCGAGAGCGTCGATGCTCGTTGCCACGGCGAGCGCGAGCAGCCGCTTGTGGGAGAGCACCGCCATGCCGCCGGAGCCCTCTTCGCCGCCGCGCACGGCCTCGAGGATCATTTTGCCGCCGATGAACGCGAGCAGCGCAAAGCTCACGTACGGGCCGATGGCCGTGACATAGCCGGATACCGTGCTGCCGAGAATGTAGCCCGCGAGCGGCATGAGAAACTGGAACGCGCCGAAATACAGTCCGTGCCAGAGCGCATAGCTCGTTTTGAACGGGCGCATGGCGAGGCCGTTCGTGACGGATACCGCAAAAGCATCCATGGAAAGGGAAATGCCGATGAGTATGACAGAAAGCATGGGGACCTCCGCACAGGAAATAAATATGGACGCCGCGCTCGCGCTCGCGTGCGAAGCCGCCGCCGCGGGAGAAATACCGGTCGGCTGTGTGATCACCGACGGCGCGGGGAACGTGATCGGACGGGGAAGAAACCGGCGCGAGGAGGGCGCGGACGCGACCGCCCACGCCGAGATCGAGGCGATCCGCGAGGCCTGCCGTGCGCTCGGCACTTGGCGGCTCGACGGATGCACGCTGTATGTGACGCTCGAGCCCTGCCCCATGTGCGCCGGGGCGATCCTGAATGCGCGCATCCCCACCGTGGTGTACGGCGCGCGGGAAGCGAAAAGCGGCTCGTGCGGCAGCGTGATCGACCTGTTTTTTGAAAATTACGGGTTTCAGCCGCGCGTGTACGGCGGAGTGAGGAAGGACGAATGTGCCGCGCTGCTGCGGAATTTCTTTTTGCGGATGCGGGAGAGATAAGGGAAACGGTCTCTCCCTCCGGCACAGCGCTTTACGCTGTGCCACCTCCCTCGTCAGAGGGAGGCAATATAATGGGAGCCGAGATTCGGCTCCCATTTTCTTAGTTCTTGAGCGTCCCGTCCGGATTGAAGAGGGGCAGGGGGGCGAGCACCGTGATGTCGTGCCGCTCGATCGCGCCGCCCTCGGCGAGCACCGCCATCTTGCCGACGATATTGCCGCCGGCCTTCTTCACGAGCTCTTCCATGGCGCGCAGGCTCTCGCCGGTGGAGATCACGTCGTCCACGATGAGGATGCGCTTGCCCTTCATACGCTCGGCGTCTGCGGTGTCGATAATGAGGGTCTGCGTGCCGCCGGTGGTGATGGAGTGCACATGCACTTCAAAAATACCGGTCATGTACGCCTTGGCCTTCTTGCGGGCGAGCAGGTAGGGGATACCGCACTGGCGGGACATTTCGTACGCGAGAGGGATCGCCTTGGCTTCGGGCGCGATGATATAGTCAAACTCCGGGGCGCGCTTCAAAAGCTCCCTGGCGGCGTGGATGGTCATCTCCACATCGCCGAACATGACGAAAGCGCCGATGTAGAGATCGTCGCTCACCGGGCAGAGCGGCAGATCGCGCTTGAGGCCGGCGATATCCATGGTGTAGGTCATCATTGTTGTTGTCTCCTTTTAAATTTATACATCCAATCCGGTGAGATACCGCCGGATCATATCCAAAGCATTGCTGGCCGCGATGAGCCGGATGCGCGGCCGCGGCGCGTGGCCGCATTGCAGACGGCGGACGAAGCAGCCGCTCCTCGCGGCGAGAGCTACGAACACGAGCCCCACGTCGTCCCCGTCAGGCCCGGCCCAGCCGGTGATGCCGATGCCGATATCGCTGCCGAGTGCCTTGCGCACGCGCTTGGCCATCTTGGCCGCCACCGGCATGCTCACGACGCCGTTTTCGGCGATAAGGTCTTCGTCCATGTCGAGCAGACGCACCTTGGCGTCCTCGGTATACGTCACGACGCCGCCGAGAAAGTGCGCGCTCGCGCCGGGGATATCGGTGATGCGCTGCGCGAGCAGGCCGCCCGTACAGCTCTCCGCCACGGCGAGCGAGGTGTTTTTCTCCTGCAAAAGCTGCAATACACGCTCCTCGAGCGAGGCGCAGTCGATGCCGTATACAAGATCGCCCATCTTATCGCAGATGTCCTCGATCACCGGCTCCATGAGCGCTTCGCACTCCGCCTCGTCCGCGCCCTTGGCGGTGACGCGCACCCAGCATTCGCCCTCGCGCGAATACGGCGCGACGGTGGGGTTCGCCCCGTCCATAAAGGAGCGCAGGCGCGTTTCCATGGCGCTCTCGCCAATGCCGAAAAAGCGGATCATGTGCGAGCGGATCACGGCGCCGGAGAGCTTCTGGAGATACGGCATAACGTAATTTCGCAGCATCGTGACGCACTCTCTCGGCGGGCCGGGCAGCATCACGACGCGCACCGGGCCGTCCTCGATGATGCATCCGGGCGCAGTGCCGCAGTCGTTCGGCAGCATGATGCTCCCCTCCGGGAGATAGGCCTGCTGAAGGTTATTGTCGGTAAAGCTCCGGCCGCGCTCGGCAAAGTATTCGCGGATGTCCGCGAGCGCGTCCTCGTTGAGATAGAGCTTCCGGTCAAAGGCGCGCGCGAGCGTCTGCTTGGTAAGATCGTCGCACGTCGGGCCGAGACCGCCGGTCGTGATGATAAGATCGGCGCGGTTTCGCGCGCGGTAAATGCACTCGGTGAGCCGGGCGGGATTGTCGCCGACCACAGTATGCCAGTAGACATTCACGCCCAGCTCCGCGAGCGCGAGAGAAATGTCCCGCGCATCGGTGTTGACTGTGCCGCCGAGCAGAAGCTCCGTCCCGACGGAGAGAATTTCGGCGTTCATATAACGCCTCCTTAAATCAGAAAATCA
>CAKTBC010000042.1 GCA_934533005.1 uncultured Oscillospiraceae bacterium | reverse complement strand
AGACCGACGCCGTCGCGATCCTGGCTGCGGCTGCGGTCGGATTTGTGGAAGCGGTCAAAGAGGAGCGGAATCTCCGCCTCTGGAATGGTGCTGCCGCAGTTTCGGACGGAGACATATGCCTTTTTGCTGTCCTTCCAGAGCGAGATGGTAAGCTGCGAGCTTTCGCGGGAGAATTTGATGGCGTTATCGAGCAGGTTGTAGATGACCTGCGTGATGGCGTCCACATCGCCGAGAACGAGGATCGCTTCTTCGGGAACGTTAAATTCCACGTCCAGATGCTTCTGATCGATTTTGTCGGCAAACGTGATGAGCGTGAGCCGGAGCTGCTCGGAGATATCAAAACTGCTCTTGAGGAGCGTTGCGCGATCCTTTGCCTGCAAACGGGAGAGCTCGAGCATGCTGCGTACGAGCCGCGCCAGCCGTTTCGTCTCCGAGGAGATGATCTGAAGATATTTCTTTTCCGACTCCGGCGGGATCGTTCCGTCAAGAATGCCGTCGGCAAAGCCGGAGATCGTCGTCATCGGCGTTTTGAGCTCGTGTGACACGTTCGCGATGAACTCGCGCCGCTTCGTTTCCGACTGCTCGAGCGAGTCTGCCATGGAGTTGAACGCTTCCGTCAGCTCGCCGATCTCGTCGGTGCTGTCGGTCGGCTCCACGCGCACGTCCAGCTCGCCGCGCCCAAAGCGCCGCGCCGCGTCCGCCATGTCGCGCAGAGGCTTGGCGAAATATTTGGAACTCGCGTAGCTGAAAATGAGCGCGAGACAGAGAACGATGAGACTGATGAAGAAGAAAAGCGGCACGATCGTCTCCCAGATGGAGAGCGCGGTGCCCGTGTCCTTGGAAACGAACAGATGGCCCAGAAGCTCGCCGTCGTCGGTGAGCGCAGATATGACGGTATAGTGTTCGCTCGCGTAAAACCCGCCCAGCGTGCCGAGCGACGTGATCGTGCCGGTATCCGGTAGGCTCGCCGACACGTTTTCATCCAGACGTTTTCCGATGTGCTCACAGAAAACGGCGGAATCTGAGCAGGTGATGATATACCCGGAGGGGTTGACGATGAAAATGTGCTGGTTCGTGCTCGCGCCGATGGTGCTGAGCGTCATGCGCAGCTCCAGCGAGCGGAGATCCCCCTCGGCGGCATAGGCGACCGCCATGCGCGATATCTCGCGCGAGTTCGTCATCATGCTCTCGCGCGCCTCGGACACGAACACCTGCCGGCTCGCGAAGCCGAACGCCGCGCCGATGAGCAGAAAGCTTATGAGAACCATCGCCGCGGTCGTGGTGAAGGTTCGGAAATACGTTCTGTGCATGGCTTATTCGACCGATTCGAACTTGTACCCGACGCCCCAGACCGTCTTGAGCGACCATTTGTCCGAAACGCCCTCGAGCTTTTCGCGCAGACGCTTGATGTGGACGTCCACGGTGCGGGAATCGCCGAAATAATCAAAGCCCCACACCTCGTCCAGAAGCTGGTTGCGGGTGAACACGCGGTTGGGGGAGGAGGCAAGATGGTAGAGAAGCTCCATTTCCTTGGGGGGCGCCTCCACACGCTTGCCGTCTACGATGAGCTCATAGGAATCCAAATCGATCACGAGCTTATCGAAGGTGAGACGCTTTTCCGCCGTGTGCGGCGCGGTCTCCGGCTCGCTACGGCGCATGACGGCGTGGATACGTGCCATCAGCTCCTTGACCTCGAACGGTTTCGTTACATAGTCGTCCGCGCCCATTTCGAGCCCCGAGATTTTATCAAACGTTTCGCCTTTCGCGGTCAGCATGATGATCGGCACCTTGGAGGTTTTCCGAACCTCGGAGCAGACGACCCAGCCGTCCACGACCGGCAGCATGATGTCAAGAAGAATGAGATCCGGCTGAAGCTCCTGCGCGCGGCGGATGCCCTCTCCGCCGTCGGCGGCGAGAAAAACGTCGAACCCGTCCTTTTCGAGATACAGGCGCAGCAGTTCCGCGATGTTGCTGTCATCCTCGACTACCAGTACTTTTTTTGCCATATTTGCAGCCTCCCTGTATGTACGGTAAGAATTGCCCAATTTTCTAAAATACTATTATATACCAATTATAGCGAAGATGGAACACTGTGTGCGAACAAAATGTAAAAAAACGCGACAAAGCCGGAAATGTTGCATTGACAAAAGAAATACGGTAAAATGCGAAATAAGAAAAGGGGTGCGCTCTTATGACGGTAAACGAAAAGGGCTATGCCAAGCTGAACTATTCTCTCGACGTCCATGCGAAGCGCGCGGACGGCTACCACGATCTCACCATGGTCATGGGCAGCGTTTCGCTCTGGGACGATGTTGCTCTCTCTCTCCGCGCCGACGGGAAGATCGAAGCGGTGTGTTCGCTTCCGTGGCTGCCGCGGGACGAGCGGAATCTCGCCGTGCGAGCAGCGCGGGTGTTTTTTGATGCTGCGGGCGAGACGTCTCTCGGCGCGGACATCCGCATAAAAAAACGCGTGCCGGTAGGCGCCGGTATGGCGGGCGGCAGCACGGACGCCGCGGCGGTGCTTCGCGCGCTCAATGTGCTCACCGGAGCAAACCTTTCGGCGGAGCGGCTGCGCGCTCTTGCGCTCACCGTCGGATCCGACGTGCCGTACTGCGTCACCGGCGGCATGATGCTTGCCGAGGGACGCGGGGAGATACTCTCGCCGCTGCCGGAGCTTCCGGGCGGATGGATCGTGATATGCAAACCGCCGTTTTCCGTTTCCACGGCGGAACTCTTCGGCCGCATCGATAAACGCCGTGTCACGGCGCACCCGGATACGCAGGGGCTTTGCACTGCGCTGCGCAATGGAGATCTGCGCGGCGCAGCGCGGCGGATGTACAACGTGTTTGAAGAGGCGCTGCCGCGCAGCAGCGCGGAGATCGGCTCGATCCGCGGCGCACTGCTCGACGGCGGCGCTCTCGGCGCGGTGATGACCGGCACGGGCAGCGCGGTATTCGGCATTTTCGAGGAGCGCGCCGAGGCGGCTGCCGCGCACGAGAGCCTCTCGCAAAGCTACCGTGAATGCTTTCTTGTCCGCGCCGTGGACGCGCTGGTTTTGTAAAAATCCTAACAAATTCTTTATCCGTTCTATGATACAATAGACGCAGAGGTGATTCGCGGTGCGGAAGAAGGAAAACTGGGCGGTTACATGGAAGAGTGCCGGGATCACGGCGGGGCTTTTTGCCTTGACGACCCTTATTTGTGCGCTTCTTCAGAGCTTCGGCATGGATAAGGTCAGTCTCGAACGGAACGAAACATACGTTCCTCTGGTGTATGTGCTCTGCGTGCTGCTCGTGTCGCTGCTGACGGACGGATATCTCTGCGGTACGGTCGTATCGCTTTTGAGCGTATTTGCGGTGAATTATGTTTTTACCTATCCGTACATGGACTTTAACTTCTCCCTGTCCGGCTATCCGCTCACGTTTCTCACGATGCTCGCCGTTTCACTCACGGTCAACACGCTCACGGTAACGCTCAAACGGCAGGAGCGCATCCGTATGGAGGCGGAGAGCGAGCGCATGCGCGCCAATCTCCTGCGGGCGATATCGCACGATCTGCGCACGCCTCTCACGGCAATCTCCGGCTCGGCGGTCACACTTCTCGAAAACGAAAACCTGCCGGACTGGCAGAAAAAGCAGCTTCTCGGCAGCATTAATGAAGATGCCGAATGGCTCATCCGCATGGTGGAAAACCTGCTTTCCGTCACGCGTATCGGTCTCGAATCGGCGCGCATTGAAAAGCAGGATGAAGTGGCCGAGGAAGTCATTTTCTCCGCCATTACCAAATTCAAAAAACACTTCCCGGGCGTTTCGGTCACACCGCAGCTTCCCGAATCGGTGCTGCTTGTGCCGATGGACCCGGTGCTCATAGAGCAGGTGCTCACAAATCTTCTGGAAAACTCCGCCCGGCACGGCGGCGCGACGCAGATCACGGTCTCGCTCGACCGAATGGGGAGCGTTGCGGTGTTCACCGTGGAGGATAATGGCACGGGCATTGTGCGCGAAAAGTTGCCGCACCTTTTTGAGGGGATTGGCTTTTCACCGGAGAAAAACGGCGTTGGTGGACGCAGTCAGATGGGCATCGGCCTTTCGGTTTGCATGTCCATTGTGAAAGCGCACGGCGGCAGTATGAGCGCCCGGAATACCGGCAGCGGCACGGCGGTGAGCTTTTCTCTGCCGGTACCGCCGGAGAACGCCGCTGCCGCGGAACAAAGCGAACCTACTGAGTAACTACCCGGAAATCAACCGGCAAAGGAGACAGCCATGGAGACAAGAGACAAAATCCTGATCGTAGAGGACGACGAGACCATTGCCGCATTTCTTGTAGCGGTGCTCAACGCCAACGGATTTGACACCATCCGCGCGAGCATGGGCAGGGAGGCGGTATCGCTTATCAGTTCCCATTGCCCGGATCTCGTGCTGCTTGATCTCAGCTTGCCGGATATGGACGGTATGGACATTCTTTCCGGGCTCCGCAAGTGGTCGACGCTGCCGGTGATCGTCGTTTCCGCGCGTGGCCGTGAGCGGGACAAGGTCGTAGCGCTTGATATGGGCGCGGATGATTATCTCACGAAGCCTTTCGGCCCCGGCGAGCTCCTCGCGCGCATCCGCGCGGCGCTCCGCCATGTCCGCACCGCTGCGGGCGGCGAGGTGGGACGCACGGGCGTGTACCGCTGCGGCGATCTGGAGGTCGACTGCGTGCGGCGGCGCGTGCGTATCTGCGGGGAGGACGTGCATCTCACGCAGAGCGAATACCGCATTCTGTCGCTGCTCACCCGGCATGCCGGAAAGGTGCTCACGTATGACTACATTCTGCGAGAGCTGTGGGGGCCGTCCGCGGGCGGCAGTAACCAGATTTTGCGTGTTAATGTTGCAAATATCCGCCGGAAGATCGAAAAGAACCCCGCTGAACCGAAATACATATTCACCGAGATCGGCGTCGGCTACCGCATGACGGACGCCGATGCGGCGGACGAGGCGGAGTCATAAAAGTTTACGAAGCGCAAAAAGGGACGCTGTTCATTGAGAACAGCGTCCTTTTCGCTTAGGAGATTGGGAGAAAGGAAAGAGAAGGATTATTATACGGATCAGTTTCCGGAAGCTTTCAGAATGCGGACGGCTTCCTGTGCATCGGGAACGCGGTAAAATACCGGGTGCGGGATATCTTTGTCGTTTTCGGTGACGAAAAGACCCATGAGACCGAGAGAGCGCAGCTTGGTGGGTTTTGCCGTTTTGTCTGTGCCGATGATGAGCGTGGAAACGCCGTCGCTCTCGTCGATGACCTGCACGGGAGCGGCCTTGGCGCGCGGCAGAGAGAAGCTGGACGCCGTGGACGAGCAGACGATCACGCGGTCGGTCGTAATGGCGTATTCGACCTTCTTGAGCTTGTTGTACGTGGTGACAGGATCAAGGAAGATGATCACGGCCATCAGAATAAAAACTACGGTCACAACGGAAAATACACTCGTACCGGCGCGGATGCAGGCGCGGGCGTAGAAGAACATCAGCACTGCGAACGCCACGCCGACGATGATGAACCAGCGCATATTGCGCTGTTTGTTTTTCTCGTCCATGAGCTTGCCGGGCTGGGACATCGAGGCCCAGAGGATCTGTTCGCCGGGATTGAGAAGTCTGGTGATATTTTCGAGATTCATGGTCATTCCTCCTATAGTTTCTTTCGCTGTATACAGCATACTACAGGGGGGCATAAACCGGGATAAAGAAAAAAACACGATCTGTCAAGACCGTGTAAATTAAGAAAATGTTAATGGGCTTCAGAGGATTATCTGAAGCCCATTTATACGATCCGGCATTTCTCAGATCCGCTTCCACTTCATGCCCTGCGGGGTATCCTCCACGAGAATGCCCTGCGCCTTGAGCTCGTCGCGGATGCGGTCGGACTCCGCCCAGTTTTTCGCCTTGCGGGCTTCCTTGCGGTCGTTGAAGAGCGCTTCCTGTTCGGCGGTAAGTTCATCCTTTTTCTCAGTGAATGGAATGCCGAGCACATCGGAAAGCTCCAGATACAGCGCACGGCAGCCCTCGGCGAGCGCCTTCGTCGGGTGAGCGTTCGGCGAAACGGCGGAGTTGATCTCGCGCACCAGCTCAAAGATGGCAGAAATGGCATCGGCGGTGTTAAAGTCGTCGTCCATCGCGTCGCAGAATTTCTGACGGTAAACGCCGAGCGAGGCGAGCGTTTCGCTCTCGGCCGGGGTCATCTCGCCGTCCGCGCCATTCTGGCAGAAGAAGTCCAGATTGTCCTTCGCCGTGGAAAGGCGCTCGAGTGCGGCCTTTGCCTGCATGAGGATCTCGCCCGAATAGTTCAGCGGGCTGCGGTAGTGACTCATGAGAATGAACATACGGATGCAGTCATAGCCATAGACCTCGGCGGCCTCGCGCACGGTGAAGAAATTGCCGAGAGACTTGGACATCTTGCGGTTGTCCACGTTGATGAAGCCATTGTGCATCCAGTAGTTGACGAACTTGCAGCCGTTCGCGGCCTCCGACTGAGCGATCTCATTTTCGTGGTGCGGGAAGGTAAGGTCACTGCCGCCGCAGTGAATGTCGATCGTCTTGCCGAGATAGCGGTTGGACATGGCCGAGCACTCAATGTGCCAGCCGGGACGGCCTGCGCCCCAGGGCGAATTCCAGCTCGGCTCGCCGGGCTTCGCGGCCTTCCAGAGCGCAAAGTCAAGCGGATTTTCCTTCACATCGTTCACGTCGATGCGCGCGCCGGACTGAAGGTCTTCGATCGGCTGGTGGGAAAGCTTGCCGTAGCCGTCAAACTTGAGCGTGCGGAAGTATACGTCGCCGTTGACCTCGTAGGCATAGCCCTTTTCAATCAGCGTTTTGACGATCTTGATGATCTGGCCGATGTTTTCGGTCGCCTTGGGGTGCACCGTCGCCGGGCGGACGCCGAGCGCCGTCACGTCCTTCCAGTATTCCGCAATATACTTCTCGGCGATCTGGTCGGAGGTGACGCCCTCTTCGTTGGCGCGCTTGATGATCTTGTCGTCCACATCGGTGAAGTTCTGCACGAAGGTCACCTCGTACCCGCGGTATTCGAGATACCGGCGAAGTACGTCAAAAATCACGATCGGGCGGGCGTTGCCCACGTGGATGTAGTTGTAGACCGTCGGCCCGCAGGCATACATTTTCACTTTTCCCGGCTCGATGGGCTGGAACTCCTCCAGCTGCATGTCCATATCGTTGAATATTTTCATTTATTTTCCCTCCCCAACGGGTAAACTCTCAAATCTGTTCGCCGACGAGCTCGCCGTCGTCCGTGCCGGTGATGCGCACGCGCACCATGTCGCCGGGCTTGGCGTCGCCGGAAAAGATGACGCGGCTGTCAATATCCGGGGAATCGTACTCACTGCGCCCCCACGGCGTGCCGTCCGGCTCCTTACCCATGACGAGTACGTCGAGTTCCCGGCCAATAAACGTTTCGGCAAAACCGTCCATGATCTCCGCCTGGATCTCCATGCAGAGCTCGGCGCGGCGCTGCGCCTCCTCGGTCGAACATCGGTCGGGCATGAGAGCGGCGGGCGTTCCCTCCTCGGGGGAGTAGGGGAACACACCGGCGCGCTCGATCTTCGCTTCGCGGAGAAAATCGCACAGCTCCTCAAATTCCGCCTCGCCCTCGCCGGGGAGCCCGGTGATGAGCGACGTGCGCAGCACCAGTCCCGGGATGCGCTCGCGCAGCTTCCGGAAAAGTGCGCGGATCTCCTCGCCCGTGCCGCGGCGGTTCATGCGGCGGAGGATCGTGTCGTTGATGTGCTGGATCGGGATGTCGAGATACTTTACGATCTTGCCCTCCGACGCGATCTCGTCGATGAGCTCGTCGTCAATGAGTTCGGGGTAGAGGTAATGCAGGCGCACCCAGCGAAAATCAAGTTTACATAATTCTTTCAGGAGCTCCGTGAGACAGACTTTCCCGTAAAGATCGATGCCGTAGCGCGTGATGTCCTGCGCCACGATGATGAGTTCCTTCACGCCGGAGGCGGCGAGAAGGCGGGCTTCCTCGAGAATGCTCTCCTTCGTGCGGCTGCGGAACTTGCCGCGCAGCGACGGGATGACGCAGTAGGCGCAGCGGTTGTCGCAGCCCTCGGCAATGCGGAGATACGCCCAGTCCGGCCCGGTGGATATGGCGCGGGGCGTATCGTGGAGCGGCGCGCTGATCGCGCCCCGGCGCGTCGGCTTATCCCCGGCGAGCACGGCTTCTACGACGGATACCACCTCGCTGTAGCTGCCGGTGCCCATGATGCCGTCCACCTCCGGCAGCTCGGCGCGGATATCATCGGCGTAGCGCTGGGCGAGACAGCCGGACACGATGATCTTGAGTTCCGGATTTTCCTCACGGTAGGCGGCGGTCTCGAGAATTTTTTCAATGGCCTCGGTCTTGGCCGATTCGATAAAAGCGCAGGTATTAATGATCACGGCATCCGCCTTTGTGAGATCGTCGGTGAAAGCATACCCGGCGTCCTGCAGCAGAGCCAGCATTTCCTCGCTGTTTACGAGGTTTTTCGGGCAGCCGAGAGAGATCATGGCCACCGTGGAGGATTGGTTCATGGCGTGTCCTTTCCGGAAAGATAGCGTTCTGCCGCCGCGCGGATCTCCTCCCAGGAGAAGCCGCGGCGAAGGAGGTAGTTTTGCGTGCGTTGGAGATTTTCGGGGGAGGCATCGCCGTGCAGCTTTGCCGCAAAGCGCCGGTCAACAGTATCGTCCGTCTCCGGCAGCTCGGCAAACGCTGCGTCCCACAGCTCGCGGTCGATGCCGCGGCGGAAGAGCTCCTCGCGGATGCGCCGCTCGCCGTAGCCTTTGGCGGCATAGTGGCGCACAACGAGACCGGCGAAGCGCTCGTCGTTGACAACGCCGAGACCGCAGAGCCAGTCGGTGACTTCTGCGGCGTCGCTCTCGGAGATGCCCTTTTCGGCGAGCTTATCGAGCAGCATTTTGCGAGATACGTCGCGCCGCTCAAGGATCTTCAGAGCCCGCTGCTTGGCTTCGTCGTTCATCAGCCCTCGAAGTCGTCCGCGGAAATATCAATGGCGCGGCCCGCGGCAATGGCGGCCTTGCGCGCCTGCGGCGTGAGCAGCTTGTGGGCATTGGCGCGGATGTCAGCCTCAATCTTGTCGGCGACCTCGGGGTTAGACTCCAGATATTCCTTGACCTTGTCCTTGCCCTGGATGCGCTCGCCGTTCACGGTGAACCACGCGCCCGCCTTGTCGATGAGCTCAAGCTTCACGCCGAGATCGATGATCTCGCTGACCTTGGAGATGCCTTCGCCGTAGATGATGTCAAATTCGGCCTCCTTGAACGGGGGCGCGACCTTGTTCTTGATGACCTTGGCGCGGGTGCGGTTGCCTACCATCTCCGTGCCGGATTTGAGCGTTTCGATGCGGCGCATGTCGATGCGCACGCTCGAGAAGTATTTGAGCGCACGACCGCCCGGCGTCGTTTCGGGGTTGCCGTACATAACGCCGATCTTCTCGCGGAGCTGGTTGATGAAGATGACGACGGTGTTCGTCTTGGAGATGGCACCGGCAAGCTTACGCAGCGCCTGCGACATCAGACGGGCGACCACACCGACGCTGCTCTCGCCCATTTCCCCTTCGAGCTCACTGCGGGGGAGGAGAGCGGCCACGGAGTCCACCACGACCACATCCACCGCGCCGGAGCGCACGAGCGCTTCGGTAATGTCGAGCGCCTGCTCACCGGTGTCCGGCTGGGAGATGAGAAGATTATCGATATCCACGCCGAGCGCGCGGGCATACGCCGGTTCGAGCGCGTGTTCTACGTCGATGTACGCAGCCTCGCCGCCGCTCTTCTGCGCGCTGGCGACGATGTGCAGCGCAAGCGTCGTCTTGCCGCAGGATTCAGGGCCATAGATTTCGATGATACGGCCGCGGGGCACGCCGCCGATGCCGAGCGCGAGATCAAGCGACAGAGACCCGGTGGGGATCGCCTCAACGTTCACGGCAATATCGTCGCCGAGGCGCATGATCGCACCCTTGCCGTAGTTCTTTTCGATCTGAGCGAGCGCGGTTTCCAGCGCTTTTTTCTTGTCGGTCGCCACAGCGGCGGCCGGAGCGGCGGCCTTTTTCTTTTCTGCCATGATGCATCCCTCACATTTCTTCAGAATCGGTAGGAATCGGTTTCTTTTTCTGTGCGTAAATGACGCGCTCGGTGCCGAGCGTGTCGAGCGTGCAGCCGAGATTGTGGAACCCGGCTTCGAGAAGCAGCGCACGCACATCCACTGCCTGCCCCTCACCGACTTCAAATATAATCCATCCGCCGTCCTTTAAAACGGACTTCCAGTTTTGCAGGACGCTGCGGTAAAATACGAGACCGTCCTCGCCGCCGTCGAGTGCGAGCATCGGCTCCCAGTCGCGGACGGAGGTGTCCAGCGTTTTGCACTCCGCCTCGGTGATGTACGGCGGATTGCAGGCGATGAGATCAAAATTCTGCATCCGCAGCGGGGGCGGCGCGAGAGCATCCGCCTCGAGCGCAACGGCGCGGGAATTGAGCCGGTGCAGGGAAATGTTCTTTCGCGTAACAGAAAGCGCCTCGGAGCTTATATCGGCAAAGATGACGCGCGCTTTCGGGAGATTGACGCCGAGCGCACAGCCGATGCAGCCGCTTCCACAGCAGAGATCGAGGATACGCGGCTCGGAAACGTCTTTCAAAATGTCCAGCGCAGTGAAAACGAGCGGTTCGGTGTCTATGCGGGGAATGAGAACTGCGGGCGTAACAATTATTTCCAGCCCGTAAAACTCCCATTTCCCGGCAATATATGCCAGCGGCTCACCGGAAAGGCGCCGCTGCAAAAGCTTCTCGGCGGCCTTTTCCGCCTCGTCCCCGGCGTACATATACATCCGGGCAATGAGCTGCGCGTCGGTATATCCGGCGCCCTGCGCAAGCAGACGCCGGGCCTCGAGCGCGTATTCCTCCACACCGGCCTCCTTGAGCGCGCGGCGCATGGCGAGATACAGCTCGTTATAGGTCTTTGCCAATCCTAACCCCTCTTTTTTACCAGGCGTCCGAGCCTTTTTCTTCCGGGAGAACAAGCTTGAGCGATTCAATGGCGACTTCCAGCATGGAGTCGTCCGGCTCGGCGGTCGTCAGATGCTGCACGGCCTTGCCCGGTGCGGAGGCGATGCGGGCAAGCGCGCTGTCGCTCCGGCCCGCCCATTTGATGATCTCGTAGCTGATCGAAACGACGACCGGCAGAAGCAGCAGATGCAGCCCCATGCGCGCGAGCGTTCCTTCGGTGCGGACAAAGGAGAAAACAAGAATGCTGATGAAGATCACGATGAAAAGGAAGCTCGTTCCGCAGCGCGGGTGGAAGCGCGACTGGATACGCGCGTTTTCCACCGTGAGCGGCAGACCGGCCTCATAGCAGAAGATGGTCTTGTGCTCCGCGCCGTGATACATCCATACGCGCTTCATATCCGGGATCTGCGAACAGAGCTTCAGATACCCAAGGAAGACCGCAAGCCGGAAGATGCCCTCGGCGAGACCGCGCCATACGCCGAGCGGCACGAGCTTGTTGAGAAGCCCTGCGAGGAATGTCGGCAGCAGGGCAAAAAGACCGACGGAGAGCGCAATGCCGAGCACGACCGCCGCATAGAGAATGATCTTTTCGGCTGTTTCATCGGAAAAGTGCTTCTGGATCCAGAGATCAAACTTGTCCGGCTCGCCCTGCTCGTCCTCCGGCTGCTGCTCGGCCGACCATGTGATCGCCTTTACGCCGTTGACCATGGAGTCAAGAAAATTCACCACGCCGCGGATGAACGGATACCCCATCCACGGGTGCTTGTCCTTGCTGAGCTTGAGCGGATCAACGCGGGAGACGAGCGTACCGTCGCTCTTGCGGCAGACGATGGCCTGCCGGTCAACGCCGCGCATGAGGATGCCCTCAATGAGCGCCTGCCCGCCGATGCTCGTGCGGAAGGGCGCGGGGGTCTTGGATTCCTGTGCCATAGAAAAAAACTCCTTATTATGATGCCTTGCGCGGCAGCGTTACCGTGACGCGCACGCCGCCTCCGGCGGCGTTGGCAATGTCGAGCGTACCGTTGTGCCGCGTGACGATCTCGTCACACACGGCGAGACCGATGCCGCTTCCACGCTCCTTGGAGGATCCCTTGAAGAATTTCTTCTTCACCTGCGGCAGCTCCGCCGGCGGGATGCCGGGGCCGTAGTCGCGGATGCAGACGGAGACGTTCGCATCGTCGTGTGTGATGTTCACGTCGATCTTCTTACCGTTTTTGCCGTATTTACAGGCGTTATCGAGAATGTTGAGGAACACCTGCGAAAGCCGCTCGGGGTCGCCGGGAATCTCCGGAAGATCCTCCTCCGGCGAAACGTAGGTCACGGCGAGCCCTTCGTGGCGGAAAAGCTCATTATAGGTGTAGAGGCAATCCTCTACCAGCGCGGGCAGCTCTACGGTGGAAACGTGCAGCGTAAACCGCCCGTCCTGGATGCGCGTGAATTCCAGCAGTTCTTCAACCATTTTGGTAAGGCGTCCCGCCTCGCGGGTGATGATCTCAATGCCGCGGCGCGAGTCGCCCTGAATGGCCTCGTCGTAGGCGAGCGTTTCCGCCCAGCCGGTGATGGCGGTGAGCGGCGTGCGCAGCTCGTGGGAAACGGAGGAGATGAACTCGGTCTGCACACGTTCCGCCTGCGAGAGCTTCTGCGACATATCGTTGATCGCGTCGGTCAGCTCGCCGATCTCGTCGTTGTGCGTTTTTTCCACCTGCGCGCCGTAGCTTCCTTCGGCGATGCGGCGGGCAACGCCCGTGAGCGAAGCGATCGGTTCGGTGATCGTGCGCAGAAAGTAGAGATTTGAAAAGACGACGATCGCGAGCACCACGAGCCCGATGCCGCCCGCGACGAGCGAGGAGGTGTTCACCGCGCGGTCGATGAGCTTGAGACTCGTGATATACCGCATTACACCGACAACGCTCCCGCTGCCGGAAACGAGCGGCGCGGATACGGCGAGCACCTTCTCGCCCGTAGAGGCGCGCTTGCCCTGCCAGAAGCTGATCTTGCCGGAGTCGAGTGCGTTTTTGATATCGTCCGAGCCGGGGATCGAACCGGCGGAAATGCCGGTGGAGGCAATCTCCACACGTCCTTCGGTGTTGACGAACTGCAATTCGAGAGAATCCTTATCGTCAAAGTTTTCGGCGTAGTTGAAAGCGCTCTGGTAAAACTCGGCATATGTGCGATCCACATAGGACGAGAGAAACGCCGACGCCGTTTCTGCCTTCGCCTGCAGCGAGGCGCGCGTGGCGGAGTAATAATATGCCTGCAGCGAGAGAGTATACGCCGTAAGTGCGATAAGAATTGCCAACAGTACAAGCCCGCTCCCGACGAACATACCGCGGGCACGGATGGAACGGAAATGGATATCGCGCAGGCGCGGCAGATGCACTGCGGTTTTGGCGGCTGCGGCGTGGCGGCTTTTTTCTTTTTTTGCGAAAAGGTCAGCGAGCAGCTTCTTCATGGAATGCAGATCCTCCGAAGAATCTTAAAGTCCCCACTTGTAACCGTAGCCCCAAACGGTGGTGATATAGGCGGGCATGGTGGGGTCGTCCTCAATTTTGATGCGCAGACGGCGGATGTTGACGTCTACGATCTTCAGCTCGCCGAAGTAATCGCGGCCCCATACCTCGTTGAGAATGTCCTCGCGGGAGAGGGCTTTGCCGGGATTGTCCATGAAATATTTAATGATGGAAAACTCGATCTGCGTCAGACGCACGCGCTCGCCGTTTTTCTCCAGCGTGCGGTTGCGCGTGTTGAGGCGGAACGGCCCCTGCCGAATCTCCCCGGTCTCCTCGGCGTCCTGCTCGCCGCCGGTGCGGCGGAAGAGCGCGTCGATGCGGGCGGTAAGCTCGGCGGGGGAGAAGGGCTTGGTGACATAGTCGTCCGCCCCGGTCATCAGGCCGGTGACCTTGTCCATCTCCTGGCTTCGGGCGGTGAGCATGATGATGCCGATGCGCGTGTTGGACGCGCGGATGCGGCGGCAAACTTCAAAGCCGTCGATATCCGGCAGCATAACGTCCAGCAGCGCCACGCGGATGTCCGGGTGGCGGCGGAGTTGTTCAAGCGCCATTTCGCCGCAGTCGGCTTCGATCGGCTCATAGCCGCTTCGGCGCAGATTGATGACGACAAAGCTTCGGATATTGGCTTCGTCCTCCAGAACCAGAACTTTCTTCATATCGGTTTCTTACCCTCCAACGACGGAGCCGGAGCTCCAGTCCGTATATATCACATGAAATCGGCTGCGGATCGTGTTCTCGTCGGTTTTGCCGTCAAGGATCTCGGCGGCGTATACCGTTGTGCCCTCTTCCTGCAGAAGGAAGCGGTTCTCGAGTTTGGCGCGCTCGTACCGGTTTTCCCCTGTGATGGCATATATGGCAACATAGTTTTCCAGCGAGCCGTCCGAGCGCAGGCGCGAGAGGATCACCGCCCGCTCGCCGGATACGCTGTCGTCGCGCTGTACCGTGAGCCCAACGTCCCAGCCGGTCGGCAGCACGAGATACCAGTTGTCCGTAACGCAATGGTATGTTGTCATAACGGTGCTTGCGCGGCCGGAAGCGTCGTACCGGAACCAGGCAATCGACCAGAAAACCTCGTCCCCACGGCTGTAGAGCTGCTGCGGGTGCGGGATCTCGGTGCAGCCGTCGCCGTCAATGTCCTGCGCGTACACAAGACTGTAGGAGCGCCGCGTTTCGGAACTCTGCGTGGAGCGGTTCATGGTGAGGTTGATAAGGGAACCGTCCCGGCAGACGAAGAGATCGGATACGAGATCGCCGGTCGTGAGCGTGGATTCCGCGAGCAGGGCGGGGGCGTCCCCCGCGAGGGTGATCATACGCAG
>CAKTBC010000041.1 GCA_934533005.1 uncultured Oscillospiraceae bacterium | reverse complement strand
CAATGAGAATACGCATTCCAAAGGTCTCCTTTCACCAGTTCGTCGATCTGTGCCAGCGAACGGGCCGAGATCTCCGCGTTTTTATTTCTTTTCCCCTTGACCCGGTAGGTCAGCGGGGAGATGATGCCAAAATTGATGTTCATCGGCTGGAAATCACCGATGCTGCCGTGGGAAATATACAGCCCCAGCGCGCCGATGGCCGTCTCCTGCGAGAAATCGATCGGCGGCAGTCCCAGCAGCCGCGCCGCCATTTCGAGTGAAGCGAGCATACCGGAGGCACAGGATTCCACGTATCCCTCCACGCCGGTGATCTGTCCGGCAAAAGCGATGCGCGGTTCGGCAATCAGCCGGTAATACCGGTCAATCTTTCCGGGGGATTGCAGGTATGTGTTCCGGTGCATCACGCCGTAGCGGACAAACTCCGCTTCGCGCAGCGCCGGGATCATCGAAAACACCCGCCGCTGCTCTGGGAACGCGAGATGGGTCTGGAAGCCGACAAGGTTATAGAGCGTACCGTCGGCATTGTCCTGCCGGAGCTGTACGATAGCGTACGCCTCGCGTCCCGTGTGGGGATCGTGCAGCCCGACCGGCTTCATCGGCCCATAGCGCAGCGTATCAAAGCCGCGGCGCGCCATGACCTCGACCGGCATGCAGCCTTCAAATACGCCGCCGTCGTCAAAGCCGTGAATGGCGGCCTCGCGGGCGGTCGTCAGCTCTTTCCAGAAGGCGGTATATTCCTCTTCGGTCATCGGACAGTTTACATAATCCGCCGTTCCTTTGTCGTACCGGGAAGCGCGGAACGCGCTGTCCATGTCGACTGAATCGAGCGAGACGATCGGTGCGACGGCGTCGTAAAAGTGCAGTCCCTCGCTGCCGGTGCGGCGGAGAATGTTCTCCGCAAGCGCGTCCGAAGTGAGCGGGCCGCTCGCGACGATGACCTCCCCATCGGGAATATCGGTCGCTTCTTCCTCAACGATCTCCACGTTCGGCAGAGCGCGGACGGCTTCGGTCACGGCACGGGCAAACCCCTCGCGATCGACAGCCAGCGCGCCGCCGGCGGCCACGCGGTGTTCGTCCGCGCAGCGCATCACGACGCTGCCGAGCCGCCGCAGCTCTTCTTTCAGAAGTCCTACGGCATTCGTCAATTCGTCGCTGCGCAGCGAATTGGAGCACACGAGCTCCGCAAAGTACGGAGAGACGTGCGCCGGCGTCATTTTTTTCGGCTTCATTTCGATCAGCCGAACCGGGATACCCCGGATGGCAAGCTGATAAGCCGCTTCGGAACCGGCCAGACCGGCGCCAACAACCGTTACAGCGTTCATTTATCCTCTTTCGATGTCTCTTTTGTTTCTGTGCCTTCCGCGGCGGACTCCTGCGGCTTTTCCACCGACTTATCCGCGGCCGCCTTGCGGCGGTAACCGCGTTTCTCCTCCGGCACGAACATATCGCACTCGGGGTTGACGCAGAAAGGCTTTCTCGCCCCCTTGCCGGAGAGCTTGAAGAGCGTCTTGCCGCAGGACGGGCAAACGTCCTTGACGGGGACGTCCCACGTCATAAAGCCGCAGTCTGCGCCGCGCTCGCAGGCGTAGTACGTATAGCCCTTCTTGGACGTGCGCTTGAAGATGCGGCCGCCGCACTTCGGGCACCGGCCGGGCATTTCAATGACGATGGGCTTCGTGAAATTACACTCCGGAAAGCCCGGGCAGGCAAGGAAGCGGCCAAACCGTCCGCTCTTTACCACAAGATGCCGGCCACACTTATCGCAGACCTCATCGGAAACTTCGTCGGGCACTTTGATATGAACGCCCTCGAGCGCCTTTTCCGCTTCAGTGAGTTCCTTATCAAAATCGCCGTAGAAATCGTCCAGGACGTCCTTCCAGTCGATCTTGCCGTTTTCGATCTCGTCGAGCCGGTCTTCCATATGCGCGGTGAACTTGAGATCGACAATATCGGGGAAGCGCTCTTCCATGAGCCCCGTGACGACCTCGCCGAGAGAGGTCGGTTTGAGGTACTTTCCTTCCTTGGCGACGTACTCACGCCCGGTGATGGTGCTGATGGTCGGGGCATACGTACTCGGACGGCCAATGCCCTTTTCCTCCATGGCGCGGATGAGCGTCGCTTCCGTATAGCGCGCCGGGGGTTCGGTGAATCGCTGCTCCTTATCGAGCTTCTTGAGCGTAACGCTCTCGCCCTCGGTAAGATCCGGCAGCGGCTTTTTCCCGCCGTTTTCCTCGTCTTCGTTCGGGTCTTCGTATACCGCGGTGTAGCCCGGGAAGCGAAGCGAGGAATGGTTTGCCTTAAAGCAATGCCCGGCGCTGAGCACGTCGATCACCACGTTGTCGTAGACAGCGTTCGCCATTTGGCTCGCCGTAAAACGCCCCCAAATCAACCGGTACAGGCGATACTGTTCCGCTGTGAGATCCTTTTTCACGCGCTCCGGCGTGAGATTCACATTGCTCGGGCGGATGGCTTCGTGCGCGTCCTGCGCGCCGGCCTTGGTTTTGTAGCGGCGGGGCTTGCCGTAATAGTACTCCTCGCCGTAAAAGCTACGGATGAAGTTTCCGGCGGCCGCCATGGCCTCTTCGGAAAGGCGCAGGGAGTCGGTACGCATATACGTAATAAGACCGACCGTACCTTCGCCGGTGATGTCCACGCCTTCGTAGAGCTGCTGCGCGATACTCATTGTGCGCCGCGGCGTGAGCCCCAGGCGACGGCTTGCCTCCTGCTGGAGCGTGGAGGTAATAAACGGAGGCGACGGGCTGCGCGCTCGCTCACCGCGCTTGACCGCACCGATCTCCCACGCCGCCTTTTCCACGGCGGCAATGACGTCCTCCACTTCTTCTTCGCTGCGGAGTTCTTTTTTCTTGTCCGCGGTGCCGTAATACCGGGCGACAAAGCCGCCCTTCTTTCCGGCACGATCCAGATGCGCGTCCAGATACCAGTATTCCTCCGGCTGGAACGCACGGATCTCTTTTTCACGATCCACCACCATGCGGATGGCGACGGACTGCACACGTCCCGCGGAAAGCCCCCGGCGCACCTTGCGCCAGAGCAGCGGGCTGAGCTTATAGCCGACGATCCGGTCAAGGATGCGGCGCGCCTGCTGCGCGTCCACCAGATCCTGATCGATGTCGCGCGGGTTGGCAATGCTCTCCTGCACGACCTTTTTGGTGATCTCGTTGAAAGTAACACGGCGGGCCTTCTCATCAGGGATCTTCAAAAGCTCCTTGAGATGCCAGCTGATTGCCTCGCCCTCGCGGTCCGGGTCGGTCGCAAGATAAACCGTTCCGGCCTCTTTGGAACGCTTTTTCAGCTCGTTGATCACGTCCGATCGCGCAGCGACAGGAATGTATTCCGGCGTAAAGCCGTGCTCAATATCCACGCCGAGCTTGCTCTTCGGCAAGTCGCGAAGATGACCCATGGATGCAATGACTTTATAGTCGCCGCCGAGGTACTTTTCGATCGTCCGTGCCTTGGCGGGAGACTCCACAATAACAAGATCCTTTTTTGCTTGCGCCATAATCGTATATCGTCCTTACTTCAGGTTCAAAGAATACCGTTTTCCCGGCAGAGGCTTCACCGCACCGCGGATGGTGAGTACCGTCATGCACGCGAGTACCTTTGCTGCGGAAAAGCCGGTCGAAGCCGCCATTTCATCCACATGGCTCTCGCCCCGCGAAATACAGCGCAGGAGCGCCCTGTGATCCTCCGTATACTCCGTCAGACGGCTTTCGAGGTCACTATACGGTATCGTCTTCGGCTTGTCAATCTCTGTTTTTGCCGAAACCGGTGCCTTTTCGGTTCTTTTCGTCGGAGAATACAGCTCCGTATCGTATTGGATGCGGCCGGGGTAAAGCCCCTCATATTCGGAGAGGATATCCCGCGCGCCCGTAATTGCTTTGGCGCCATCGCGGATCAGGGCATTGGTTCCGGCGCTATTGGGGCTATCGATGTTGCCCGGAACGGCAAACACGTCGCGTCCCTGCTCGAGCGCGAGATTGGCGGTGATGAGCGCTCCGCTGCGCACCGGCGCTTCCACAATGCACACGCCGCAGGAAAGGCCGCTGATAATGCGGTTGCGGCGGGGAAAGTTTTCCGGCTTCGTCGGATACAGGGGCGGAAACTCGCTGATGATGGTGCCGGCAGAGGCAACATCATCAATTAACAGCGAATTGGCCGGAGGATAGTTTACATCGATCGCCGTACCCAGCACGCCGACGCACGGCTTTCCCGCAAGCAGCGCACCGCGGGCGGATGCTCCGTCCACGCCGAGCGCCATGCCGGTGACAACACAACCGCCGAAGGCGGTGATCTCCTGCCCGAGGCGCGTTGCGACCGTGGTACCGTAAGCGCTTGCCTTTCGCGTGCCGACGATCGCGACCGTCGGAAGCTCATCAAGGAACGGGAGATTCCCGCGGACATACAAAACGAGCGGCGGGTCGGCGATCTGCCGGAGCCGGTCAGGATAGGCGGCATCATGCAGCGTGAGAATGCGGATGTTCTTTTCCTGGCAGAGAGCAAGGATCTGCTCGGTGCGGTCAAGATCGCGGGAGGACAGGATTCGCCGTTCCTGCGGCGAAAGGTCATTCAGTTCCGCAAGCCGCTCTTCGGGCGCAAAATAGGCTTCCATCGCCCCGCCGAAATGCTCCAGAACACGATAAAGTGCGATGGGGCGCACGCCGTCCATGGAGGCCAGCCATACCCAGTACCGAAGCTGCGACATATCCTATCTCCCCTCGTTGATTTATCCGCGCTGCGTCCACATCTCCCACATCAGAATGGAGGCCGCGACCGCCGCGTTGAGCGATTCGCTGCCGGGCGTCATGGGGAGAATGATTTTCCGATCACACGATGCCAGAAGTGTCCCCGTGAGTCCCCGCCCCTCGTTGCCGACGGCGATCGCCGCGCGGCGAAGCGAAACGCTCTTCACGTCAACGCTCTCTGCGCTGAGTGCCGCGCCGCAGAGCGGAAGCTCCCATTCGCGAAGCTTCTCACAAAGTGCGGAGAGATCGGTCTCCCAGATCGGCTGACGGAAGAGCGCGCCCATAGCGGCGCGGACGGTTTTCGGATTATAGGGGTCGGCACATTCACCGATGAGCACCACAAGCTCCGTACCCAGTGCCGCCGCGGTGCGCAGCACCGTGCCGACGTTGCCGGGATCCTGCACGTTTTCCAGCACGATGACCCGGTCAGGACGGACACGCTCCGAGAGCGGTCTCGCCCGAACAGTAAAAAGCGGGCCGGGGCTGTGCTCGAGCGGAGAGGCGTATTCAAACACATCCTCCGAGAGCGAATATACCGGCACAGGCGGCAGGTTTTCCGCCGGCTGTGTGCCGCGCAGATAAACCTCCGCAATATCCGCGCCGTTAGTGAGTGCCTCAGAGAGGAGCTTTTCCCCGTCGCAGAGGAACAGCCCCTGCTCGCGGCGATACGCTTTCTCCCTGCCCAGCCGGCGCAGCGCCTGAACATGGGGATTTTTTCGGGATGTGATCGGTTCCATAGAAAAAGGCGGGACGCCTGTCCTTTCCTCATCGCCGGCCGGTAAAGCCGGTTTTCGTTTTATCATATCGTCATGCAGGAAAAAAATCAATACATTACTTTATATATTTCCCGACACTTAGCGGATAAAGTTTGTCGCGACTCGCCCTTCCTTTTCGGGAAGGCCGAACTTCTGCCGGCCAAGCGCAATGCTTTTCATCAAAAATGTCATATTGTGCGCCAGCGTGCGCATCGTCTGAAGCCCTTCGGCATCCTGCGCCGCTTCGCCCGGCTGGCAGCCGTGGACGCTGTTCCAGTACTGGCTGGAAACGACCGGCATACCGCTGATGGTGAAGTATTTGTTGAGCTCGTCAAACGTCGCGCTCGTTCCGCCGCGGCGAGCCACGGCCACAGAAGCGCCGACCTTCATCGTGAGATCATACGGCACAGAGTAGAAAAGACGGTCGAGGAACGTTATGACCGTGCCGTTGGCGGAAGCGTAGTACACAGGCGTACCGACGACCAGACCGTCACAATCGCGGAGAATATCGGCGGCGCGGTTCACCACATCGTCAAAGCCGCACTTGCCTGTGCGGATGCAGGCGTTGCAGGCAACGCACCCGTGAATGGACTGCGCGCCGATGTTCAGGCGCTTCGTTTCCACACCCTCTTCGGCGAAAACCTTTTCCATTTCGCGCAGCGCGATATCCGTATTGCCGTTCGCGCGGGGGCTTCCGTTGATGATAAGAACTTTCATGGACCCGTTTCTCCTTCTTTATTTTCTCTTTAGTCTGTCACGATTTTTGCTCGGCTCGCGCCGTCCGGCGAGCGTGTAACGACGATCTGCCGGTCGATCTCCCGGCGCAGCTCGGAAACATGGGATATGATGCCGATGAGGCGGTCGTCCTCGGAGAGCTCGCGCAGCGCGCGCATAGCCTGCCGGAGCGTTTCCTCGTCGAGTGAGCCGAAGCCCTCATCGACAAAGAGCGTATCCATCTGCACTCCCCCGGCGCTCGACTGGATCTCCTCTGAAAGACCGAGCGCGAGCGAGAGCGAGGCAAGAAAGGTCTCGCCGCCGGAGAGCGTTTTCACGCTGCGCTCGCTGCCGTTGTAATGGTCGATCACATCGAGCTCCAGGCCGCTCTGCGTGTTGAGCTTCGCTGCGCTCTCGCGGCGCTTGAGATCGTACTTTCCGCCGGACATACGCATCAGGTGCGCGTTGGCACGCGCGAGGATACGGTCAAAGCATGTCATCTGCACATACGTTTCGAGCGAGACACGCTCTTTCCCGGTCAGAGCACCGTTCGCCGTATCGTGCAGCGGCTTCATCCATGTCCACCGCGCATCGAGCCCGCGAAGCTCGGCGGTCTTTTCGCCGATCCCCTTCTGCGCGGTTTCGTTCGCCGTGATGCGGCTGTTAAGCGCCAGCCGTTTTTGCCGTACATCGTTTTTCTGCTCCGTGAGGCGGCTCCTCTCCCCGGCAAAAACGGCGGGATCCAGAGGCGGCGTATCGGAAAGGAGCTTCCTGAGCTGCTCCACTTTCCCCTTCTCCGCCGAAAGGTTCTGTTCGGCGGCGCGGAGCGCTTCCTCGGCGGTCTTTCGCGCCGCTTCGATCTCGTTTTTTCGATCCAGCGCGTGTTCTTTCGCCTTTTCGGCTTCCGCCGCGCTATCATATTTTCGGCGGCTGCGGAGACCGTCCGCCGTCTTGCAAAGAGCATCCAGCGCGCTCTGCGCCGCGGCGCTCTCCTTCTGCGCCGCAGTGAGCGGCGTCTCCATGTCGGAAAGATGTTTTTCTTCTGTCGGGATCTGCTGGTCCAGCGCCTCGTAACGCGCGGCTTTTTTCTCCTCCTGCGCGATCTCGCGCTCCTTATCGGCACGGTGTCGTGCGGCAGACGCTTTTTCCGCTGCGAGATCGACTTCCGCCGTGCCAAACAGCTTTTCTTTTTGTTTTTCGACCTCATTTCGGACGATATCATAGGTGCTTTTTGCGCTGCCGGAGGCGGCACTCGCTTCGTTAACGCGCTCCCGAGCCGCTTTTGCCGCTTCCTCCGCATCCTTCACGGTCTTCTCATCCGGCGCGTCGGGTGCGCATTGTGCGGGGTGCGGGTGTGTGAGCGCGCCGCAGACAGGGCATGGCTCTCCCTCGCGAAGCGCGGAGGCCAGCACGCCCGCCTGCTCATCGTTGAATCGACGCCGCAGCTCCTGCGCCTTGGCGGAAAGCTTCTCTTCATCGCGCCGCGCCTCCGTATAAGCCGCAAGCGCATCGTCCGCCGAGGCTTTCTTCTCGGAAACGGTCTGAAGCGCGGCTTCGTAGCTCCCGATCTCTTCCAGATGCTGCAACAGCACGTCTTTTTCCTGCCGGAGGATCGCAAGGCGTTTCGCCGAAGCGGCGAGAGTACGATATTCCTCCCGATCCCGCGAAAGGCGGTCTTGCAGCGCCTTGTGCTCAGCTTCCAGCGCTGAAAGACGTACGGCCGCCACGGCCGCCGTCTTTTGCGCGGCACCGGCTTCCGCATCCTTAGCGCGCAGCTCCGTATGGAGTTTAAGCTCCTCGTCCAGTCTCGATAGCGTTTCTGCGAGCGCGTCAAGCTCTGGCTGCCGCGCGTTCTCCGTTTCCAGAGCGCGGCGCAGCTTCTTTGCCGCCTCCTCGGCAGCAGAGCACGAGGACTCCGCCTCCTTGAGCGCTGTGCGGTGTTTCTCGTCCTCTCTGGCTTTTGTTTCGCCGGCGGTCAGCTTTTCCAGCGCAAAGTCAATTTGCCTGAGCTCCTTTTTCCATGCAGCATCCTGCGCGCGATCCGCATCCAGCAAGGAAGCAAGAAATCTGGGCAGCTCTCCCTCCGGCGGAAGCTCGGCGTTTTCCGGGAGACGGATGAGCGCGGCGTATTGATCCCGTGCCTTTCGCGCCTCGTCCCGCTCGCGGTTGAGCGCAAGGAAATCCGCCTTTACCCGCTCCTGAAAGCGTGTGTAAAGGTTCGTTTTGAATATATCGCGGAAGATCTCCCGGCGATCCTTTGTGTCCGCCAGCAGGAGCTTTCGGAACTCGCCCTGCGCGATCATGGCGATCTGGCAGAACTGCGAGCGGTCTACGCCGAGTATGGCGCGGATCTCTGCGTCCACCTCGCTGCGCCGTGTGATGACGCGCCCGTCCGGCATGGTAAGCTCGGCACGTGCCGTCTCCTTCGTGGTACCGGTGCCGCGGGACTTGCGGCGCTCATACTCCGGGTTGCGCCGGATGGTATAGGCCTTTCCGGCGTTGGAGAAGGTGAGCTCCACCTCCGTCGGTGTCTCCGGCGCGGCGAACTTGGAGCGAAGCATGGAGCTCTCACGCCCGTCGCCGCTCGGCGTGCCGAAAAGCGCAAAGGCGATGGCATCAAAGAGCGTTGTTTTCCCCGCGCCGGTGTCGCCCGTGATGAGATACAGCCCGCGCTCGCCGAGCTGCCGGAGATCAAGTTCTGTTTTATCCGCGTAGGCGCCAAAGGCGCTGAGCGTCAGATGGAGCGGTCTCATGGCGTATCCTCCCGGAGCGCGGCAAAGACGACCTTTGCATAGGCGCTCTGCTCGGCGCTCAGCTTCTGGCCGTTCTGCCTTTCGTAAAGCTCGGCAAAAAGCTCCGTGCCGCTCATCGTCCGGTGTCGTTTCTCCGCGGCGATAACGGCAGAGGAGCGCGTGCGCAGATTGTCGTAATCGAGCTTCATAAGGTTCGGATAAATGCCCCTCAGCCGCGCGAGGGCGTTCGGAACATCGTTTTCGTCCGTGAGAACGGCGTGGATGTAATCCTCGGTTTTCGATCCGGCGTAGTTGTCGCGCAGCGTCAGCTCAGCATACGTACCGCGTATCACGCGCATGTCGCGCCGCGGCGTGAGCGGCAGAGCGGAAACGGATATATCCCCTTTCACGCCGAGCTCCACGACCGTAACGCTCTTTTCCTGATCCTTTTCCGAGAACGAGTATTTGAGCGGCGTGCCCGAATAGCGGAGCGTATCCTGCCCGATCTTCTGCGCGCCGTGGAGATGACCGAGAGCAACATAATCAAAGACGTCAAACACCGCAGCATCTACATTGTCCGTACCGCCGACCATGATGTCCTCCGAATCCGAGCGCACGCCGCCGGTGACAAACTGATGCGTTATAAGTACATTTCTCGCCGCCATATCCACATCCATATGCTCCACGGCGCAGCGGAGCGCATCGGTATAGCTCTCGATCACCGCATCGGGATAAAAGCGCCGGACATTCGCCGGCTTGATGAACGGGAGAAGATAAAACCGCACATCGCCGAAAGCATCGGAGAGCGTCACCGGCTCTGCAGATCCGTTATAGACCGGCGACAGGTATACCCCGCTCGGCGTCATCAGGCTCGCGCCGAAGGCGATGCGCTCCGGCGAGTCATGGTTGCCGGAGATGCAGAGCACTGGGATGTGCCGTTCGGAGAGCGCGCGGAGAAAGCCGTCGAAAAGCTCGACCGCCTCGGCGCTCGGAACGGCGCGGTCGTATATATCGCCCGCGATCACAACGGCATCGGGGCACTTCTCCTCCGCGAGACGGAGGATCTCCTCGAGAATGAATTTCTGATCCTCGATCAGGGAAAACTCATACATACGCCTTCCGAGATGAAGATCGGACAAATGAAAGAATTTCAAGTCCTTCCTCCCATGGATTCCTATAATGATTTTATCTTACCCCCGAAAAAAGCACTTTTCAACCTTTTTCCCGGATTTCGGCGTGATCGTCAAAAAGGATGGAAAGGCGGCAGGCTTTGTGATATACTATGAAAACAACCGTGTGAAAGGAGATCCCTATGAAGTATCCGGCCGGCTGTGTATTCTCTCTGGCAGAGAAAAATGCCCCGATCCCGGGCTGCACCGTATCGGAGGCCATTTGCCGCGGTGAGACAGGCGCCGTCTGCTTCTCGCTTGCCGAAGACACCGACATCAGCGCGGAGATATACTTTTCCCCCAAGCTGCTTATTGCCGCCGGCGGAGAGGTCGAAGTTCTTCTGCCTGACGAAGAGACACGAACGCTTCACGCGCTGGACGCCATTGTAACACCGGTGGATGTCCCGGTCGGAACGCGCGCCGGGGTTTCCGCCGTTTATCTTGAAATCAACATTGGGAGGAATCCGTCAATGAATCAGGCAATCAAAACCGGCGAGGTTTTCCGTCTCGGCGAGCTCGTCCCATACCAGGACGGAAAGATCGTCAACATGGATGTCGCCAGCAGCAAAACGATGAAGTTCGCGCTCATGGCGTTTGACGCCGGTACTGGGCTCAGCGAGCACGCCGCCCCCGGCGATGCGCTGATCTTCGCGCTCGACGGCGAAGGCGTCATCGGCTACGAGGGCGAGGAGCATGTCATCCGCGCCGGAGAAAACTTCCGCTTTGCCCGCGGCGGCAAGCACTATGTCCGTGCCGATAAGCGCTTCAAAATGGCGCTTTTCCTCACGCTTGAATAATTCTTTTCCGGATGAAAAGACTCCGACTGATTTTTCAGCCGGAGTCTTTTGCTATATCATTTATTGGGATCAAATCTCATGCCATGTGGCATCGATGATCTGCTGGTGCCCGGAGGAACGGAACACCTTGGAAATGCAGACAATGGCGTAAATGCTCTCGATACCCGTCACAAGCAGCGAAATACCGGCGAACACCATCAACGCTTTTGCGCCTTTGAAAGGATCAAAGATCATCAGAACGCCGAAAATGGCACCTGCAATACCAAGCAGCAGCGCTCCCCACCATCCGGAGAAGCCGAAATGGTGTGCTTCCGTCGAGATCTGGATGGAGAACACACTCGCAAGGATGATATAAAAACCGAGGATGACCGGCAGAATGACGAGCGCTCCGTTCGGATGGAGGAGCAGCAGCACGCCGGCAAGGACGCTCATGATACCGAGAAACAGATCATACCGGAAGAGCACGCCGATGAGACCGAGATCAAAGTACCGGATGATCTCATAGATCCCGGCGGCAATGCAGACAGCGCCCATCAGATAGCAGATCGCTACCGCGGAAATGCCCGGCCAACAGATCATGACGAGGCCAAGGAGTATCGTAACGGCAGAGAGAACGATCGCCCATGTTTTATAGGTTTTCAGGGATTTCTTTTCCATGACCATTCACCTTTCTAAAAATATGTCTTTATAATATATGCGTACACGGACGCGGCAGTTTTGCCGCATCCGTATACAGGGTATCCGATTTACTTCGCGTCATGCTCAGCGCGGTTTTCCGTCCAGAGCTTATCCGCCGCCGGCTTCCACTCGGCAGCATACCGGTCGCACTTGGCGCAGAGATGATCCACGGTCTCCGGGGACTGCATATCCGTGGAATGCGCGCAGGAGGACTTCACCATCTCGCGCAGCTTCTCCGGGTTTTCGAGCATCGGGCAGGGACGGAGCATGTTGTCGTTGAACGGCTGCCCGTCGTGATATGCCATGAAGAGCGGAGACTTCATCGTCTCAAGCAGCGTCTTTTCCCGGATATTTGAGTCGGAGTAGTGGATGAACACGCAGGGATCCACGTCACCGTTGGCGTTGATGTGGAAGTAGTTGCGTCCGCCCGCGATGCAGCCGCCGACGAACTCAGCGTCGTTCTGGAAGTCCATCGCGAAGAGAGGCTTCGTGGATCGATAGCGGCGGATGCGGCGGTACATCTCGGTGCGCTGCTCCGGCGTGGGGAGAAGCTCGGGCGAGGCATCGTTGCCGACGGGCATGTAGTGGAAGTACCAGATGAAGTACGCGCCCATTTTAATGAGGCTGTCGTAATGCTCCTCCGAGGTGATGGACTCAAAGTTTGCTCTCGTATAGCAGGAGGAGATACCGTAGAGCAGCTTGCGCTCGCGGAGAAGGTTCATCGCGTGCGTGGCCTTGCCGTAAACGCCCTCGCCGCGGCGGGAGTCGGTCGCCTCTTCAAATCCCTCGAGAGAGATGGCCGGGACGAAGTTCTTCACGCGCAGCATGTCATCGGCAAATCTCTCATCGATGAGCGTACCATTTGTGAAGGCAAGGAAGATGCAGTCATCGTGCTTTTCGCAAAGCTTGATGAGATCGGCCTTACGCACGAGCGGTTCGCCGCCGGTGTAGATGTACATGTAAACGCCCATGTCCTTGCCCTGACGGATGATGTCGTCGATCTCGTCGAAGGACAGGTTCAGCTTGTTGCCATACTCCGCCGCCCAGCAGCCGGTGCAGTGGAGATTGCAGGCGCTGGTCGGATCAAGAAGGATCGCCCAGGGGATGTTGCAGTTATGCTCCTTCCGGAGCTTTTCCTGCTTTTCGCAGCCGACCATGTTGGCATTGATGAAGAAATTCACCACGATCGTCGTGAGGACATCATGGTCGACCTCGTTCATCATGTGGCGGACAAAATCATAGTACGGATATGTCGGATCCTCGATCGCGCGGCGGATCGCGGCGCGCTGCGCGGGGAAACGCCCCTTGCAGAACGTGTCCGCCCAGTCCATCAGCTTGGGCAGATTGGTCTCCGGGTCCTTGTACATGAATTTGATCGCCTGTTCGATGCCGTATTTCTTCACGGTCGTCGATACGCTCATAAAAGCACACTCCTTTGTAGGATTATTCTTTATGCTTTCATTATAGCGAAGCGTTTTGGCTTTTCCATGGACAAACCGGCGGCGTTGTAAAAAAAACAGACAGAACGCGAAAACTCCCCCGTTTAGGATGTTTTCTCCGTTTTATCCTAAAACTTTTCTGCAAAAAAGTGTAAAAGAGACTTGCTTTTACAGCGAATCCCCTTTCATCTGCGCCGCGGCGCTGTCAATAAATGCGTTAAAAACTTTTTCGAGCCGATCCACGATCTCATCCACATCGGCCTGCATTTTTTCCCAGGTGAATTTCAAAAAGAAGCCAATGAACGAGTACCGGCAGAACTGCGCAATATACCGGATCGATTGCTCCGAAAGCTGCGTGCCGGCAGTCTTTTCCCGGACATATTCCAGAAAGAAATCGTCCGTCTCCGTAAAGATGTAATGCTCAAGACTGCCGCGGGAAACGGAGGAGAGAAGATTTGTGATGAGCTTCGGATGGCTCTGGCAGTATTTGAGAAATACACGAACCTCTTCCTTCCAGCCCATGCTCTCACGGACGGATTTCGTCAGCATACTGAAGCGTGTGTTCATCCATACGCCCAGAAGATCGTAAATATCCTGATAGTGGTAATAAAACGTGTTGGAGCTCACGCAGCACCGCCGGACAAGCGCCGAGACGGTGATCTTGTCAAACGGCATTTCCTCCAGCATCTCTTCAAAGGTCGAGAGGATCGCCTTTTGCGTTAACAGCGCCATTAAGTATCCCTTTCCCCGCTTATTTCTCAAACATGTCGGAATTTAAGAGTACGGCGTATAAGTCACGGGCAACGGCGCGCGTCTCCGATTCCGAGAGGTGATCTGCCACGCAGCTGTTGATAACGCCAAACAGCCCGTTGCATATGAGCGCCGCCGTCTGATGGAACGGAAACCGCGGCTTGAGATAGGTGTGGCGGCGAAGGTAGTCGTCCACACTGATATACATCCGGTTGAAATAGGCGGAAAACAGATAAGGGTTTTCCCGTGACGTGGTGTGCGAAAAGAAGGTATAGTTGTCGTAATAGAGACTCAAAATGGCTTCCAGAAGATTCTGATAGCCGATGAAGCCGTTGTTTTTCGGGTTGTTCTCGGCTTGCAGCGCGTGGTACTTGTCGTAGGCTTCCTGTACATGGTCAGAGAATATCTCCTCCGCCAGGGCATACTTATCCTCGTAATGCGCGTAAAACGTGATCCGGCTGATATCCCCGCGGCGGCAGATCTCTGCAACGGAGATTTTTTCAAACGGCATTTCCTGCAAAATGTCTGTCAGCGTTGCTTTGATATTGCGTTTCGTCTTGGTGATACGTTTATCTTCCAATCGGGTACTTCCACCTTTCCGAAGATTGTTCGCCAGGATTTTCAAACTATTGCGTGGTAGTGTTTACTTAATTTAACATATGTACAAGGATTTGTCAAATTTTTGCCGTATACCACAAAACATTTTATCGTCTTCGATCCCGCTGCTTTCCGCAGAAAACCCGGCGGAGTCATTTCCCCGCCGGGAGAAGGATGGCACGTATCGTGCGAATGTAGTCCTCCGCTTTTACGACCGTAGAAAGATGACCGCCGGATACATAGGCGATCTCCGGCTCATGCATCAGAGCTATGAGATCCTGCTGCATTTTTCCGGAGCAGAAGTCCTGGTCGGGAAGGATGAGAAGGATGTGGCCTTTGAGATCCGCAAAGTCCGCTGCCGTTACCGGTTTCTGGTTCATAAGATCAGCGAGCAGGCCGGAGATATACATTACGATGTCCTCCCGCATCGTGTATTCGTAGGTATGATTGAGGATTTCAGACGGCTCCTGATGCAGTAGCCAGTCCCGGTATTTGTCCTGCTCGGCTTTCATTTTCTCATAAAGTCGAGCGTTGTAATCTGTTTCGCTCATAGCGAACACCTCCTTCAAAATAGAAATAGCCGCCTGATTTCTTT
>CAKTBC010000040.1 GCA_934533005.1 uncultured Oscillospiraceae bacterium | reverse complement strand
GTGAGCTGCCCGTGCGCGCTCGTCATCAGCATCCCGCTGAGCTTCTTTGCCGGCATCGGCGGCGCGAGCCACGAGGGAATCCTCATCAAGGGCTCGAATTATCTCGAGGCGCTCTCGGACGCGAAGTATCTCGTGTTCGATAAGACCGGCACGCTCACGCAGGGCGTGTTTGAAGTGACCGCCGTGCACCACAGCACGCTCGAGGAAGAGAAGCTGCTCGAATATGCCGCGCTTGCCGAGTGCGCCTCGTCGCACCCGATCAGCAAGAGCCTCCAGAAGGCCTACGGCAAGGAGATCGACCGCAGCCGCGTTTCCGATATCGAGGAGATCAGCGGCCACGGTATCACCGCTACGGTGGACGGCCACGCCGTCGCCGCGGGCAACGCCAAGCTCATGAAAAAGCTCGGCATCGAGGCCATCGAGTGCCACAGCGTCGGCACGATCATCCATATGGCGATCGACGGGCAGTACGCCGGTCACATCGTCATCTCCGATGTCCCGAAGCCTCATGCGAAGGAAGCCATCGCCGCGCTCAAAAAATGCGGCGTGAAAAAGACCATCATGCTCACGGGCGATACGAAGCGCGTGGCCGAGCAGGTCGCATCCGCGCTCGGCGTGGACGAGGTGCGCAGCGAGCTTCTCCCCGGCGACAAGGTCGACGAGGTGGAAAAGCTCCTCGCAGCGAAGGGGCCGCACGAGCAGCTCGCCTTCGTCGGCGACGGCATCAACGATGCGCCCGTGCTCACCCGTGCCGACATCGGCATTGCGATGGGCGCCATGGGCAGCGATGCTGCCATCGAGGCCGCGGATGTTGTGCTTATGGACGACGATCCCAAGCAGATCGTCAAGGCCATCCGCATCTCGCGCAAATGCATCGGCATCGTCAAGCAGAACATCGTGTTCTCGCTCATCATCAAGTTCGGCTGCCTCGCGCTCGTCGCGGTGGGCGTTGCGAACATGTGGGCGGCGATCTTCGCCGACGTCGGTGTCATGATCCTCGCCGTGCTCAACGCCATCCGCGCGCTGCGGTATAAGGAATGATCTGATAGCGAGCAGGCTCGAGAAAACGGAAAAAAGAAGATCCCCCGGATGCAGAAAACGGAAGTACTGCATCCGGGGGATCTTGCTTGCGGCTTTGCCGGTTTATTGCCTGAGCGTCTCTTCCAGCCACGGGATGGACGGAACGGCACCGGGACGTGTTACGGCGATCGCCGCCGCCGTTGCGGCAATCTCCATGGCGTCCTTCGGCGTGCCGCCGCGCAGCAGCATGGCGAGGAAGTACCCGGTGAACGTGTCGCCTGCGGCGGTCGTGTCCACGGCGGTCACCCGGCGAGCGGGGACGGAAAAACGCTCCGTTTTGTCTGCGTACATTGCTCCGTCGTGCCCGAGTGTCAGGACGATTGCGGCGCGCGGAAACCGGCGGCGCAGCGTATCAAGGATCTTTTCCGGCGCGCTCTCGCCGGAGAGGGCTTCGCCTTCGATCTCGTTCACAAGGAAAATATCCACACATTCGAGCGGCCACGAGAGGATCTCCGCGGAAAACGGCGAGGGGTTGAGAACAACGGTCAGACCCTTTTCGTGCGCGGCGCGCAGCACCTCCGGCATATGGGAGATCTCGTTCTGCGTCAGAAGAATATCGCCCGTGCCGTAGCCCTCGAGAAAGGCTGCGATATCGTCCGGATCCACCGTTCCGTTCGCGCCCGGCTCAACGATAATGCAGTTTTGCCCGTTGGCGTCGACCTGGATGATGGCGTGACCCGTGGTGACGGAACGCGCGCGGATGCGCGCAGCGTCTACCCCGGCCTCCGCGCAGACTGCGGTGAGCGCCTCCAGTTCCGGTGCACCGACACACCCGGCGAGCGCCGTATCCGCCCCGCCGCGGCTGAGCGCGATCGCCTGGTTGAGGCCCTTTCCGCCCCAGGCGGTGCGGTATTTCCGGCTGGAGACCGTTTCGCCCGGACGGACGATGTGCTCAAGCTCATAGACCTTATCTATGTTGATCGAACCGATCACGAGAGCTTTTTTCATAATGTGCTTCCTTTCCTGCACGCTCGTGCGCTTTCTCTTTTGATAAGCCGGGGCTCAAAGTATATGGACTGGTGCGGCAGCTCCGGGTTGGCGATCTCCTGCATGGCACGGCTGCAAGCCTCATACCCGATGTCGTAGCCGGACTGGCGGACCGTTGTGAGCGGCGTGTCCAGCATTTCGCAGAAGCTGATGTCATCAAAGCCCACGACGGAGATATCCTGCCCAACGGTGATGCCCCGCTCGCGAAACCGCCGGTAAAGCCCGATGGCAGTCATATCGTTTTCACAGAATACGGCGGTAAACCCTCCGGCGATCACGCTGTCCGCCAGCGCGTATCCTCCGACGGAGAGATAGTCACCCTCCATGACCATGTCGCCGGTCACGGGGATCCCGGCTTCCTCCATGGCCCAGCGGTAGCCGGACTCGCGCTCCTGCGAGCTCATGAGCCAGCGCGGCCCGGTGATGCATGCGATGCGGCGGTGCCCCAGCTCGATCAGATGTCTTGCGGCAAGATATCCGCCTTTGCGGTTGTTCAGCCGGACGGAGCTGTACGGCAGCGACGGCGACTGCCGGTCTACCTGGATCACCGGGCAGGACATGCCGGCAAATACATCGGGCGAACAATTGTAGGAAAGGGCAACGATCAGCGCGGACACGCCCGTTGCGGCCATGGAGCGGATCTGCTCGGCGTCGCGGCTGGGCGACTCGCCGTTCGTTGCGAGGAGGACCTTGGCCTCCTGCTTATAGGCGCAGTCCGTCATCCCCTGCACGATGTCTGCAAAAAAGGCGTTGGACAGCTCCGGGACGATCAGCCCGAGAATGACCGGCTTCTGCCGGCTTTTCCGTTTTCCGCTCGGCAGATAGCCGACGCGCTCTGCCGCCTCAAAGATCCGTTGGCGGTTTTCCGGGGAAATGCGGTTTTCTCTGTGGTTCAGTACGAGTGACACGCTGCTGACGGACAGCCCCAGCTCCTCTGCGATGCTGCGAAGCGTCGGTTTATGCTCCATATGGCCGCTTTACCACCCTTCCGTTCAATTCCTTTCGCTTTGATTATATCTGCTGCGGCGAAAAAATCAAGGTAAAATTTTAACTTTTTATCACAATTTTTTCGGAGTTTTTACATGTTGCTGCCGCTGTTTCTTGTTCGATGAGCCAATTTTTTGATTTATGTTCGACTTGAGATTGACCATTTCGTGAATAAATGATATAAAAATAAGCAGAAGGTCACAAACCTTTCATTTCGTGCTTGTGATAAAAAGGTGATAAAATGTATACTGGCGCTATTTTAAACGGAGAGCTGAATCGGGTTCTGGGAAACATGCGGCACACCGACCGGCTCTGCATTGCAGACTGTGGGCTTCCGATCCCGGACGGCGTGGAAGTGATCGATCTTTCTCTTAAAATGGGTGAGCCGTCGTTTCTCGCGGTGCTGGACGTTGTGCTCGAGCACTTCGGCGTGGAAAAAATCTTTCTGGCTTCGGAGACGGAGAGCGTGAACGGCGCGCTCTATGAGCATCTCCAAAAGCGGTTCTCCGCTACCCCCTGCGAGACAATGCCACACGAGGATTTCAAAAAGCTCTCTGCCACCTGCCGCGCCATCGTGCGTACCGGCGAGAACACCGCCTATGCCAACCTGATCTTGCAGTCGTCCTGCATTTTCTGAAATTCGTACTTCGCCGAGCGATCGGTAAAGATAAACATGAATCATCTGGAGGAGAAGACATGAAAACAAAGAAACTCTTCGCCCTGCTTCTGGCTCTTGCCATGCTGCTGGCGCTGGCTGCGTGCGGAAACGCTCCCGCGGACACGAACGAGACCAACACCAGCACCGGCGCAAAGCGGAAGCTGGTCGTCGCCAACTGGCAGTCCTACGCCACGGACTCCGATTACGGCGCGGCGCACTTCGCCGAGCTCTACGACTGCGAGGTAGAGCACTACTTCCTCAGCTCCATCCCCGAACTGCTTTCCGTTCTGGAGAACGGCGGCGTTGGCCAGATCGACGTGGTCTGCATCAACCCGCTCTATCTCCAGCAGTACCTGAACGCCGGTGTGCTCGATACGATTGACACTTCCGCGCTCGAGAATTACAATAACCTTCGCGAGGACTTCCGCACGATCGACGAAGTCAAGGACGAAAACGGCAATATCATCGGCGTCCCCTGGGTCTGGGGCACGACCTCTCTCTTCTACAACGCGGATGTCATCACTGATGAGATCACGAGCTGGTCCGCTCTCTGGGATCCCCAGTACGCCGGCAAGGTCGCCTTTGAAAACGAGTATGACGCCGCGATCCGCACGGCCGCCATGTACACCGGCGAGAATCCCCGTGATCCGGACACCGACACCGTGCGCACCGCGCTGACCGATCTCAAGAGCAACGTCAAGACCTTCTGGACGAGCCACGACGACTTTGTCAAGGCTTACACCTCCGGCGAGGTCGTGATCGGCAACGTCTGGGGCTCCATTGCCACCGAGCTCAAAAACGAAGGTCTCAACATCCAGTACGTCCACCCCGAAGAGGGCACCGTGGGCTGGTGCGACTACTGGTGCATCGTCCGCGACTCCGCCAACAAGGATCTCGCCATGAAGTGGATCGACTACTGCACGGGCGAATACTTCCAGAACAGCATGGCCACGGCCGGCGCGCAGGCCTATTCTCCCGTCAACACGGTCGTTACGGAGGCTCTCTCCGACGAAGCACGCGCCTCGCTCTGGCTCTACCCCGAAGCACCCGCCAATGTCAATCTGGCTCTTCCGCTGACCGACGAGCAGCTCGCGGCGTGGACCTCCCTCTGGGACGAAGTCAAAGCCGCAAAATAAGTTTTTCCGTACGGGCCGGCCGGTCTCCTGGCCGGCCCGTATACCTCTTTTGTAACTGGAAAGGAATCACGTCATGAAACCATCCAAGCCCCGTAGTGCCGCCCGGCATTTGATCTGGCCGTCCGCCGCCATACTGCTCGGCATGAGTCTTGTCCCGCTGTGCATGCTGGTGTTCTTCAGCTTTGCCGACGGCAACGTATCCACGCTCAACGGCGTCGCGGGGTACACCGTGCGCAACATCGTGGAGGCCGTTACCTCTCTCACGGTGCGAGGTCTGATGCTGAAATCGTTCTGGACAGCGCTTCTTGTAACGGCCATCTGCATCGTGATCGCCTATCCCGCGGCATGGGCCATCGCCAAGATCGTTCCCGAAAAGTACCGCAGCACGCTGATCATGGTGTCTATCGTTCCGGCGTTCACCTCGCAGCTGCTGCTCATCTACTCCATCATGACGCTCCTGCAGACGAACGGCCTTGTTATGACGCCGCTGCTGAAGCTGGGCATTCTCCCGGCGGGAACCTCGCTCATGTATACGAACGGATCGGTCATCCTGATCCTTGTGTACGAGTACCTGCCGTATATGATCCTTTCCCTTTATTCCTGCCTCGAAAAGATCGATAACAACGTCATCGCCGCCTCGCACTCGCTCGGGGCGAACCGCTTTCAGACCTTTATCAGCGTTGTTCTGCCGCAGAGCTTCTCGGGACTGATGACGGGCATTCTGATCGTGCTCATCCCCGTGGCCGGCAGCTTCGTTGAGCCGAATATCGCCGGCGGCCCTTACAGCATGATGATCGGCAGCCTGATCGACTCGCAGTTTACCACTTCCATGAACATGGGCTACGGCGCGGCGCTATCGCTGCTCTTCCTTGTTGTCATGTCGCTGACGCTGGCCGTGATCCGTCTCGTCATGAACATTGCAGACAAGCGGATCGGAGGATAATATAGCTATGAAACAAAATCCCAAACGCAACGCTTCGGCGCGGCGGTTCAATACCGTTCTTATTGTCTGGCTGTGCCTTACGTTCTTTTTCCTTCTTTTCCCGATCCTCGGCATTGCCATCATGTCGTTCAACTCCTCCAAATACGGTGCGCTTCCGTTTGAATTTACCACCAAGTGGTACACCGAGCTCTTCCGTTCGGCGGATCTGCTCAGCGCAACATGGTACTCGCTCTGGTTCAGCCTGCTTGTGAGTCTCTGCGCGGCGGTGCTCGGCATCATGGCCTCTCTCGCGCTGCGGCGGATGTCCCGCAAGTGGAACAGGGCATTCCCGACGCTGATGAACGTCCCGGTCATCATTCCCTGGCTCGTGCAGGCAGTCGCGCTTCTGCTGCTCTTCAACTATCTCGGCATCGGCAAATCGTTTGCCAGCCTCTTCTTCGGCTGCCTCGTTGCGGTCATGCCGCACTCGTTCCTCATTACGTATTCGCGCATTATGACGATGGATAAATATCCGGAGGAAGCCAGCCGCACGCTCGGCGCGTCCCCTCTGCGGATCTTGTGGGAAGTGACGCTTCCCATGATCTTCCCCGCGGTGCTCTCGGGCTTTCTCATGTCGTTCGTGCTGTGCTTCAACTGCTTTTCCATCCAGTATTACCTGGCGCCGTTCGGGACATATACGCTCCCGATGCTCATCTATACCAAGATCCGCGCCGGCTACAACCCGGACATCAACGCTATTGCCACGCTGCTTACCATCGCCATTGCGGTCGTGATCTTTATCATGAACCGCGTGGGCTTCGACGCCGGGCAGCTTGTTGGGCAGGGACATAAGGAGAAATAACCATGTCTGAAATCACCATTCAGGGCATTTCCAAAACCTTTGGGGATACCCGCGTTCTGAACGATATTTCCTTCCAGGCGAAGAACGGCAATCTTCTTTCGCTGCTTGGCCCCTCCGGCTGCGGCAAAACAACGCTTCTGCGCATCATCGCCGGGCTTGAATACGCCGACAGCGGCACGATCCATGTCGGCGAGCGCGATCTCACGCCCATCCCGGTCGAAAAACGCAACATCGGCGTTGTGTTCCAGAACTATGCGCTCATTCCGCATATGACCGTTTTCAACAACATTGCCTACGGCCTGAAGATCCGCAAGGTTCCCAAAGAGCAGATCCGGGAAAAGGTGGAACAGTACATCCGTCTTGTCGGCCTTACCGGCATGACCGACCGCAAGGTGACGCAGCTCTCCGGCGGCCAGCAACAGCGCGTGGCACTGGCGCGCGCTCTGATCATTGAGCCGGACATCCTGCTGCTCGACGAGCCCCTCTCTGCGCTTGACCGAAAGATCCGCGCCGAGATGCAGTATGAGATCCGCCGCATACAGCAGCAGGTCGGCATCACAACGATTTTCGTAACCCATGACCAGGAAGAGGCCATGACGATGTCCGATGAGATCCTGCTCATGCGCAATGGCGGCATCGAGCAGCTCTCTACGCCGGAGAACATCTATAACCACCCGGTATCGCTCTACGCCTCCGACTTTCTCGGCAAGGCCAACACGCTCATCGGCACACTGCATCAGACGCCGGGCGGCTGGACGGTCTCCGGTGACGGCTGGGAATTCCCCGTTGAGCCGCAGGACGGCTTTGCCGACGGCGAAGAGGTCTGCCTGGCGATCCGGGGCGAGCAGACCCGCATTCTCGATGCCGCGGCGGACGGCGCGACGGCGGCGGAGATCACCGATATCGTGTTTACCGGCGAGATCTGCCGCATTACCGCCCGCGCTGGCGGGGCGACGCTTTCTCTTGCATGCATCAATGTGCAGGCGGAGCACTACCGCCCCGGCCAGACGGTATACATTCTCGCCGACCGCTCCAAAACGCATTACTTCAAAAAATAACTTTGCCGGAGGGTATGTATTATGATAACGCCGGAACGCGGCTGGAACACCTGGCATCCCGTTTCCTGCTCCCGTATGGAAAACCTCCCCGCCGGACTTTCGATCGTCCCGGGCGCTTTCTCTGAGGCGGAATCGTCGTATACGCAGTTTCCGTTTGATGCGGAAACGCGCCTCTTTGAGCACGAGTCTTCCGGCCGCTACTGCCGTATGCGCGCTGGTCACGCCTGTGCGGAATTTGAGCTGGAATACCTGCGCTTTGACGAGTGGACGATCCTCTTCCGCATGACGAACCTCCGCCCGCCGCGCGAGTGGGGCATCCGGTATCACATGCTCGTCTCCGTCGGCTTTGAGAACGGCGGCGCCATGTACGAGACGCCCAACGGGCTTTTTGGCCGGAGGGATAACTATTTTGCCGCCGTTTCCTATGCCGGGGAACCGCCGTATGACGTGATCCTTGCAGGCGCCTCAGACTATGCCGGCCTCTGCATGGCGGACAAGGGCTATAAATCCACCGTGTCCGTCCAGGACGCCGAGAGCGCGTGGGCGACCTGCCGGTTCGTGCTCGAGCAGTCGCCGCAGGTCTGCCTGGCGGTGTCCCTTGCGCACGACGAGGATACCGCCCGCCGCGCGGCTGACCGCGCCGCGGCAGAGTTTTCCCGCTGGGACGAGCTGCGCGCCGACGCGCTGCGGGATTATCCGCGCAGTACCGATGGCGAGCATCCGCATATGACCGAAGCCGTTGCCGATATCATGGCGTGGAACGCCATGCACTCCCCGGAGCTCGGCCGCGCCTACAACGCCATTGCCAAAAGCTGGAACAAAAATTTCGGCGGCTGGTATTTCTTCTTCTCCGATGCCTGCTACCAGATCATGCTCTCCTCGCTCTCGGGCGATGCGGAAATGGCTGCGCAGGATCTCGATTACGTCCTCTCCGCCGCAACGCCGGACGGCAATTTTACCGGCATGCTCTCGCCGTATCAGAAATGGGTAGACCGCACGCAGCCGCCGGTGCTTGGCTTCTCGCTCTGGATGCACTATCTTATGAGCGGAGACATCGCCGCCGTGGAGCGCGCTTACCCGCTGCTCCGCCGTGCGCAGCGCTGGTATCTCTCCCGCCGCCGGGACGGCGCGAGCCCGCTTATCCATCTCGGCACCTCCGCAACCGGCGACGGCGCCTACCGCGGCACAAAGCTCGCCGCCAAAAACGAGACCGCCATGGACAACAGCCCCATGTACGACGAAGCGTCGTTCGATAAGGCCTCCGGGCTTCTGGAAATGTACGACGTCGGCGTCAGCAGCCAGCTTGCTCTCGATCTCGAATGTACCGCCTATATGGCCGCGCTGCTTGGTAAGGAACGCGAGAGAGAAGAGCTGGCGTCTGCCGCCGAGGAGCTGCGCTGCGCCATCAACGAGCAGCTGTGGGACGAGGAAAAGGGTATCTACGCCAACCGTAATACCAACGGCACCTTCGGCCTTACGAGCCCGACGAGCTTTTACCCCCTGGCTGCCGGTGCGGCCGACGGCGAGCGCGTGGACAAGTGCCTCTCCCACATCTTTAACGAGGAAGAGTTCTTCACGCCGTTCCCCCTCATCGCCATCAACGCCTCGCACCCCTCGGGACATGAAAACCGCTACTGGCGCGGCCGGACATGGGCGCCGCAGCCGTTCTGGACGTATATCGGCCTGAGGCGCAGCGGCCGCGACGCGGAAGCGCACCGGCTGGCCGAGCGCGCCGTGTCCGGCTTTGAACGGCATTGGACGGCCGAGCGCCGCAGCTTTGAAAACTACAACCCCTTTACCGGCGAAGGAACGGACACCGTGGATTCGCAGCCGTTCTACAGCTGGACGGCGCTTTTCCCGCTCATGTGGTCGCTCGAGCAGTTCGGCGTAACGCCATGGGACGGCCTGTTCTTCGGCATGCACGACGGCGCAGCCTTTTCCCAGAAAAACCGGCTGTACCGTGGCCGCCGCTACGACGCCGTCTGCGACGGCAGCGAGACAACGCTCTCCTGCGGCGGCACGGAAATCTTCCGCTCCGACATTCCCGCGCGCTTCCGGCACTTTGTCCGGGACGATCACCGCGCGTCCGTTACGGTCACGTCCGACGCCGGTGGCACGGTTTCCTTCCCCGGTACCGCGCCGCGTCTCGTGCTCGTAAACGGCGCGGCAACAGCCGCGCAAAGCACGCTTTCCGTCCCCGGCGGTACGGTTTGCGTGGAGCTCTATTACTGATGCGAAATTAAAATAAAGGCAGGCACGTGGGGAATACCATGTGCCTGCCTCAGACTGTCAAAAAGCCTCGCAGAGTTTGCGCCAGCAGGAGCAAATAGAGTTTCGATTATTTTCTCCGGCGACATGTGCGTCGGAGAAAATACCTCTCGGCTCGCAAACGTGCGAGCGAAGCGAGTGCGCTGCGGCGAGCCGCAGCCTTTTCAAACGAGAGCCCAACGCAGTGGGTCTCGTTTGAGAGCGTGTCAAAAACACTTTTTTGACACGCTCAGGCAGGCACGTGGGGAATACCATGTGCCTGCCTTTTGCTGTGTTGGCGGGAATTACTTCATCACCGTGCCGTCGGCAAGCGTGATGGTGTAGCCGTTAAAGTTGATAGTGCCGTTATTTATGAGGCTCGTGAGCGTGCAGTCGCCGGTCAGCGTCCAGACGCAGCCGGAGCCGATCGTCACGACGGCGTTATCCGCCACCGCCGTACCGCCCTCGGCGTTTTCCACGATGTTGATCGTGCCGGTGAAGGAGCTGCCGTTCTGGAGCGTCATCGTGAGCGTGGAGATCGAATCGACGAAAATGTCGCCCTCAAGCGTCTGCGCGTCGGCGGTAAACTCGACCTGTGCGCCGTTGCTGCCTGCTGTGCCCCAGCCGTGGGAGGCGGAGTTGCCGGTCACGCGGAGAAGGTACCCTTCCTCGTCCTCGTTGACGATCGTGACGCCGGAGAGCGTCAGCACGCAATGGGTGTTCGTCACAAAGATGAGATCACCGTTTTTGCCGGTAAGTGTCCCGCCGGTCATGGAGAAGGTGGACGTGCCGACGTCGGCATCGTCGCTCATGGACTGATAGATCATCACGTTGTGGACATTTTCGTCGGAACTCGTGCCTTTCGTGTCGCTCATGCTGCCGGTGACGTCGCACCCGACGAGCACGATGGAGTTTTTGCCCTCAATGACGAGCGCTTCGGAATTGTTCGCGGTGAGCTTCGCATCGGAAACGGTGATGTCCGCGGTGGAATAGACGGCGGGGGAATTGTAGCCGTTCGAGGTATACGTCCCGCCCGTCACATTCACCGTGCCGCCGCCGCGGTCGGAGCGGATGGCGGCGGAGGAGTTGCCGCTCGTTTCCACGGTGAGGTTGGAGGCGTTCGTTGTGCCGCCGCCGGTCGTCTGGATGCCGCCGGAGTTGTCGGCGGTCGTCGTGATGGTAGAATCAGAGATGTTCACGCTCGTACCGCTGCCATAGCTGAATACGCCGTTGCCGTTCTGCGCGGACGATGTCACCGTGGCGTTTTTGATGGTTACGGTCGCGCCGTTCGTGGCGAGCAGGGCAGCGCTTACGCCGTAAAAGTCACCGTTTTCGGTGTTGGACGTTGCGCCCGCGCTCTTCTCGACGGTGACGCCGTCGAGCGTGGCGGCAGCGCCGTCCACGCGCAGAGCGTTTTCGTCGTCGCCGGTGGAGGAGTACGTTGTGCCGGAGTACGTGCCGTCTTCGATGATCGTGTTCGCGCTCGAGCCCTGTGCCACCTCGCTGCTGCCGCCGAAGCCGCTGCCTTGACCGCCGGGAGCGCCGCCCTGGCCGCCGGTCTGGCCGTCCGGTTTCTCGCCCGACGCACCGTCCGGCTTTTCCGGCGCATCCGCTGGGGCGGAAGCATCGGCGGACGTGGCCTCTTCATTGTCCGCCGACGCGGTGGGTTCGGACGTCGTTACTGGGGTACTTGTCGTGCTGCCGCACGCGGCGAGAGAGAACAGCATCGCTGCGGCGCAGAGGATCGCGAGAATTTTTCTTGTCGTTTTCATAAGGAATGACCTCCTTTTTGTTTCTGGCGTCAGCATACGGCGGCGAGCTGAAAACAAGCTGAAAAAGTTGACCGTCTGTGATAAAATAAAAAGGAGGGGAGGGAGAGAAATGGAAAAACCGTCCAGACGCACGGCGCAGTACCATCTGCCGGGGCTTTTTGAGTTTTACGAGTTTTACCGCGTCTTTCTGCCGCTGTTCCGGGAGCATCGGACGTGGTTTTACGATTGGTGCGATATCGGCTCGATCTATGGCGCGCCGGCAGACTGCCTCTGGGGCGGCGGGCGCGCGGGCTTCGGGGACAACGAGGCGCGCGAGGTGCTCTCGCTGCTGCGCGAATACGGCGTTTCGGCGCGGCTCACGTTCAGCAACTCTCTGTTACAGGAGGAGCATCTTTCGGATGCAAAGTGCAACGCCCTCTGCGAGCTTTTTAACAGCAGCGAGACGCCGCAAAACGGCGTCATCGTTCATTCGGAATTGCTGCTTTCCTATCTCCGGCGAAAGTATCCCAATTTGTACTTCGTTTCCTCCACCACCAAGGTGCTGACGGACTTCCGGGCGTTTGAAAAGGAGTTGGAGCGGGACGAGTTTCGCTTTGTTGTGCCGGATTTTCGGCTGAACCGGGCGTTCGATAAGCTCGGCGCGCTGCCGAAATGGGAGAAGGACAAAGTGGAATTTCTCTGCAACGAGTGCTGCGACTTTCGCTGCGCCGAGCGGAAAGCGTGCTACGAAGCGGTCAGCCGCCAGAATCTCGGCGAGGACGTGGAGCACCGCTGTGCCGCGCCCGGCGGCGCGCGGGGCTACCGGTTTTCGGAGGCAATGAAAAATCCGGGCTTCATCGGCGCGGCGGACATCCGGGATACGTATCTGCCCATGGGCTTTTCGCATTTCAAGATCGAGGGCCGCGGTCTCGGCAGCGCGCTGCTGCTGGAATTTCTGCTGCACTACATGACAAAGCCGGAGTACCATCTGCCGGTACGCGAGGAAGTCTATCTCGACAGCATGCTGGATCTTTTCTGACATATCTTTACAGCAAGTAAAAAGTACCGAAATCGTGTGATTTCGGTACTTTTTGCCGATGTCTTACGCATTATATTTCCGTAAGCAGCTTTGCCGGTATATACCCGCTGAACTTAATACTTCGGTGCGTTCGTAGGATCCGGGACGTAAGCGTACGTCAGATTGTCGGTATCATCATCGAAAATGCAGGTGACATACGGCTCATAGCTTTCCGGACGAACAATGGTCACACCGTCTTGGGAACGTATGCTGTCCAAGGGCGTTACATCCTCGCAGGTGAGGCGGAACATCAGTCCGGGCGGATCGTTGAAGGCGTCCTGCACATAGTTTACGAAACTGGCAAGATCTTTTGTGCGGTGAATGTTGCCGAGAACACGGTCGGAGCGTGAATAGGCGGCCATATCACCGTTTTCCTCGATCGTGGCGATCCAGTCGTTGCGGTAGTGTGTAAGGTCGATGATATAGTACCATCCACCGTCTTGAATATAGTTATAGACGTGTCCGCTGCCGTCACGCTGGGAGGTGGTGATATATCCGATCTCATCGTAATCTCCATCCAGCAGGTAGCGCAGCCATGCGGAATCCGTGGCGCAGCAGCCGCAGTTGTTGATCACGGCGTTGCGCCCCGGCGTATGGTATTCCCAGTCGATCCCGTTTTCGGAAATGCGCACATTATCGTCCGCCGAACGAAAATCGCCGATCTGATACAGCTGCAATGCCTCATAGAGCGTCCCGATCTTGGCTTGCTTTTCCTCCGGAGAATCATTGAGCATTGCGGAAATTTCCGCATTCGTATAGCGGCTTTCCCCAAAAGAAACCGCCGGCACCCAGTATACGCCGTCGAAGACTTTAATGTCATACTGCGCATTATGGCGAAGCAGGGAAAGATCCTTCTCGCTGTCGTTGTAGTCTGCAGACAACGCGGGATTTTCCGTAAGCTCAAAAATGTACGAAAAACGCACGGTCTCTCCGGAAGCCGCTTGCAGCACAAAAACGATCTCCCGGCCGTTAAAATCCGTGACGTACGGGTGTCCATCTTCGAATATCAGCGTCTTTCCGGCGCGAAGTATCACTTCATCTCCGTTGATATCGTTAAGCTCCGCCATATGTCTTATAGCGTTATCATCAAGGAGAAAATCCTCGATTTTTTGACCGTCAACCAAGTCGTTGATGTAAATTTGTTTAACGGTAAGATCCACATTGGCTCCCGGAAGCGTCATTTCAAAATGCCAATCGGAGCCATCTGCCCCCAAACGGATGATCTCCACATAATCCGAGGCTTCGTATGCCCAGGCGTAGTCATACCATGGATCGGTCGCTGCCGGGCTTTCCGGAACTATCAGCGCAGTACCATTATTTGTGCCGGCGGTTTCTGCTACAGAGACAGTTTCGCCGCTGCTTGCCGCTGGTACACCATTGGTAAGCCGCACACAGATGATGCTGCTGACGGCCAGATTCGCGCTGAGCAGCAGTACAACAGCAATGCGGATATCTTGTCCCATTTTGTCATAGAATCACCTCAAAAACGATAAGCCCGTTGTATGCCGCCGTCCTCCGGGTGTCAATAGACGCCGGAGCGGGTTCTGCGGTTGGAAATGTTTCGCTTAATGCGGCGGTACAGTTCATCCCGATTTTCTTTATCCTGTCTGACCGCTTGTTTTTCAAAATTGCCATCCAAAATCAAAAGTACAGGTTTTCTTGCAAAAACAAAGAAAAACCGTTGGAATCACAAGGATTCCAACGGCTTTGGTGGAGATAAGCGGGATCGAACCGCTGACCTCTTGAATGCCATTCAAGCGCTCTCCCAGCTGAGCTATACCCCCACAGGAAACCCGGTTTTCCAACCGGCGAGAGTTATAATAGCAAATGGACGGGAGAATGTCAACCCTAAAATGCAAAAAACTCCTTCTTTTTGCGATTTTCCCGAAAGAGCCGCCGTCAGGCGAAGAGGCAGAGCAGCAGTCCGTAAACAATGCTCACGCCGGTGCCGTACACGATCACGGGGCCGGCGATCGTGAACATCTTCGCGCAGGTGCCGGGGATGAGTCCCTCACGCTTGAATTCCAGCGCGGGCGCGACGATGGAGTTGGCAAAGCCCGTGATCGGCACAAGCGTACCGGCTCCGGCGAAGCGCGCGATATCGTCGTACAGCCCCAGCCCCGTGAGCAGCGCGCCGAGAAATACGAGAGAGATCGAAACCGCCGTTCCGGCGCTCTCCGTGTCCAGCCCGAGCGAGGTATAAAGCGCGCGCAGCCCCTCGCCTCCGGCGCAGATGAGCCCGCCGACGAGAAACGCGCGCAGCATGTCCATGCCGAGCGGGGAGCGTGGCTGCTTCCTTTTTATATATTCGTTGTATTCTTCGTTTGTCATGTTCATAAAAATTCGCCTCCCGTGGGAGTATTCCCGCGGGAGGCGACCGTATGCGTTATATTGTTATAAAATCAGATGTTTTCCTGCCGGATGATCTCGCGGCCCATGAGCACGCCCATGACGGAGGCCATCATCAGTCCGCGCGT
>CAKTBC010000039.1 GCA_934533005.1 uncultured Oscillospiraceae bacterium | reverse complement strand
CGGCGCCTACGCGGACAGCGAGCCGCTGGAAGGATAACGCTATGATCGATTTACATGACGTTTCCAAGGTCTACCAGATCGGCGAGGAGCGCGTCCACGCGCTCGACCATGTGACGCTGCACATTTTCCCGAAGGAGTTCGTGAGCGTCATCGGCCCCTCCGGCAGCGGCAAGTCCACGCTGATGAACATCATCGGCTGTCTGGACGTGGCGGACGCCGGGACCTACCGGCTCGACGGCATCCCCATCGAGGACTACAGCGAAAAGCAGCTCGCTCGCGTCCGCAATCAGAAGATCGGCTTCATTTTTCAGAACTTCAATCTGATCGCCAAGCTCTCCGCGGAGGAGAACGTGGAGCTTCCGCTCGTCTACCGCGGCGTAAGGCCGGCGGAGCGGGCAAAGCGCGTCGCCGCGGCGCTCGAGCGCGTGGGTCTCTCCAACCGCGCCAAGCACCTGCCGACGGAGCTCTCCGGCGGCCAGCAGCAGCGCGTGGCCATCGCCCGCGCGCTTGTAACGGAGCCCTCGCTCCTGCTCGCAGACGAGCCGACCGGCAACCTTGACTCCAAAACCAGCCGCGAGATCATGGACATTCTCCATGAGCTGCACGAGCAGGGAAACACCGTTGTGCTCATCACGCACGACAACGACATTGCCCGTCAGGCCAAGCGCAGCATCCACATTCTCGACGGGCGCGTCACGGAGGTGCAGCTATGATATCATCCTTTAAAATGGCGCTGCGCAGCATCGGCTCAAATAAGATGCGCGCCGCGCTCACGATGCTCGGCATCATCATCGGCGTCATGGCGCTCGTCGTGCTCGTAAGTCTTGTTAACGGCGCCACGAACACCGTGACGGACGAGGTATCCAGCCTCGGCAGCAACTATGTGGACGCCTACGTCTGGCGGCAGGAGGTCGGAAGCTCGCTCACCATAAACGATCTCAGGAAATGGGCGCAGGAGAACGAGTATGTCGAGGCCGTCGCGCCGGTCAACACCGGCGACGCCAAGGGAAAGGCCGGCTCCGCAAGCGACAGCATCAGTCTTTACGGCACGATGCCGGCGTATGCCGACATCAACGGTCTCACGATCGAATACGGCCGTTTCCTCAAGAATACGGACGTGGATAACTCGAGCCGCGTATGCGTCCTCTCGAAGCAGGCCGCCGAGCAGATCGTCGGCTATGCCGACTGTGTGGGCGAGGATTTCTCCATCGACGGCATGCGCTATACGATCGTCGGCGTGCTCGGCGAGCGCACCTCGCTCGTCTACGGCGGCAGCCGCGTTCCCAGAGTCTATATTCCCTTTACCTCTTTCACGCGGCAGTACCCCCAGAGCGGCAGCGCGATTTCCGAATTTTACGTCACCGCGCCGGAGGGCACGAAAATGGCCGACGCCGAGGCAGCCGTCAACGAATTCCTCTATGACTTCTTCGGCAACGGCGACAGCTTCTACGTCTATTCCATGAGTGTTATGGAGGACGCGATGGGGTCCGTGACGAACATTCTCAAGATCCTGCTCGGCGGCATCGCAAGCATATCGCTCATCGTCGGCGGCATCGGCATTATGAACATCATGCTCGTCACCGTCACGGAGCGCACGCGCGAGATCGGCATCCGCAAGGCCATCGGCGCGGACCGCGGCACCATACTGCTGCAATTCCTCATGGAAGCGGTCGTTCTCTGCATGCTCGGGTGCGTCATCGGAATTTTTCTTTCGTGGTGCATCCTGCGGCTTGCCTCGACCATCGCGGCGGACGCCGGTATGCAGTTTGCGCTCAGCGGCGGCGTTGTTGCGCTCGCGGCGATCTTCTGCTTTGCCATCGGCGTGATCTTCGGGCTGTATCCGGCAAACAAGGCCGCGAAGATGAAGCCCATCGACGCACTGCATTACGGAGGCTGACATGGAAGCAAAACGGAAAAGAACAAAAAATATCATCATCGCCGCGGTGCTTGTGGCCGTCGCCATTTTGATGGCGTCGCTCCCGGCGATGCTCTCCTCCGGCAAAGCGGAGGAAGACAAGGGCGTCGCGAAATCCATCACGGTACAGCGCGGCAACATTGACTCCACCGTCGCGGGCGCCGGTACGCTCTCCGGCGGCGACGGAGTGAAAATCACCGTGCCGCACGGCGTGGAAATCACGGAGTATCTTGTGCAAAACGGCGACATCGTCACCGAAGGGCAGGAACTCGCGAGAGTGGACAAAACCTCGGTCATGAACACGATCGCCACGGTGCAGAGCAATCTCGAATACATCGCCGGTGAGGTGCGCACCGCAGCCTCCGGCGCAACGAACGCCTATCTTGCCGCGCCCGCGGCGGGCCGCGTCAAGGCGGTCTACGCCGAGGCTGGCGACGATGTGCAGGATGTCATCCGCGAGCACGGCGCGCTCATGGTCGTCTCGCTCGACGGGCGCATGGCCGTGGACGCCGAAACGGCGTCCGATGCCGCGACGCCCGGCAAAGCCGTCATCGTCCGCTGCGAGGATGGGACGGAGTATCCGGGGCGGATCGAAATCCGCCGGGGCGATACGCTTACCGTTACGCTCACCGACGACGGCCCCGTGCTCGGGGACAGTGCCGACATTGTTCTCGACGGCGAGACCGTCGGCACCGGAACGCTCTACCCGCACAGTGCCTGGAACGTGACCGCCTCGGCGGGCACGGTCGCGGCGGTCAACGCCGCCGTCGGCCGACAGGTCTATGCCGGGACGACCGTTCTCACGCTCAGCGGCGTGGACGCCGAGGGCGAATACCGCCGTCTCTCCCAGCTCCACCGCGACTACGAGGACACGATGCTCAAGCTCTTCCGGCTCTACCAGAGCGGCACCGTCACGGCGGACGCCGCCGGGCGCGTGTCCGATCTCGATGCGGCGCACATTGGCGTCATGAAAAACGCCGGGACTTATACCGCGGCGCTGCTTGCCAGTCCCTCCGAGGGTGTGCCGGAGGAATACACCGTCCGCGCCGCACGCCTCTCCGAGCTCACCTTCGGCAGCATGACGTTCCTTGCCGCGCCCGCCGCGGCCTGCGATCTCACGACGGAGCCCGTTGTGGATTTTGAAACCGCCGAAACGATCCCTGTAACGAGCTTTGACGGCGTTTCGGTCTATGATTGGGACGCGGACGCTGCCGACTGGGTCAATTCCAACCCCAACCGGCTCGCCGTGAACGATCTCGTCTATCTCGTGTACGATGAGAACAGCGTTCTGCTCTGGGTCGTGCGCCCGCAGAAGCCGGAGGAGCCGGAAGAGCCGGACGAGCCGGTCATCTGGGGCGGCGGAGGCGGCGAGGAGCCTCCCTTTGAGATGTACGACCGCACCGAGACCGAGCTCATGCGCGTCTCCTCCATAGATACGGTAAGCGTGCAGATGCTCGTGGACGAAATGGATATTCTCTCCGTCCACGCTGGGCAGGAAGCGGAGATCACCGTTGACGCGCTGCCGGGCCGGGCGTTCACCGGCACCGTGAGCTCTATCGACCCGAACGGGCAGAATAACGGCGGCAACAGCAAGTACACCGTCACCATCACCATGCCGCGCGCAGAGAATATGCTCGACGGCATGAACGCCATGGCGGTGCTCACCGTCGGCACAACGGAGAACGTCCTTTGGCTTCCCACCGAAGCGCTCGCGGAGCAGGGCTTCACAACGGTCGTATATACCGGCCGCGACGCCAAAACCGGCGAGCTCACCGATTCCGTGGAGGTCGTTACCGGCGTATCGGACGGCGAGAAGGTCGAGATCGTTTCCGGGCTCGAGGAAGGCCAGACCGTATGGTACACCGCCTACGAGAGTCCGGAATCCGCCCTTTTCGCCAACACCGGCGCAGCGGACAACGCATAACTTCCATAGGTCTCCTGTGGGCGGAGCAGAGCCCCGCCCCTACAGGATCCTTTGACTTGTACCCGTAGGGGAGGGGCTCTGCCCCTCCCCTACGGCTGTCGAAAAAGCCTCGCAGAGTTTGCGCCCGCAGGCGCAAATAAAGTTTTGATCATTTTCTCCGGCGGCGTGTACGTCGGAGAAAATACTTTTCGGCTCGCAAACGTGCGAGTTGTGCGCCGACGGCGCACAGCGAGTGCGCTGCGGTGAGCCGCAGCCCCTTCAAACGAGAGCCCAACGCAGTGGGTCTCGTTTGAGAGCGTGTCAAAAATACTTTTTTTGACACGCTCAGGGGAGGGGCTCTGCTCCTCCCCTTTGCCGTCTTATGCGGTCTTAACGTTTTTCCTGCGTCCCTCCCTTGCATTTACCCGCTTTCCCGGATATAATGAAAAAAAGTCCCCGCAGAAAGGAGCTGCATCATGCAGCCGAACGAACAAACCAAACCGAAAAAACGCGCTCTCCGCCCGCTGGGGCGGGTGGGTGCTTTTCTTCTCGTTACGCTCGCGCTCATTCTCGTCACGCTTCTCGGCGTGATCTGGGTGCTGGAAAAGGGGCCTTCCCCGACGGTGACGGAGAAATTTTGCCGTTCCATGCGCGAAACGAGCGCCATTCAGTGGATCCCGAACATCTTCCTTTCACAGGAGGAGGTGGACTCCTTCAAGAGCGAGAGCACGGAGACCGACGAGACCGAAACGGTCAACACCTCGCTCATCCAGATTGCCCCCGCAGCGCCCGGCGAGACCGGCAGCGAGGACGGCGGCATGGAGCTCATCGCGATCACACACGGTACGGCCAAGGGGAAAATGCTCATCGTGCGCGATCCGTCGCGCATCGTGCTCGGCATTTCCGCCAAGGAGTTCAGCGCGAGTATCCCCGGCATGCAGCTCACGGAGCTTGTGGAGAAGTATAACGCCGTTGCCGGCATCAACGCCGGCGGCTTCAACGACGAAAACGGCCGCGGCAACGGCGGCGTACCGCAGGGGCTGGTCATTTCCGAGGGCGTCGTCCGCCACGGAAACGGCGGCACAAAATACAACGTTGTCGGCTTTGACGGCGACTATATCCTCCACGTCGGCACGATGACGGGAGACGAGGCCGTGGCGCAGGGCATCACCAACGCCGTGAGCTTCACAACGCACGACGGTCTTGCCTCCTCGCTCATCATCAACGGCGAGCTCCAGTCGAAAAACTTTGGCGGCGGCGTCAACCCGCGCACGGCCATCGGCCAGTGCGCCGACGGAAGCGTGCTGCTGCTCGTGCTCGACGGACGGTCGATCAACACGCTCGGCGCCACGATGCAGGACGTGGCCGATGTCATGCTCGAATACGGCGCGGTGAACGCCGGCAATCTCGACGGCGGCTCCTCGAGCGTCATGGTATACGGCGGCGAGATCATCAACAACTGCGCGTCTGTCACCGGGCCGCGCAACATTCCCACGGCGTTTGTCGTGCTGCCGGAGGGGGCGTGAGCATGGACGAGAAAAATTACGAGACCTCCGCCGCACCGGAAAGCCCGGAAACGGAGACCTCTCCCGCGCCGAGACGGAGCGCATCCCGCCCGAAGCGGGAGCCGGATCGTCCGAAGCGCCGCTGGCGGCGCTTTCTGCTGATCTATGCCGCGGTCTGGCTCGTTCTGGCCGGCGCAGGCTGCGCGGTGTTTTATAAGTATTTGAGCGTGTACGAGCGCTCGCGCCCCGAGCACGTCATGGACTCTCTCATGGAGACGACGGCGCGGGAAACGTGGCTCGGCTATGTAAAAACCTCGATCGAGGAGAGCGCGGGCGAGTTTGACGACGCCGCAGCGCTCTATACCGAATACGAGACCGCGCTCTTGTCCGGCAAGGAGTTTTCCTACCGCCGCGCCTCCGAGGGCGCCGCGGACGCACCGGAGTTCATCGTCCGCTGCGGCGGCGTGGACGTGTGCGCCGTGACCCTTGCGGCGCAGCCCGGCAGCGAGCTCGGCTTCGGAAAGCACCTCTGGCAGGTCGGCAGCATCACGCCGTGCGAGGCGCTGCGCAATCTCCGCAGCACCGCCGTGGAGATCACGGCGCTCCCGGACGAGCCGGTGTATATAAACGGCATCGAGCTTACCGACGCGCAGATCGCAGAACGGGATGTTGCCATTGAGGATCTTTCGGAGATCGAGGCGCGCTTCACCGATGTGCCGCACCTGACGCGCTACCGCGTGGAGAAGATGTACGGCGCGATCACCGTGACGAACGCCGCGGGCGACGAGATCGCCCCCGAGGCGGACGCGGGCGACGGCGTCACGCGCTATGTTCTCCCCGTGCCGCGCTACAGCGTTTCGATCAGCGCCCCGGCGGACGTCACCGTGACGCTCTGCGGCGCGGTGCTCACGCCCGGCGACGCGCAGAACACCGACCGCGGCATCCTGCGCGGTCTGGAGGAATATACCGGCGACGCAGCCTACGACACCGTGCACTGGTCGTTTGACGGTCTCTGCTCCGTGCCGGATGTGCAGGCCACCGCCGCAGACGGTACTGTGCTCTCTCCGCTCGTCGGAAAGAGCGGACAGATCATGTTCTTCCGTCCGAACGACGAGGCGCTGCAAAGCGCCGTGCAGGATCGCGTGAAATACTTCTTCAACCGCTACATTGACTACAGCTCGCGCGCGTTTCAGGGCAATCTCAGTCTGTCTCGCAAGGACGTGGCAGACGAGACCGTGGAAATGTCCTCCGCGGTACGCGACTCGATGCGCCGCTACTACGGCCTGCTCGACTGTATTTTGTGGTCGACCGATCTTTACCAGTACGTCCAGAACTCCACCGACGCGATGATCTGGGCGTCGGCCACAAGCGTGACCTACGACGAGCTGACGTTTACCGATTTTTCGTATGTCGGCGAAGACTGCTTCGTCTGCACCATCCGCTACAAGGCAGACTTTACCGCCAATGCCTGGCAGGAGCAGAAAAACTACAACATGCAGAATGCCTACGAGCTTGCGTTCGTCCGATCGAACGGCACATGGTATGCCGCGGCGATGGATGCCGTGACCGAATAACAAAAACCCCGGAACCAATGCGCAAAAGCGCACCGGCTCCGGGGTTTTTTATAGAACTTTTACTCCACGGCGACCTTGACAACGACCTTCCGCACGGGTCTGCTCTCGCCCGCGGCAATACACGGGGCATGGGCGTCCTGCGGGAAGAGGATCGCCAGCCGGCCGTTCCCGATGAGAATTTTTGCCGTTTCGCCCTCGTAGAAATAGATATCCCGCTCCGGGTGGGCTTCGATCTCCCGCTTCATGGACGAGAGCGGCGCAACGCCGATCAGCTCCTCGCCCTCAATCACATACTGGATATCGATATAGTTTTTGTGCGCCTCCGGGCGGTCGTTTGCCGGTCTCGTATCGTAGCGCTGAAAGAATGCGTATACCCGCTCGCCGTCGATCTCCACGCGCTCGTCCGGCAGGCTTTGGAGATCAGAGCCGGTCAGAAAGTCCAGCGCCCTGGCAAGGTTTTTGCTCAGGCAGCGGTACTGCCCCATATGCTCGATGGTATCGTAGATCATGGATGCACTCCCCTTTCGCCGCCCATTATAATTCACGGAAAACCGCGAAGCAAGTACCCTCAAAAAAGCGCGTTTTCCGTTCTTTGCGCCATACAGAACAGCAAAGCCGAAAACTTGTGTATGATACACAAGTATCTATAATTCGCCATGTTGTTTTTGTGGAAAATCAACTTACTTATTGCATATTTTTCCGCTCAGAGCTATAATTGTATCGTAATCAGAAACTTTATTCTCTATTAGAGAACAAAAGAAATGCCGGATGCGGAGGGGACTGTATGAGTGAACCGAAAGTCAGCTCGCTTGCGAAAGCGCTCCGCGTTTTGGACTGTTTCTCGGTGGAGGAGCCGGAGCTCGGCGTCACCGAGATTGCCGAAAAGCTCGGCATCGGAAAATCCAACGCGCACAACATCATATCCACCTACTGTCAAACCGGCTATCTCCAGCAGATGCCCAACCGGAAATACTCTCTCGGGTACCGGCTGCTGGAGCACGCCTTCATCATCAACCAGCACCTGGGCTATCCCCACGCGGTATACGATCTCCTGCTGGAGGCCGCGGAGCGCACCGGGCAGGTCGTTTACTTCGGTATCCCGTACGAAACGGATGTTCTGTACTTATATGTTGCCCACCCGATCGCGCGGATGAAGGAGCTGCCGTACCGTGAAATTTGCGGAGAGCGCGCGCCGCTCTGCACCACGGGCATCGGAAAGGCCATCCTTGCCAACCTCCCGCCGGATGAATGGCTCTCCCGGATCCCCGAAACCGTTCCGGCGCACACACCGCAGACGATCACCGACACCGCGCAGATCCTTCAGGAGCTGCGCGCCACCCGCGAGCGGGGCTTTTCCATCGACAACTGCGAGCACGAAGCAAACGTCCGCTGCGCCGGCGTGCCGGTATATAACGCCAGAGGCCGGCTCGTTGCGGGGATCAGCTCCTCTGGCCCCGCGCCGGTCATGACCGACCGGAAGCTTCAGGAGTGCGCCGACATTCTGCTGGATATCACGCAGCGGATCCGAGAGCGGCTGTACGCCTGAGTACGATCCGTTTTCCCGGGCATATCTGCGGGCAGACAGGACCCGCAGTTTGCATAAAATCAAAAGGAGGCAAAGAAATGAAGAAATCTATCGCAATGCTTCTCGCACTCGTTATGCTGTTTGCGCTGTGCGCATGCGGTCAGACCGCCGCCCCGGCCGAACCCACGGCCGCGCCCGCTGCGGAGCCTGCCGCCGAGCCCGCTGCCGAGGAGCCGGCGAACGATGTCGGCGAACCGGTCAACCTCATCTTCTCCATTGCTGCCGTCCCCACCGACGCCCACGGCGCCGCGCAGAAGGTCTTCAAGGAGACCCTCGAATCCATCTCCGGCGGCAACATGACCGTTGAGTGCTACGATTCCGGCACGCTGTACGGTCAGGACACCGAGCACGACGCGCTCAAGAACGGCGACGTCGACATGATCTACTCCTCCGCTTCCTGGCTGACCGACGGCTCCCCCTGGATCTCCATGTTCACCGCCGGCTACGTTTTCCAGAGCTATGACCACATGACCAAGGTCCTCAACGGTGAGATCGGCCAGGCCATGTTCCAGAAGGTCGCCGAAGAGCAGGGCATTCTCCCGCTCGGCGCTTTCTATCTTGGTACCCGTCAGATCTCCCTCTCGGAGGACAAGCAGATCAAGACCCCCGAGGATCTCAAGGGCATCAACCTCCGCATGCCGAACTCCGACGCCTGGGTGTTCCTCGGCAAGGCCATGGGCGCGAACCCCACCGCCGTTGGCTTCAACGACCTCTATCTGGCTCTTCAGACCGGCACCGTTGACGGCCAGGACAACCCCCTGCCCACCGTCAAGTCCGCCAAGTTCTACGAAGTGCAGAAATCCATCTCCCTGACTAACCACCTCGTCGACTCCGTGTGGCCGACCATCAACCTCAACACCTGGAACAAGCTGACCGACACCCAGAAGGGCTGGGTCATGGAAGCCGTTGAGGCCGCCCGCGTCGCCTGCGACGAGCAGAATCTCAAGACCGAGAGCGAAGTTCAGGACTTCCTGCGTGAGCAGGGTCTGACCATCTACGAGGCCGACGTCGCCGCGTTCGCCGACCACGTCCTCGAGACCTACCTCGCCGATCCCATCTCCGACACCTGGGATAAGGATCTCCTTGCGCAGATCCAGGCGATGGCGTAAATTCTGACCCCGACCGGGGAGCCGAGGGAACCCGACTCCCCGGGTTTTTCTTACCCGCACGCGAAAGGAGAGATCTGCTTTGGTCGGAAAAAAAATCTTTGGATTCATCCGTGACTGCGTGGAGAAATACATCCCGTCGATCGCGCTCGCGGCTCTGTTCGTCATATTCTGCTATCAGGTCTTTATGCGCTATGCCATCCGGCAGCCGCAGGCCTGGGCGGTCGAAGTGGAGCAGAGCTGCTTTTTGTGGCTCGTCCTGCTCGGCGCCTGCTATGCGCAGCGCATGAAGGCGCACGTCACGTTCACGCTTCTGTACGATAAGCTCGGCGTCAAGGGCAAGGCGATCACCGCCCTGCTCGGCGACGTCATCATCGCATTCACCGCTTTCTGCAACATTCTGCCCTCGCTTCACTACGTTCTGGGACTGGCGTCGCGCCATCAGGTGACCACCATTCTCAAGTGGCCGAAAACCATCGTGTATTTCCCGTACGTCGTGATGATCACCATTCTGATGATCTACGCGCTCATGGAAATTTACGAATACATCATGGTCCTCTGCGGCAACGAGCATTACATCGAAAAAATGAAGAACGAAGATAAGAGCGAAGCCGAACAGGTCATCGAAGAGTCGCTCGCTCAGGAGAACATAGATCTCACAAGCATCGATTTCAGCACCGGCCACGGCGGAAAGGAGGACAAGTAAATGTTGGAGCACCTGCCTCTTATCGTATTTCTTGTCACGTTCGTGCTCATCTTCGCGCTGCGCATGCCCATTCCCGTGGGCATGATCGCCGCGTGTACGCTCTACTTTCTGACCGACGGCCTCATCAAGGGCGTGGGCTTCGGCGCGCTTGTCACCGGCGCGGGCGGCAGCCTGCATCTGGTGGCGCAGAAGACCATCGAAGCGATATTTACCAACGGCACGATCGTAGCCGTACCACTATTTATCTTCGCGGCGAACGTCATGAACGCCGGCAAGATCACCGAATACGTTTTCGGCACCTGCATGGGTCTGGTCGGCCGCTTCCGCGGCGGTCTGGCGCACGTGAACGTCCTCGCCTCTCTCGTTTTCTCCGGCATGACCGGTTCCGCCGTCGCTGACGCCTCCGGTCTCGGCAAGCTGGAGATCGACGCCATGCGCAAGGAAGGCTATGACGACGGCTTCTCCTGCGCCATCACGGCGGCCAGCGCCACCATCGGCCCGATCTTCCCGCCGTCCATCCCCATGGTCGTTTACGCAATGCTCACCGGCGCGTCCGTCGGCGCGCTCTTCATGGCCGGTATGGTGCCGGGAGTGCTTCTCGCGATCGCGCTGTGCATCTATGTGTACTTCATCGCGAAGAAGAGACAGTACCCCCGCACGGCGCCCCCGAAGCTGCGCGACTACCTTCTCTATCTGACAAAGTCCATCTGGGCGATGCTCACTCCGGTCATCCTGCTCGTCGGCATCTACACCGGCATCATGACCCCGACCGAGGCCGGAGCCATCGCGGGTCTGTATGCGCTCATCGTCTCCTTCCTGATCTACCGGATCATGTCCTGGAAAACGCTCAAGCAGGTGCTCGTCGACACAATGAAGGGTACCGGCTCCGTTTCCATCATGATCGGCGCGGCCTCCGCGATCTCCTTCATCTTTGCCAAGGAGCAGATCGGCACGATCCTCGGCAACTGGCTGCTCGGCATCACCACCAACAAGTACGTGTTCCTGTTTGCCGTCAACATCATCATCCTGATCCTCGGCTGCCTCGTCGACACCTCGGTCATTCAGCTCGTCATGATCCCGATCCTCTGGCCAGTTGCAGAGGCCATGGGCATCAACATCGTTCACTTTGGCCTCATCATCTGCTTCAATATGATGGTCGGCCTGTCCACCCCGCCCTTCGGCATGTGCCTGTTCATCACCTCGGGCATCTCCGGTACGCCCTTGAAGAACATCATCAAGGAAATCTGGTGGCCGATCATCGTAATGCTGATCGTGCTCGCCGTGATCACATACATCCCCGACGTGGTGCTCTTCCTGCCGAAGCTCACCGGCATGATGGCCTGATAACATAAAAGGAGGTCAACTACTATGACTTTTGCAATCCATGACGGCGTATGGCCGGTAATGATAACGCCCTGGACGGAGAACAACACCCCGGATTTCAAGGCGATCGAAGCATTGACGAACTGGTACGTGGAAAAAGGCTGCGATGGTATTTTCGCCGTGTGCCAGTCGAGTGAAATGCATTTTCTCTCGGCGCAGGAAAAGCTGGATATCGCCCGCTGCGTCACGGAGACCGTCGCGGGGCGGATCCAGGTCGTCGCCTCCGGCAACACCGAGTGCGACCGTACCGCGCAGTATCACCAGATCGAGGATATGATGAAGATTCCCGGCATCGGCGCTTACGTGCTCGTGTCCAACCGAATGGACATCAAGTCGGAGGGCGAGGAAGCCTTCCGACGGAACATTGACGACGTGCTCGCCACGTTTCCTGAAATTTCCTTCGGTATCTACGAATGCCCGATGCCGTGGAAGCGTCTTTTGTCGCTGGACTTCATCCGCGACTACGCCCCCGGCGGTCGTCTCGTGTTCATCAAGGACACCTGCTGCGACTATGAGCTGATCCGCCAGCGTCTGGAAGCGTCCGCGGGCACGCCCATGAAGCTCTTCAACGCCAACTGCCAGTCGTGGTACGACAGCTACTGCCATGGCTCCGCCGGATACAGCGGCGTTATGGCGAACTTCCACCCCGATATCTATAAGTACTGCGTCACGCACAAGGATACCGATCCGGCAAAGGCCGCCTACGCCAACGACTTCCTGACGCTCGCCGGCATGATCGAGCGGACATGCTACCCCGTGAGCTGCAAGTACTACCATCAGCTCGTCGGCATCCCCATGTCCACCTACTGCCGCAGCGCCAACCAGCACCGGCTGGATAACTCGGCCAAGGAAGAGGTCGAGGCGCTGATCCGCGTAGAGGAGCTCGTCCGCACCGAGCTCGGCATCGGCTGAGCACCGCTCATTCCCAAAAACCGGAGTCCATGCGATGGTTTCATCGCATGGACTCCGGTTTTTCTTTTCCTTCCCGCGAACGCAAGGATGGCTTTATCCGTCTTTTCTATAGAACGCAGGAAAGAAGGTCACCATGAAATATAAAAAGATCCCGGCGAGCGTACTTTCCGGCGCTTTGCTGGCGGCGATGCTTTTGAGCGGCTGCGCGCAGAGCGCGCCGGAAATCCCCCTCCCCACCGCCGCCGCAGCGCCGGAAGAAACGCGCATAGATACTTTCCCGGCGGCCGAGACTGCCTCCTTTGACACAAAGGACGGCGTGCGCGTCCATTGGATGGCCGCCGACCCCGGTGCGGACGGATGGGATATCCTGGTGCTGAACATTGCGCCGCATACCATCACAGCGGAGGAAGCCCGCCGCGCCGCGGACACACTCTTCGGGGATGTCACGTATTACGAACACCGCGAAAGCGGCGTCCGTCCCATGACGAAGGATGTCATTGATGAGAAGCTGGCGCTCTGGGAAAGCCTTCTCGCGCCGGGCGCTCTCGGAGCGATTTACGGCAATCAGCCGGAATTGACCGCGCAGACGCGGGAGACCATAGAGCGCTTCATTGAAAACACACGCTCTGCCTACGACGCCGCGCCGGAAACGGAAGAGCGCGTGATCTCCGATTGGAGCTTCCATCCGTGGGAGTATTACGCTGCCATGACAGACTATACTCCAAGCGGCAATGAATCCATCGAGGTGGACACAGTATACGATTCGATCCCATATACCTTTTCCGCGGCCAACCGCGATCGCGCCGATTTTTATTTAAATTCCCTGTCCGCCTATCCGTACACGGGGTATGCGAGCCCCGACCGCGTCGAAGAGAACATTTTCCTCCTGGAGCATTCCTACGAAAGCCATCCCACCGGCGCCCAGCTCGAGAGCGCCAAAGAAAAAGCGCAAAAGCTTCTCGACGGCTTTGATCTCGGCGATTGGACGGTCGATTCATGCAGCATAGAAGAGCAGGCCATCGACCTGGACGCGCCGCGGTATACGATCCGCGTACGCGCCGTGCCGGTGTGCGGCGGCACAGCAGTCTCGCCGCAGAGGCCGCTTCTCGGCATGGAGGGCATCGGTACCGGGGATATCGGCTGGTATCATGCGGACGCATCCTTCATGTTCGGCACGGACAACATATTGCTTGATCTCCGGCTTCAGTCGCCGGTGGATATTCAAAGCGAAGAAACCGCCCAGACGCTCTCCGGCGCGGAGGCCGCTGCGGTGCTGCAAACGGCTCTGGCTGAAAAAGACCTGAGCGCCTTCTTCGTCCGCACCGGCGCGCGAAAGCAGGACGTGTATATCTATGAGCTGCGCCCGTACTACCGGCGCGTCGCCGGGGTTTCCGGTCAGTATCAGTACATTCCGTGTCTCGCAGCCATGGCGGCGTTTGACAGCCAGCCGCCGGAGGACGCGGACGCGCTCTATCCGCTGCTCATGATCAGTCTTTTAGACGGCAGCGCCGTTTAAGCAGAATAATTTCAGAAAGAAGGTATGCCAGCATAATGAAACACACCGTTGCCCGCGGCAGGGGGCTCACCGCCGCGTTCCTCTTCGCAGCGCTTATCCTTTCTCTCTTTGCCGGATGCGCTGCGAAACCGGGCTCGGAAACGCCCGCAGCGTCCGCCCCGGCGGACAGTATCCGGCAGTATTATGAGCGCCGCACGGCAGCCGACACCGGGCACGACTACAGCCGCATGTCTCTGAAAACGCTCGATGCGATGAGCACCGGCACAGCCGCGGCCGTAGACACGGACGAGCTCCGCATAGAGCTCACCGGCGCCGTACGCAGCGGCGAGAGCGCCGAGATCGTTCTCCGCTGCACGGCAAAGAAGCTCGACACCGTGCTGCGCGACGGCGGCACGCCGAAAAACTACCGCTTCGGCGATGAGACCATCCCGCTCACAATGCGCGGCAGCTTTGATATGGTGAGCTTCGTCTACACCTTCAGCGACGAGGACGATACGCTCGCCCCGAATCAGTTTGATCTGCACTACTGGCTGGTGCAGTATCCGTCCATTCCGAATTCCCTCACGCTGACGCTGACAAACTTCGGGTATTATGATGCCCAGTTTACGCCGGTGCTGGAGGGAAGCTGGACGGTGGATGTGACATTCGACGCGGACAAAACTCCGGTGCGGACGGCAGATGTGCAGCAGGAGATCACCGCGGATAATGTCTCGTTCCTTGTGGAGCGCGTACAGATTTCCGCCTTTGCGTGCACCGTTCTCGTCTCGCCGCAGGGAGAAAGCGGCGATGCCTACCCGGTATTCGTCAACGGCATGCAGGAGTGTTCGCTCACGCTCGCAGACGGAACGGTGCTCGATTCGCGCTCGTTCCACGCAGAATTCAGCCAGCAGGACGATTTCCGCTGCTTCCTCACGTTCTTCGCCCCCATCGCCGCGGAGGATATCGCTTCCCTGACGTTGTTTGGCACCGAAGTTTCTCTCGCCTGATCCTTCCCGAAATTGCAAAAAGCGGAACGGCTGATTGCCGTTCCGCTTTTTGCCGTCCGATTCGCTGCCGGGAGAGAGTCGGCAGCGGGCTGGAGGATCGCCCGAAAGGGGAGAAATGAGAGGGAAAGAAATAATTGGAGGTTTTCATCTGTCTTGCTTCGTCTGACTGTCTGTATATTACCGGAAATCCGCCCGGGTTTCCTAAACAGACTGTGTTATTTCTGAAAACAAAGTGTGAATAATGTGTCTGCTGCAAGAAGCTTTTCCGCACACAAAAGAACCACAAGCGCGGGGATTCGTTTGAACTTGCAAAAAGCGGAACGACTTGACGCCGTTCCGCTTTTGCCGTCCGATTCGCAGCCTGGAGAGAGACGGCTGCGGGCTGGAGGATCGCCCGAAAGGGGAGAAATGAGAGGGAAAGAAATAATTGGAGGGATTTGTCTGTCTTGCTTCGTCCGACTGTTTGTATATTACCGGAAATCCGCCCGGTTTTCCTAAACAGACTGTGTTATTTCTGAAAACAAAATGTGAACGGCGCGCGGGGCGTGTATAAATTCTCTTCGTACAGGCAAAAATACCCACGAATCCCAATTTGAGGAGGTTAACCATGGAGGAAAAGAAAGGATTCAGCAAAAAGCTGAATGCGTTCTTTGCCGGGAAGGGCTTCTACATAGTCCTTCTTCTGTGCGCCGTTCTGGTCGGGGCTTCGTTCTGGCTGGTGGGGCGCGGAAGCAGGGCTGATGTAGAGCG
>CAKTBC010000038.1 GCA_934533005.1 uncultured Oscillospiraceae bacterium | reverse complement strand
AACGCCATCAGCATCGGCGTCAGCGGCGATGTGATCGCTGACCTCACCGAGGATCTCGCCGCCGAGCAGAAGGCGCGCGCTACCTACGACAACATTCTCCGTCTCTCGGACGATCCGGATGTGAACAACGTTATCCGCTTCCTGCGCGAGCGGGAGGTCGTCCACTTCCAGCGCTTCGGCGAGGCGCTGGGGCTCGTTACGGAAAAACTGAATCAGAATAATGTGTACTATATGAACCCCGCATTTCCCGGGCGCTGAACCCCGGCAGACCGGGCCGGCAGCGGACAAACAAGCTCCGCTGCCGTTTTTTGTTCGCTTTTCAGCCGGGCGAGGATCTCTTCGTCCGCCGGACAGAAGTCGTATCCGCTGATCTCCTCCGGCGCGATCCAGCAAATGGCATTATGCTCCAGAAGCTGCGGCGTGCCGCTCACGATCTCCGCATGAAACAGCGTCAGATGGATGGTGAGATCGGGGTATACGTGCGTCAGCTCCATATAGACGCCGCCGACGCGGATCGAGACGCCAAGCTCTTCCCGGCATTCGCGTGCGAGCGCTTCCTGCTTTGTCTCCCCCGGCTCGACCTTACCGCCGACAAATTCCCAGAGGAGCCCCCGCGCCTTGTGCGCCGGGCGCTGACAGATAAGGAAGCGCCGCGGATCTTCCGCATCATGGACAAGCGCTGCAACAACTTCAACCATGGATCTATCCTCGCTTTTTTTGTTTTATGGTAGACGCTTCTCCGGAAAAAGTCAAGGAACCGGACAGGGGCAGCGGAATAGAATACAGAGGAAAAACATTACCGGAAAGGGCTGAATTTGCCATGCAATCAATCATTCCTCTGAGCGCTATGGAGCCCGGTACGCAGGGCGTTATCGCAGATATATTGCCGGAGTGTGCCCTGAGCCGCCGTCTTCTGGATCTCGGCTTCGCAGAGAGTGCGCGCGTAAAATGCCTCTTTCGCAGCATGTTCGGCGACCCGACGGCATACGAAATCTGCGGCACGGTGATTGCGCTCCGCGCCGGGGACAGCGCATCCGTGCTCGTCCGCTGCTACGATGGGGTGGAGCCGTAATGACGGACACGTACCGCTTTGCGCTGGTGGGAAATCCCAACGTGGGGAAAAGCTCGCTTTTTAACGCGCTGACCGGCCTGCATCAGCATACCGGGAACTGGCCGGGAAAAACGGTCGCGACTGCGGCAGGGCGGTGCCGCTTCGACGGAGCCGACATCGAGCTCATCGATCTGCCCGGAACATATTCCCTCTCTGCCCATTCGCCGGAGGAAGAGGTTGCGGCGGAGTACATCTCCTTCGGCGAGGCTGACGCGGTTATCGTCGTCTGCGACGCGACGGCCTTGGAGCGAAATCTTCATCTTGTTTTGCAGGTCATGGAGATCACGGACCGCGTCGTCGTATGCGTGAATCTGATGGACGAGGCGAAAAAGCGAGGCATTTCGGTCGATCTGCCGCGGCTTTCGCAGCTGCTCGGCGTATGCGTGGTCGGGACGAGCGCGCGGCAGAAGAAAACACTTCCTCCCCTGCTGCGTGCTGCGCTCTCCGCCGCGCGGGAAAAACGCCGGGAAACCGTCGCGGTGCGGTATAGCGACGCGATCGAGGCCGGTCTCTTTTCCGTTGCGGCGCGGTTGGATGAGGTGCTTCCCGGGGACGCACCAAAGCATCGGTGGATCGCGATGCAGCTTCTGCTGGGCGGCACTTCTGCTGCCCGGGCGCTTGAGAAACGACTCGGCGGCCGGCCGCTGGCGGAGGATTCCTTCCTCGCCGAAACGATCCGTCTCGGACAGGAGCGTCTGGCCCGCGCCGGAGAGAGCGCGGAAGTCTCCGCCGCACTCTCCCTGCACCATCGCGCCGCGGAAATATCGGCAGAAGTTATCACCGCGGAACGGCGGAACGGCTTCTCGCGCGACCGGAGAGCCGACCGCATTCTGACGGGGCGGACATTCGGCATTCCGATCATGCTGCTGTTGCTTCTTGTCCTTTTTTATTTGACCGTTCAGGGCGCAAACTATCCATCGGCGCTGCTCTCATCGGCGCTGTTCGGCTTTGGCGATATTCTTTCCCGGTGGCTGCTTGCCGCCGGGCTTCCGGCCTGGCTGCACGACGCACTGATCCTCGGCATGTATCGCATGACTGCGTGGGTCGTATCCGTTATGCTGCCGCCGATGGCGATCTTTTTTCCGCTATTCACGTTTCTCGAAGACGTGGGCTACCTGCCGCGCATGGCTTTCAATCTGGATAAGCCGTTTGAACGGTGTCACGCCTGCGGCAAACAGGCGCTTACCATGGCGATGGGGTTTGGCTGCAACGCCGCCGGTGTTGTCGGCTGCCGGATCATCGATTCGCCGCGCGAGCGGCTGCTCGCCATACTCACAAACAGCTTTATTCCATGCAACGGGCGTTTTCCCATCTTGATCTTTCTGCTCGGCGCATTTTTTTCGGCGGGAGATCCTATCCTGTCGGCGCTGTTGCTGCTGGGAAGTGTATGTCTCGGCGTGGCCGCAACCTTTGGCGCAACAAGGCTTTTGTCCGCCGCGGTACTGCGCGGAGCACCGTCCTCCTATGTTCTGGAACTGCCGCCGTACCGAAAGCCGCAGCTCGGAAAGATCGTAGTCCGCTCGCTTTTCGACCGGACAGCGTTCGTTCTCGGGCGCGCCGCCGCCGTTGCCGCACCCGCCGGGCTGATCCTCTGGCTGCTCGGGAATATTTCCGTTGCGGATATCTCACTGCTGCAATATCTCTCCGGCAGGATCGAACCGGTCGGGCGGTTTCTCGGTATGGACGGCGTAATACTGCTGGCGTTTGTGCTGGGCTTTCCCGCCAACGAAACGGTGATCCCTATCGCCATGATGATCTATCTGGCGGAGGGCTCTCTCAGCCGGACGCTCTCCGCCATGGCCATGAGCAAGATTCTGCTCGTCAACGGCTGGACGGGGAAAACGGCCGCATGCGTCATTGTGTTCACGCTGATGCATTGGCCATGCTCCACAACGCTTCTCTCCATAAAAAAGGAGACCGGGAGCCGGAAGTGGACGGCGCTCGCCGCCGCACTCCCGACGCTCTGCGGCACGCTGCTGTGTATGATCATTAATTTTTTATTTTAATTTTTTATAGCGAACAGTCCCACCGATCCGGCGGAACTGTTCTTTAGAAGAAATGATCTGCCCATCGGCAAGCCGATGGGCAGATTCCATGGAGCGGATAATGGGAATCGAACCCACCTCTACGGCTTGGGAAGCCGTCGTTCTACCGATGAACTATATCCGCGTATTTTGTTTACTGATGTACTCTACCAAAATATGCCCGAAAAGTCAAGCGACAAAAAAGGATTCATAGCTTGTGACTCGTCCGAATACGCTTTGGCAGGAGTGTGATTTGGAATGAAACGTGCAAAACGCGCAACCATCTATGTGGCAGCGGGACTGTTCGTTGCGGCGGCCGCCGCGAAACTGCTCTTCCCTGCCCGCACATCCGAAACAATCCGCACGATCGAAAAATCGTTCCACAGAGCGGACTACCGGACAGAAGAAACCGTCGCCGCCGTGACGGAGGCGGCGGACACCGCAGCACCGGTCACGGTAACGATAAATGCCGCGGAATTTCTCGGTCTCGCGGAGCCGGTCAGCACGGAAGAACTGCCTCCCGCTGTGGAGGAAGCGATGGCGGCTTTCATGGAGGAACAGCAGCCGTTCGTCGATATCGGTGTTCCGGCCAACGTATCGTACGATGCACCCATGCCGAAGTTTTCGTTCGTTCCGCCGCTGTCCGCCAGAGTATCCTCGGATTTCGGCTACCGGCTGCATCCGATCGATAACGAGACAAAGTTTCATTACGGCATGGATCTCGCGGCGAACTCCGGCGACGACATTGTCTGCTTTGCCGCCGGAACGGTGACGGAGGTCGGCGAGAACGGTACCAGCGGCAAATTTCTCCGCATAGAACATGAGGACGGGTATGCGACAATGTACGCGCATTGCGGTCAGATCTACGTGGAAGAGGGGCAGAAGGTTGAAGCCGGGGAAAAAATCGCGCTCGTCGGTGCTACCGGCAAGGCCACAGGCCCGCATCTTCATTTTGAGCTGACACACGACGGCATTTATCTGAATCCGGCGTTCTACCTGGCGGCGCTTTGAGGCGCTGCCGGGTAGAGATCACCGCCGGAGCTGCGGTTTTATTCCCGCTGCTCTTCTATCTCGATGATTCCGGTATTTTCTCCGCAGTTTTGCCCGCCGTGTTCTTTCACGAGATCGGCCATTGTATTTCCGCAAGGATGTACGGTGGCCGAATTCTTTCGCTTCGGATGAGTTTGAGCGGTCTGTGCCTGGAAACGACGCCCTTTTTCTCTCCGCTCTCGGAGGCGGTATGTGCCGCGGCGGGCCCGGTATGCGGTCTCCTGTGGGCGGCGCTCGCCTCTCTTCCGTGCGGTGCGTGGTGGGGGCGCTGCCGGGATATCTCGCTGTATTTTTCCATATGCAATCTTCTCCCGGCGCAGCCGCTCGACGGCGGACGCATCCTCTACGCGCTCTGCGGTGATCGGAAAGCCGTCCGGATCGTTTCGTCAGGTACCGGGGGCGTCTGTCTCGCGGCAGCGATACTCACGCACCGATGGGGGCTGGTGCTTCCGGCGGTCTGGATCCTCGCGGCGCAGATCAGAGCATGACGGTACGCAGATTTTCCATCGCGCGCCGTTCCAGCCGCGACACCTGCACCTGCGATACGGAGAGTATCCGCGCGCAGTCGCTCTGCGTCAGGCCATGGAAAAATCGGAGATTGATCACCTGCTGCTCCTTCTCCGTCAGACGCTCTATGGCGCTGCGAAGCGCAACGCTTTCCAGCACGCGCTCCTCCTGTCCGTAATCGCCGAGCACATGCTCGAGCGTGAAGCCCTCGTCCCCGCTTTCGCGCTGCAGGCTCTCCGCCGGAGCCGCTGCGGTCTCTGCCTCAGCAATCTCCTCCACGCTGACGCCGCATTCCGCGGCGATCTCAGAAAGCGCAGGCTCCCGGCCAAGCGTCTGTTCCAGGCGGCGGCGTGCCGCGTGGATCCGCTGCGCGCGTTCCTTGAGACCGCGGCTGACCTTTACGGCGCCGTCATCGCGAAGAAAGCGCCGGATCTCCCCGGCGATCTTCGGCACGGCATAGGTGGAAAACTGCGTACCAAAGCGCTCGTCAAAACCTTCGATCGCCTTGAGGAAGCCGAGACATCCGAGCTGGTAGAGATCGTCTGCGTCCACCCCGCGGCCAAAGTACCGGCGCGCAACGCTCCAGATAAGACCGGTATTTTCTTCGATCATCTGCTGCACGGCGTCGCGGTCGCCGGAGTGCGCGCGAGAGAGGAGCTGCGCACGGCTTTCCATCAGCGATCACGGACGCGGCGCGGGAGCGTACGGAGCATGATAACGCTTGTCCCCTCGCCCGGTGTGGAGCGGACCGTGAGCTTATCCATAAAGCTCTCCATGATCGTGAAGCCCATACCGCTTCGCTCCTCGCCGCCGGTCGTGTACAGCGGCTTTCTCGCCTTCCCGACGTCGTCGATGCCGCGGCCCCAGTCGCGGATGACGATCTCGAGCCGGTTATCTTCGAGAATCCGGCAGCGCATGAGGATCTTGCCGATGCAGTCCGGGTAGGCATGAACGATACAGTTCGTTACAGCCTCGCTGACCGCTGTTTTGATGTCGCCGAGTTCCTCCATCGTCGGATCCATCTGCGAGGCGAAAACGCCCGCTACCGAGCGCGCCAGCGCCTCGTTGCAGCTTTTGCTGGGAAATTCCAGCTTTATGTAGTTTTCATACTTCATCTTGCAGTTTTTCCCTCCGTAAACTTGATTGCGACAAACCGTTCTATGCCGGATGTGCGAAGGACTCTCGCGCATTGCGGCGCCGGGTCAAGCAGAAAAACATCCCCGTCCGTCTCCTCCATCCGCTTCTTTACGCGAAGGACAACCGCGATACCGGAGCTGTCCATAAATGAGACGCCGGAGAAATCGAGAATGCACCGGCGCGGCAGAAAGCGGTCGATAAACGCTTCCGTTTCGCGAAACGCTGAGCGCGCCGCGTGATGGTCGAGATCGCCGGTATACCGGATGCAAAGGCAGCCGTCGGAATAGGCGCTTTCCAGTTGCATAATATATCTTTCCTCCAAATCAAAAATGGCGCTGTGGTTCTCCACAGCGCCATTTTAGCGGGCATATTATGAAAATGCTGCCGAAGAGGGGCGGTCAGAACAGAAAAGATGCGGCGTTTTCGAGCGTGTCCGGCAGATAGACAAACGCTTCCCGGCGGTCGGCGATGCAGAGATAGCCGTTCTGCTCAAAGGCGCGGGCGTTCCATGCCCAGTCGGTCAGAAAAACGCTCAGGCAGTATTCGATCTCGCCGTTATTCTCCGCGTACAGGCAATAGCTGTCATCCGCGGCAAAGCCGAGGAGGTTTTTCTCCGGCAGAACGATATAGCTTTGCAGGCTTTCGAGCGTGCTGCTGTAGTCGCTGCCGAAGGTGCGCTCCGCCGTCTTTTTCAGAGAAGAGTCATAGAGCGAGAGCACCATCTGCCCGGCGGTCTCGTGCCGGAAGGCGGCAAAGCCGCCGTTTTTCCACGGCAGCAGCGCGTCCGCCGCGATAGCATCCCCGCCGGAGGAAGCCGTGATCGCCCCCGAGGCCGAGAGGTCTGCAATATAGGAGCCGGTATCCCCGGAGAGAAGCACCGTTTCCGGTGTGAAGCCCGCCCAGACGATGCTGCCGCCGTCCGGGAGCTGCGAAAGCTCCGCCGTAACAGCAAGAGAGGCATCAAGCGCATAGAGCGTGCTGCCGGACGGTTCCGCCGCCGGAACGGGGCCGCCTTTCCCTTCATACATACGAAGATACAAACCGGAAACTTCGGAAACGCAGACGTACCCGGAGCCGAACGACGCAATAGCGCTTTTTTCCGGCAGCACGCCGCTCACAATGCCGGAGCCGCCCAGCCGGAGGCCGGAGGAATCATAGTCAAAGCGGAAAAGATCGGTGCAGACAAGCTCGGCATACTCCGTAAATGCACCGAGGTCATCGCTCATGCGGCGCGACTCCGCGGAAACGGAGCGTGTATCCGTCAGAAAAATACCGCCGGGCACGGCATACACATTTTTCGCTGCTGCGCCATAGACGGCAACGGCGTTTTTCTGTGCGGCATCGTCCAGCGAATAAACGCCGAGCACCGCGCAGCCCTCGCCGCCGTTCGGAAGCGCATACAGGCTTCCGGCATCGAGAAGGTGGCTCTCCGCGGCGGTATGTAAGCGCGGAACGAAGCTTTCCGTATTCTCTGCGCCGGTCAAGTCCGCGACGGAATATTCCGTCGCCACGCAGAGCGCACCGCTGCTCATCCATGCCTCGGAGAATACGCCGTCCTGTCCCGCGCTCGCGAGCAGCACGGGCGCAGAGGGGTCGGAAACATCGTAGATATCTACGCCGACATATTCCGAATACCGGACTTCGCTTCCGGCGCTCTCGTAGCCATACACATCCAGCAGGACAGCGAGGCGTGAGCCGCGCAGGAACAGCGCAAGCGGCGTGCGCTCGCTGCCCGTAAAGCTGCCGGAATCGCTCCCGGAGCTGCTCCACGCGGTACCGACCGGCGTAGCGGAGATGAGTTCTCCGGCCTCGCCGCTCAGACGAAAGATCGTAAGAGTTTTATCCGAAAGCGCATAGATGTACTCACCGTCTACGCGGAGAATGTCGCTCTCCGCAAGATCGTGAAAAGACGCGGCAGCGGACAGAGCGGAAGCCGTCTCCGGGACGGTCATCTCTTCCTCTGCGGCATCCGCCGCTTCCCGCAGGGCGGTGAAGACGGCGCCGTAGTCGGAAAATGTGCGCAGCTCTGTCCGGTTCGCCTCTGCCGCGGCCTCAAAGGAGATCGGCGCGGGCGTTGCCGTCGGCGAAGGCGTCACAGCCGGCGCTTCGGTGGCAGCAGGTTCCGGCTGACGGGACGAGGAGCAGCCCGCCAGAAGCGCGATAACGAAGAAAATCGTGCAAATGATAAAAACTTTTTTGAGATTTCTCATAGTAACTCCTGAAAAAAGTGCTGTTTTTGGCTGGCGGTAGTGGAAAAGCTGCAGAAAAGCAAAAGTTTTTCTTTACAGATAAATTGTATTGTAGCATAATATCGGCGGAAATCCAATACTTTGGAGGTTAATTTGTTATGAGAACTGTTGGTGCTGTCGTTCGCGGCATCCGTACCCCTATCGTCCGTGAGGGCGACGATCTTGTCTCGCTGGTGCGTGACAGCGTCCTGGCCGCCTCCGAGACGGAGCATATCACCTTCCACGACCGCGACATCGTCGCCGTGACGGAGTCCGTCGTGGCGCGTGCCGCCGGAAACTATGCCACAGTGCAGAACATTGCCGACGATGTGAAGGCGAAGTTTGGCTGCGAGCACATCGGCGTTATTTTCCCGATCCTTTCCCGCAACCGTTTTGCCATTGTGCTGCGCGGCATTGCCACCGGTATGAAGAAGATCACGCTCATGCTCAGCTATCCCTCGGACGAGGTCGGCAACCACCTCTTCGATGAAGAGCTGCTGGAAGATTCCGGCATCAATCCGTACAGCGACGTGCTGACCGAAGAGGAGTATCGCAAGGCGTTTGGCTATGTGCTCCACCCGTTCACAGGCGTGGACTATGTGGATTATTATAAGAAGCTCATCGAAGAATGCGGCTGCGAGGCGGAGATTCTCTTCGCCAACCAGGCGGAAGCCGTTCTCACCCGCGTGAAGAACGTTCTCTGCTGCGACATTCACACCCGCTTCCGCACAAAGCGCCGTCTCGCAAAGGCGGGCGCAGAAAAGGTTCTCGCGCTGGACGATCTGCTTACCGAGAGCATCAACGGCAGCGGCTACAATGAAAAATACGGCCTGCTCGGCTCCAACAAGTCCTCCGAGGATAAGGTGAAGCTCTTCCCGCGCAACGGGGCTGAGTTTGTCGACGCGCTCGCTGCCGCCATGCGCGAGGCGACCGGCAAGAACATCGAATGCATGATCTACGGCGACGGTGCTTTCAAGGATCCTGTCGGCAAGATCTGGGAGCTCGCCGACCCCGTGGTCTCCCCCGCCTGCACCGAAGGTCTCATCGGCAAGCCGAACGAGCTGAAGATCAAGTATCTCGCCGACAACGATTTTGCCTCTCTCGCCGGCGAAGAGCTGCGCTCCGCCGTGGAGGATTCTATCCGCCACAAGGACGCCGATCTCAAGGGCAATATGGCCAGCCAGGGCACCACGCCCCGCCAGCTCACCGATCTGATCGGCTCGCTCTGCGATCTTACCAGCGGCAGCGGCGACAAGGGCACGCCGGTCGTCTTCATTCAGGGCTACTTCGACACCTACGCCGAAGAAAAATAAGAAAATGACAAATACCGTCGGATGGATTTGCTCTATTCGACGGTGTTTTCTGTTATGCACAAAATATCGGTTTTCATTTCTCCGAAATTCACAAAATATATGCATTGCAAAACTTATCCAAATTCGATAAGATGAAACCAAGTTAAGCCGTGGGGGTGATACAGATGCAGCTCCTGGAAGATAGGATCCGCCGCGATGGTGTTGTGCGTGACGGCGGCGTTTTGAAGGTGGACAGTTTTCTGAACCATCAGATGGACGTCGTGTTCTTCTCCGAACTTGCCAAAGAGTTTGAGCGCCTGTACCATGACTGCGGTGTCAACAAGATACTTACGATCGAGGCATCCGGGATTGGTATTGCGTGTATAACCGCTCAAACCTTCGGGTGTCCTCTTGTTTTTGCCAAGAAAAACAAGACGCTGAATATCGCCGGAGATGTGTGGACATCCAAGGTCCACTCGTACACCCACCAGAGAGTATACGATATCATCGTTTCGAAAGATTTTCTCGGCCCCAATGACCGCGTGCTGGTCATTGATGATTTTCTTGCCAACGGCGCAGCGCTCACCGGTCTCATCGAACTGGTGGAGCAGTCCGGCGCAACGCTTGTCGGCTGCGGCATCTGCATCGAAAAGGCATTCCAGCCCGGCGGAGACATGCTCCGCAGCAAGGGCGTCCGTGTGGAATCTCTCGCCCGCGTCAAGTCCATGAGTGTGGAAAACGGCATAGAGTTCTGCTGATCGCGATTCTTACAATTTCATATCTGTCGATATAAATCAAATGATACGGTTTTGAAGTCTCTACCCGGTCGCCGTAAATGACCGGACTATCGACGAGAAGCAAAGCAGCATTTTTTCTGTTTTGTTTGTCGTTCGTTTGCGGAGACCGTATCTGGCCTCCGCAATTTCTTTTGCTTTCTTCCGGCTTGCCGGTGGAAATAGACAGTAGTAAACAGTAAAAAAATCAAAAAACTTACTGGAGGAAGAAAACATGAAAAAGCTTGTCGCTCTCCTGCTCGCGCTGACGCTGTGCGTCGGTCTCTGCGCCTGCGGCGCTCAGCCCGAAGCTCCCGCGGCCACCGAAGCTCCCGCGGCCACCGAAGCTCCCGCGGAAGAGACTCCCGCCGCAACCGGCGAGACCGAAACCACCACTGCACCTGCCAACCTCAAGGTCGGATTCATCTTCCTGCACGATGAAAACTCCACCTACGACCTCAACTTCATGAACGGCGCCAAGGAAGCCTGCGCGAACCTCGGCCTCACCGATGATCAGGTCGTGTTCCGCACCAACATTCCCGAAGGTCAGGAGTGCTACGACGCCGCCGCTGAGCTCGCCGACGCCGGCTGCAACGTGATTTTCGCCGACTCCTTCGGCCATGAGGACTTCATGATTCAGGCTGCCAAGGAATTCCCCGAAGTTCAGTTCTGCCACGCCACCGGCACCAAGGCTCACACCGAAGGCCTTGCCAACTACCACAACGCGTTCGCTTCCATCTATGAAGGCCGCTACCTTGCTGGTATCGCTGCCGGTCTCAAGCTTAACGAGATGATCGAGAACGGTGACTTCACCGCCGAAGAGGCGAAGATCGGCTACGTCGGCGCGTTCACCTATGCGGAAGTCGTTTCCGGCTACACCTCCTTCTTCCTCGGTGCTCGCAGCGTCTGCCCCACCGCCACCATGGAAGTGACCTTCACCGGTTCCTGGTACGATGAAACCGCCGAGAAGGAAGCCGCCAACAAGCTCATCGGCAACGGCTGCAAGCTCATCAGCCAGCACGCCGACTCCATGGGCGCTCCCACGGCTTGCGAGACCGCCGGTGTCCCCAACGTTTCCTACAACGGCTCCACCGTTGATGCCTGCCCCAACACCTTCATCGTCTCCTCCCGCATCAACTGGGCGCCCTACTATGAGCACGCCATCAACGCTTACCTGAATGGCGAAGCCATTGAAGCCGACTGGACCGGCACTCTGGCCACCGGCTCCGTCGTCCTCACCGACGTTAATACTGCCGTCGCCGCCGAGGGCACGGTCGAAGCGATCGCCGACGCCACCGCGAAGCTCGAATCTGGCGAACTCCAGGTCTTTGACTGCGCGAACTTCACCGTCTCTGGCGACAACGTCACCGCCAATCTGACCGTTGACGCGGATGGCCATGTCACCTCTTACCTCGCGGACGTCGACACCGACGCTGCCTACACCGGCGACACCGAGGTCGTTGAGAACGGCGCTTTCAAGGAGTCTGCGTTCCGTGCCGCTCCGTACTTCGATCTCAAGATCGACGGCATCACCCTTCTTGACACCGCGTTCTAATTGAACCTCACCTAAACCGTTTACCGCACAGCGGGCAGCGCAAAGACAATTGAATTGCGCTGCCCGCTTTCCCCGTTTGTCACCGCATAAGAAAGCACATGATAAACTCGTATGCTTTCTTATGCGGTATTGGACTTTGATACAATATTTATTTGCAGGGAGTGACCGTATTGGACAACAAGATCGCGGCAGTTAAAATGCGCAATATAACCAAGACATTCGGCTCTGTCGTCGCAAACGACAGAGTCTGGCTCGATATATACCGGGGCGAGATCCTCGCGCTGCTCGGCGAAAACGGTAGCGGCAAAACGACGCTCATGAACATGCTCGCCGGTATCTATTTCCCCGACGAGGGCGAAATCAGCATTGACGGAAAACCCGTCGTCATTCGCTCTCCAAAGGATGCCTTTGACCTTGGCATCGGCATGATCCACCAGCACTTCAAGCTCGTGGATGTGCTGACGGCAGCGGAGAACATCGTTCTCGGTCTGCCTGGCAAGCTGGATCTCAAGGCTGCCTCAGCGAAAATTCGCGAAATCTGCGATAAATACGGCTTCAGCGTTGATCCTTCGCAGAAAATTTACGATATGTCTGTCTCCCAAAAGCAGACGGTGGAGATCGTAAAGGTCCTCTACCGCGGTGCCGACATTCTCATTCTCGACGAGCCGACCGCCGTTCTGACGCCGCAGGAAACGGACAAGCTCTTTGCCGTGCTGCGCAACATGCGCAACGACGGGAAAGCCGTCGTCATTATCACGCACAAAATGCACGAGGTCGAAGCGCTCTCCGACCGCGTGGCGATCCTCCGCCACGGCCAGTTCATCGGCGACATGCTCACCGCGCAGACGAACGCGCAGGAAATGACGAACATGATGGTCGGCCACGCGGTAACGCTGAATATTGAGCGTCCCGATCCGGTCGATCCCAAGCCCCGCATCGAAGTTAAGAATCTCACGGTTCGCAGCGTGGACGGCATTATCAAGCTGGACGATGTTTCCTTTACCGCCAACAGCGGTGAAATTCTCGGCATTGCCGGTATTTCCGGCTGCGGCCAGAAAGAGCTTCTCGAAGCCATCGCGGGCCTGCAGACCGTGGAATCCGGGAGCATTTCCTATATCGAGGACGACAGCTCCCGCGAAGAGCTCATCGGAAAGGATCCTCTGAGCATCGCCGAGCTCGGCGTCTCTCTCTCCTTTGTTCCGGAGGACCGTCTCGGTATGGGGCTCGTCGGCAACATGAACCTTGCCGACAATATGATGCTCCGCTCCTTCCGCCGCGGCAAATCGATCTTTACCGACCGCCGCTCCCCCCGCGCCCTGGCGGAATCGGTGGTGCAGGAGCTGAGTGTCAGCACGCCGAGCGTAGATACGCCCGTCCGCCGTCTCTCCGGCGGCAACGTGCAGAAGGTGCTCGTCGGCCGCGAAATCGCGAGCGCCCCGACCGTTCTTCTCACGGCGTATGCCGTGCGCGGTCTCGATATCAACGCATCCTATACTATATATGACCTCATCAACCGCCAGAAGAAAAAGGGCGTCGCCGTCATATACGTCGGCGAAGATCTGGACGTGCTCCTTGAACTGGCCGACAGGATCCTCGTCCTTTGCGGCGGCAAGGTCAGCGGTATCGTTGAAGGACGCAAGACCTCGAAGCGCGAGGTCGGTATGATGATGACAAAGCTCGGAGGTGACAAGGCCGATGAATAAGCAGAACAGGGAGCCGCTGGCTCATATTTCCAAGCGCGGTGCGCTGCCGTGGTATAAGGCCTGGGCCATCCGTCTCGGTGCGATCGTTGCGGCGCTGCTGGTATGCGCGCTCGTCACGACCGTCACCACTGGCGAGAACCCCATTTCCGTCTATGGCGCCATGATCAGCGGCGCTTTCGGCACGGCGCGGCGGAGCTGGATCACCTTCCAGGGCATGGCCGTTCTGCTGGTGATCTCCCTTGCCGTGACCCCCGCGTTTAAGATGCGCTTCTGGAACATCGGCGCCGAGGGACAAACGCTTGCCGGCTGTCTTGCGACAACGGCGGTAATGATCTGCCTGAGCGGCAAGATGTCCAATGGCATGCTGATCCTCACCATGGCCGTCGCTGCGATCGCGGCAGGCGCGCTGTGGGGCTTCATCCCTGCCTTCTTCAAGGCCCGCTGGAACACGAACGAAACGCTCTTCACACTGATGATGAACTACGTCGCCACGCAGCTTGTAGCCTACTTCATCATCGTGTGGGAGGTTCCGAAGGGCGCAGGGCAGATCGGCATCATCAATCAGGCCACCCAGCTTGGATGGCTGCCGCAGCTCGGCGGAAACAAATACCTGCTGAGCATCGTTGTTGCCGCGGTGATGACGATCGCGGTATACGTATACCTCAACTACACCAAGCACGGCTATGAGATCAGTGTTGTCGGCGAGAGCGAGCGTACCGCGCGCTACGTCGGCATCAAGGTCGAGAAGGTCGTCATGCGCACGATGGCGCTCTCCGGCGCGATCTGCGGCCTTGCGGGGCTGCTCCTTGTCGGCGGCATCAACCACACCGTCACGACGACGATCGCCGGCGGCCGCGGCTTCACGGCGGTCATGGTGTCCTGGCTCGCGAAGTTCAATCCGATCATCATGATCTTCACCTCCCTGCTGCTCGTATTCCTCGAGCGCGGCGCGGGCGAGATCTCTACGGCCTTCAGTCTGAACCACTCCTTCTCCGATATCCTTACCGGCATCATCCTGTTTTTTATCATTGGAAGCGAGTTCTTCATCAACTATAAGATCAATTTCCGCAAGACCGCAAAGAAGGAGGAGGACTGAGCCATGTTTGATATCGTATCGTTCATTCCGAGAGCCGTGGTTCAGGGTATCCCGCTGCTGCTCGGCAGCACCGGCGAAACGCTTACGGAAAAGTCCGGCAACCTCAATCTCGGCATTCCAGGCATCATGTATGTCGGCGGTATTTGCGGCGTTATCGGCGCGTTCTTCTATGAGAGTGCCGTCCCAGCGCCGGGCGCGCTCAACCCGTTATTTGCCGTTATCATCCCCCTGCTCTGCTCGCTCCTCGGCTCGCTGCTGATGGGTCTGCTCTACTGCTTCCTCACGGTAACGCTCCGCGCGAACCAGAACGTGACTGGTCTTGCCATGACAACGTTCGGCGTAGGCTTCGGCAACTTCTTCGGCGGCTCGCTCATCAAGCTCTCCGGCGCAGACGTACCCTCCATTGCCCTTTCCCGCACAAGTGCCTTTTTCAGCGCGTCGCTTCCCTTTGCGGATAAGCTCGGCTGGTTTGGGAAGATCTTTCTGAGCTACGGTTTTCTCGCCTACGTCGCGATCATCATTGCCTTTGCCGCGGCCTATGTTCTCAAGCGGACCCGCGTCGGACTGCATCTTCGCTCCGTTGGCGAAAGCCCGAATACTGCGGACGCCGCCGGCATCGACGTTCGGAAATATAAATACGTCGCCACCTGCACCGGCAGCATGATCGCCGGGCTTGGCGGTCTGTACTACGTTATGGACTACGCCTGTGGCATCTGGTCGAACGACGCCTTCGGCGACCGCGGCTGGCTTGCCATCGCGCTCGTTATCTTCACGATCTGGAAGCCGGACGTCGGCGTGCTGTCCTCCATCCTCTTCGGCGGACTGTATATCCTGTATCTGTTCCTGCCCACCGGCACGAACCTTGCCGTCAAAGAGCTTTACAAGATGATCCCCTACGTTGTCACGATCGTTGTGCTGGTCATTTCCTCCATGCGCGACAAGCGTGAAAATCAGCCTCCCGCGTCTCTCGGCCTTTCGTACTTCCGGGAGGAGCGCTGAATGAAGTACTCCACCGTACTCTTTGATCTGGACGGCACGCTGACCGATCCGGTGCAGGGCATCTGCGGCAGCGTCCGCTATGCGCTGGAAAAGGCCGGGCGCCCGGTCGGCCCGATCGAGAGCTATCACAAGTACATCGGTCCTCCCCTGCTCCGGTCGTTTGAGGTCTACGCAAACGCAACGCCGGAGGAAGCGCAGGAGCTTCTTGGCTATTACCGCGAGCGCTTTTCGACCATCGGCCTTTTTGAAAACGAAGTGTACCCGGGCATTCCGGAGCTGCTGCGCGATCTGAAAGCGTCCGGCACACGGATCGCCGTGGCCACTGGCAAGCCAACCGTTTTCTCCGAGCAGATCCTCGAGCACTTTCATCTGCGGCAGTACATCGATGTTGTCTCTGGCATTCCGCTCGACCGGGAACCGCCGGACAAATGCGAAGTGATCCTGCACGCGCTCTATGAAATGGGCATCACGGACAAGACCGGCTGCGTCATGGTCGGCGACCGGTCGCACGACGCCATCGGCGCGAAGATGGCGCAGATCGGTTTTATCGGCGTGCTCTATGGTTACGGAAGCCGCGAGGAGCTGGAAGCCGAGGGCACCGATACGATCGCCGAGAGCGTCGATACGCTTCGGACACTTTTACTGGATTGACAAACCTCCCTGCGGATGAATTATCCGCAGGGAGGTTTTTAATGACAAAAATTGCATTTTCCGAATTTGTATAACGCCGGTGCTTGCGGTCAAAATAGGCACGGACACAGCAAAAACGTGTTCGATTCGAGAGAAAGGAGTTGCAATCAGATGTCTACCAACAAGAGCAATCATCTTG
>CAKTBC010000037.1 GCA_934533005.1 uncultured Oscillospiraceae bacterium | reverse complement strand
GGGTTTGCAAACTCTCGCATTGTCCGTGAGTTTCCGCCGTTTTCCTTCAAAGTCCGGATAGCGACTCTAACTCGAAAACCGTTGGCCTTCACGGGCACGTGGGTTCGAATCCCACCCGCTCCGCCACGTCAAAGCAACACCATGAGGTCGTCAGCCGTCGCAAGCGGCGTCCGATCGACCGATGGTGTTGTTTTTCCTTTCCAAATCGAACCCACTGCGCTGGGCTTCGATTTGGTTTGCATGCTATACCGGGCATCCTGCAAAGGGTGTCCGGTTTGTTTTGGTATTGCAGGATTCGAACCCGAGGGCTCTTGGCAAAGTGCCGGGGGCACTTTGCCACCCGAGACGGCCTACGCCGCAGCGCAGGTCGAATCCCACCCGTTCCGCCATAAACACCGGTTTTTATGCGTTTTTCGTGAAGCATCCGAACCGCCGTTTCCCGCGCATGGTCTGTCAATCCCGATCTGCTCTGCCAGATAGCAGGTTATCCGCTGAAAGCCGAGCCTTCCGCTTCGCAGTTTATCGAGATGATCTCTTCTTACATAATCCGCACTCACCAGCCGTAGGCTCAATCATAGCCCCTTGGGTTATCATAAAGGGAAGCTGTCAAATAGATAAAATTAACGCAGGAGAGTCGGCAAGGGATTGCCGTCTCTCCTGTGTTTTCGTATGCTGGTAAGTCCATATTCCCTAAAGGCGCTGCCACACTTCCCCACATCCGGGAACCAAAACTATAGTCTGGCAGTGTCGAATCGAAAACTTCAACCCAAAGAGGGTTATTTGATTGCTGTTATCGTTGCTGTGCGGCGCCAATCAATAATATGCAGCTTCACGTTCCCGAAAATGCCAGCGTCGTGCGGTGGTTCCAGGACTCTCCGGCGCGTAAAATGGGTTTTTCAAAGCCCTCACACGCCATGGCGTTGGGGAAATACTGTGTTTCCAGACACAGTGCGCCGCGTGGCACGTAGACAGCGCCATTCTTGCCGCGCCGCTCAGTCAGGACGTTTGCGGTATAGAGCTGCACACCCGGAAGCGTTGTCCGCACCTTCATGGTGATGCCGGATACATCGCCCCGCAGCACCGCCGCCGGGTCTCCGGTCAGGCAGAAATTGTGGTCGTAGCCGCCGCAGTTACGGAGCTGGATATCATCTGCGCCAATATCCTGCCCAATGCGCTTCGGCACGCGGAAGTCAAAGGGTGTCCCGGCCACCGGCAAGCGATTTCCGGTCGGCAGCGTCGCCGCGCCGTTTTCCAAGAATTCTTCCGCGTTGATCTGCAGCGTATGGCTCAGAACAGCGCCGCCCCCGTTGAGATTAAAATAACTGTGATTCGTCAGATTGCAGAGAGTATCTTCATCGGCGGATGCTTCATACTCTATCGCCAGCGTGTTCCCCTGCAGGCGGTAGCTCACGGCGGCGCGCAGCGTTCCGGGATACCCCTCTTCCCCGTCCGGCGATACGCGCGCAAAGCGGACGCCGTCCGGCAGTTCTTCCGCCGCCCAAACGTATTTATCAAAGCCGCGCACGCCGCCGTGCAGATGGTTCTCCCCGTCGTTTTTGGCAAGCGTGTAGGTTTTCCCGTTCAGTGCAAAAGCCGCGCCGCCGATACGGTTTCCCACGCGCCCGACACACGCGCCAAGATAGCCGTCGTTTTCCTCATATTCCCGGAGCGTATCATACCCCAACACCACATCCGTCCGCACACCGCCGTGCTGCACCAGCAGCGAGCGGATTGTCGCGCCGTACTCCATGATCTCCACGGCCAGCACATCGTTCCTTATAATATAAGTATTGACGCTCTCTCCGTCTTTCGTCACGCCAAAAGGCTTCTTTTCCACCGATACCGGCATGGTATTGCTCCTTTCGCACCGCGGGTGATGTCCTCATTTTATCCGCGCCGGAGCAGATTTGCAAGAAGAACACTCCGCGTTAACAATTCTCAAACAAAACGCAAACAATGGCGAAACATAGGAACCGTATGATATAATTATTCTTTGGAAAGGGAGTGTCCGCCGTGAATCGAATTTTGCAAAAGCTCCCGTTCCCAAAGCGGTGGCTCCCTGTGCTGCAAAGATACCAAACGGATGTATCCTTCAATATATACGTTTCCCTGTATCGCGGCTTAGCGCTGAACATTCTTTACGCCGTTTGGAAGTTCGCGTTCGGCGTATATTACCGTTCCGTATGGTTCGGCACGCTTGCGGTCTACTATCTGCTGCTGGCCGTGACGCGCTTTGCTCTTGTCCGTCATGCCGGACGCAATGCTTTTGGCACAAACATTGACTCCGAGTGGAAACGCTACCGGCTATGCGGCGTAGTGCTGGCTGTCATGACTCTTGCGCTGACGGGTGTGGTGATCCTGGTTGTGCAGGAAAACGAGGGGTTCCATTACGCCGGGTATCTCATTTACGCTATGGCGCTGTACCCCTTTGCTGTACCCCTTTTATAATGTCATCACAGCCATTCGGAACGTTGTACGCTTCCGGCGCTGCCGGAGCCCCATTCTGTCGGCGGCAAAAGCGGTCAATCTTGCGGCGGCGCTCGTGTCCATGCTGGCGCTGGAAACGGCGATGCTTGCGCAATTCGGCAGCAGCAGCGGTGAACGGTTCCGCGCCGTCATGTCCGGCGCCACCGGCGGCGGGGTCTGTGTGATCATTCTCGGCATTGCGGTTTATATGATTCACCGCGCCACGAAAGAAATCCGAAGCAAGGAATCCATATGATCCATATTCTTGTTCTCGAAGATGACGCAAAGCTCAATCAGGCAGTCTGTACTTACCTGAACGACTGCGGCTTTGCGGCCAAGGGCTGCCTGCACGCAAACGACGCCTATGACGAGATGTACAATAATCTCTACGACCTTATCATCTCCGACATTATGATGCCGGACATTGACGGTTTCGAGTTTGCCGAGAGCGTCCGCCGTGTCAACAAGCACATCCCGATCCTATTCATGTCCGCCAGAGACGATCTCCCCGCCAAGCAGAAGGGCTTTCAGCTCGGCATTGACGACTATATGGTAAAGCCCGTGCAGCTTGACGAGCTGCTGCTTCGCGTCCGGGCGCTGCTGCGCCGGGCAAACATCGAGATGGAGCGAAAGCTCACGGTCGGCAATCTGGAGCTGGATGCTGACGGCTTGACCGCTTCCATCGACGGCGAAGAGATCCCGGTCACAACGCGGGAGTTCAATATTCTTTATAAGCTTCTCTCCTACCCCAAAAAGACCTTTTCCCGCGCGCAGCTCATGGACGAGTTCTGGGGTATCGATTCGGACACGAGCCTGCGGGCGGTGGACGTATATATCACGAAGCCGCGCGATAAATTCTCTGCCTGCGACGGTTTTGAGATCAAAACCGTGCGTGGGCTCGGCTACAAGGCGGTGCTGAAATGAAGGAAAAGCGCACGTTCGTACCGAAGATCCAAGACAGCCGCTTCCCGCCATCGCTGTTTTTCGTGTATCTCGGCGTGCTGCTTTTGATGAGCGGCATCCACACCGGCCTCATCGTCGGCATGAATCAGCTTGGATGGAACGACTTCTGGCAGACCGTCGTTCCCATTCTCTACTGGTCGGCGGTCGCGGGCGGTCTGACACTCTTCACCCGCCGCCAGATACAGCGAGTCTATGAAGAACCAATGCATAAGCTGGCCGAAGCGACAGAGCAGGTCGCAGGCGGCGATTTCTCCGTTTACATCCCGCCGCTGCACACCTCGGACAAGCTGGATTATCTGGATATTATGATCATGGATTTCAACAAAATGGTGGAGGAGCTCGGCAGCATCGAAACGCTGAAAACGGATTTCTTCTCCAACGTCTCCCATGAGATCAAAACGCCGCTGGCCGTCATCCAGAACAACGCCGAGCTGCTGCGCATGGAAAAGCTGAGCGATGCCCAGCGCGAGTATGCGGACACGATCTACCAGTCCTCCCGCTGCCTGTCCGATCTCATAACCAACATCTTAAAGCTCAATAAGCTGGAAAAGCAGAACATCACGCCGGACACGCAGGTCTACGATGTCTGCGCACAGCTCGCCGAATGCGCTCTGGGCTTTGAAACGGCGTGGGAGGAAAAGGCGCTGGACTTTGATGCCGACATGGAAGACCGCGCGGAGATCGCCGACGATCCGGCGCTCATGGAGCTTGTGTGGAACAATCTCTTTTCCAATGCCGTGAAGTTCACCGAGCCGGGCGGCAGCATCACGCTGACGGAGACCTCGGATGAAAGCAATGTCTATGTGTCGGTGCGGGATACAGGCTGCGGCATGGACAAGAACACGAAAAAGCACATGTTTGAAAAGTTCTACCAGGGGGATACCTCGCACGCGATGGCGGGAAACGGTCTCAGCCTTGCGCTGGCGCTTCGGGTGCTGCAATTAAACGGTTTTCAGATCAAGGCAGAAAGCGCCCCCGGCAAGGCCAGCACGTTCACGGTCATCATGCCGAAAGCGCATAAAGAAGAGGCGGAATAAATGGAAAGCTATGATTATCTGAAGGTCACCATCGAGGACGCACTGTGCTCGCAGTATATGGACGGCTATGCAAGCTTCGGCTGGAAGCCGGACGAAAATCTGCCGAATGAAAAATCCGGAGGCAAAGTCACGCTCCACTTCAAACGCAGCCGCAGTATTTTGAACAAAACGGAGCTGACGCGCCTGCAACGGCACTATGAGGCGTGCATGCAGGAGATTGCCGCGCTGGAAGCCTCGAAAGGCTCCGTGCCGACGATCGTTTCACTCTCGTGCGGGCTGCTCGGGTGCGCATTCATGGCAGGCTCGGTCTTTGCCGTGACGGCGGCCACGCCGGTCATCTGGCTGACCATGCTTCTGGGTATTCCGGGCTTTGCGCTCTGGGGCGCGGCATATTTCGGATATCGTGGAGCCAGACGGCGCAGAACAGAGAAAATTACGCCGCTGATCGATTCCAAATATGACGAAGTCTGCGCCGTCTGCGAGAAGGCGCAACAAATATTATAAAAAGAATATCTTCGCTGCCGCCGATGAGGGAATGAAGTGACCCCAAAAAGTTAGACAAAAAAATTAAGCGCAAATTGTTCAAGCCGCCGAAAGGGCTTGTTGTCTGTGAATAGCAGGCGGCAAGCCCTTTCGCTTTGCCTTAATTCTGCAGTTGTTGTAGTAATCCAGATATTCTATGAGTTCCTGTTTGAAGTGCTCCATGGATCGAAATTCCTGCAGATACAGCAGTTCACTCTTGAGCAAACCAAAGAAGTTTTCCATCACAGCATTGTCCAGACAGTTTCCCCTTCGGCTCATGCTCTGCCGGACGCCCTTTTCTCGGAGCATCCGCTGGTACTGCTTGTGCTGATACTGCCAGCCCTGATCGGAGTGCAGAATCAAGTTTGTTCCGTCCGGGATATTCTCAAAAGCCTTGTCCAGCATAGCCGTTACCATACCCAGCACCGGACGATCCGAGATAGTATAGCTGACCAGATCGCTGCTGTGCAGATCAAGAACGGGAGACAAATAGAGCTTTTCTCCGAATAAGCTGAACTCCGTCACATCCGTGACCCACTTCTGATTCGGTTTATCCGCATGAAAGTCCCGATTCAGCAGATTCGGCGCGATTTTACCCGTTTCTCCCTTGTAAGAACGATACTTCTTCATTCGGACACGGCAGACCAGTCCCAACTCCTTCATAAGCCGCTGGACTGTCTTGTGCTTCAAGGGCAAATCCCGGCTGCGAAGTTCCGTCGTGATACGGCGGTAGCCGTATCTTCCCTTGTTTTCGTGGTAAATTGCCGTAATTTCTTCTTTGGCAGATTCGTATTTATCTGCGCAATTCATTCGTTTCAGATGATAGTAGAAGGTTGCACGGGGCAGTTGAGCGATTGAGAGAAGAATTTCCAGAGAATGTCTTTGCCTCAGCTTCTGAACTACCTGCGTCTTTTGCGCTGGCGTCGCTCGTCTTCCAAAACCAAGGCTTGCAAGTTTTTTAGGTATTCATTCTCCGCACGCAGCCGTTGAACTTCTGCCAACAGATCTTCTTCTGCCTCTTTCGCAGCTGCTTCGGAGGCCGTCCCTTTCTGCCGCGACCTCTGCGCTCTATGGCAAAGCCCTCCGGGCCTTCTTCCAGATAGATTCGTTCCCATGATTTGACTTGATCCCGGCTGTTTACATCAAACCGACGGCATGTTTCGCTATAGCCGAGCCGCTCCTTCTGCATCGTTTCTACGACCAGCTTTTTAAATTCCGGTGTGTATCGTTTGTTCGGTATGCCTTTTGGCATAGAAATGCACCCCATTCCTTAGTACAAGTATTTTATCATACTTGTCTAATAAATGGGGTGCAATTCAAAAAAACACGGCGGTTTTCTTTTTAATATTTCGCAAACACAAGACGAGCAATTTACAAACAATCGCGGTGTATGCTTACGCCAGAAATCCAAAAGAAAGCGAGGCAAAAACGCAGTGGCAAAATCAAAGCTCATACAGGCAAACACAAAGATCGCCGGCGGGTACAGAAAGATCGAGGACGGCTTCGTTGACCAGTATCTGACACACGGCGGCGAGTCCGTGGAAGACGCAAAGGCCCGGCTGAAAGGCGCAAAGTAAAGGCGCAAAGTAAAAATTAAAAACAATTATAAAAGGAGAAACATCACAATGAAAAAGAGCAATTTTGCAGCAATGATCCTGGGTACGGTAAACGGCGTATTCTTCGCGCTGGGCATGTGCATGGCGCTCCTGCCCAAATGGAACATGCGCACGCAGGGCATCGTCTGCGGCGTCATCGGTCTGGCGCTTGGTCTCGTCACGCTGCTCATCTGGCGCAAGATGGAGGGCAAGACTCCCATCACGGTCAGCGGAAAAACGGCGGGAACGGTTCTTCTCGGCATTGTCGGCGCGCTGCTGCTCGGCGTCGGTATGTGTCTGAGTATGGTGTTCGGCAAGATGATCCTCGGCATCGTGGTTGGTATCATCGGCATCGTTGTGCTGCTGATGCTCATCCCGCTCACGAAAGGGCTGAAATAAGCGCAGTGCGAAAACGACGCGTCGGCCGCAGACAGTTTGCCTGCGGCCGACGGTTCATATCGAAGTTATCGGAGCAGCTTCCAGAGCTGTTCTTCCCTCGCCTCCGGCAGGATAACGCGCAGATGCTCGAAAATGCGTTCCTTCGATTCTTCCGGCTTTCTGCGGTAGGCCGAGGCAACGTAGTCATAGCCGAACTGTGCCTCCGGCGTCGTGTATTCCGCCACGCCCCAGCCGTAGGGACGGCCGAATTTATCCTGCAAATAGACAAAATCTCCGATAACAACATAGCTCTGCATCTGAAGGCGCGTGATCACCGTATCGAAGCCCGTGTTGCCGCCCTTACGGTAATTGCGGAGGCGTTTGAGTTCCCGGGAGAGGATCGCGCCGTGCGCTGCGATCGTATCGTAGACGTCCTTATCCTTGCGGGACGCGAGGCCGTCATCATAACGGGCGTCAAAGTCGTATCCGTCCCGGCGAAGGTTGGCAAAATCCGGGAACCACTCCCGGCTGACGAACCCGGCTCTGCCGCCAAAAAACTTCCCGTAAACGCACGTCCCGCTCCGGGCAATGGGGCCTTTCCACTCCCACGGGCCATCCGCCTCGTCGGAAAACCACAGTTCCGGCGGGCAGACGTCCTCCACAGAAAAGCCGGGAATGTCTCCGGCAAACAGCGGCAGGAAACCTGTCTCCGTCGTGAGCGCCATAATATCCTCCGCTCTTCGAAGTTCATGAAATTTCATCGGTTCTACCTTCTTTTTGTTTACGGTCATCTCATTCCGGGAGAAGAATAACACGCAAACGGTTAAAGGGCAAGGAAGATATCGTAATAAGCAAGGCAAGTTTTCCCTTTCTGCCCTTTCTCCTTGTCATTTTTTTCGGCAGATGCTATACTTGATGCAGAACTTTTTCGTAATTTTACGCATCTATATAATAAAAGTTTTAGCATGCATTGAGAGGAACAGAGAGAAATGCCAAACCAGCCGAAAGTATCCATTGTAGTGCCGATCTATAACGCAGAAAAGTATCTGCATCAGACGTTGGACTCTCTTGCGGAGCAGACGCTGAAAGATATTGAAATCCTCTGCGTAAACGACTGCTCCACCGATTCATCCGGGCAGATCATCGCGAAATTTGCTGCGGATGATCCCCGCTTCCGGCAAATCGATCTTCCGGAGAACTGCGGAGCCGGATTGGCTCGCAAAGCCGGCATTCTCGCCTCTGCCGGCAAATACATTATGTTTCTCGATGGTGACGACTATCTCCAGCACAATGCCTGCCGAGCCGCTTATCGCAAGATCACCGAAGAAGATGCCGATATGGTGCAGTTTGGAACAGAGATCCTTGCAGCTTCCGCTTCTGTCACCACGGAGGAAATCAACAATCTGCGCCTTCTCCTCAAACCTCATAACGGCACATTACGGTATACTCGCGCCGGTGAATTGATCCACGACGCTCTGGCAGAACATCTCTTCGGCTATACGCTTTGGAACAAGATATACGATGGCGATATCGTCCGAAAAGCCGTCAGCTTCTTTGCGAACGAACGGTTTGATATTGCGGAGGATCTTTATCTCTTTTATTTGATCGCCATGTTCTCCAACAGCTATAGTTCGACCAGCGACAAACTTTATTTTTATCGGTTTGGCGTGGGCATTACCGGCGGAAAAAGCATAAATAATCAAGCCATTCAAAACTGTATTCGTCAAGGGCGGATTCTTCAGCTTTTGAGGACGTTTTCCGAAAAGTTTGACCCGAATGGAATTACCGATCGTTCGCTGGCCACTTTGGAAAAAACATTTATTGACGCGGTTCTTTATAGCTGGAAAACCATACCGGCTATGCCGGACATGAAGACGCAGTTTCCTCTGGCATTGGAGTGTTTTGACGAAAAGCTTTTTCTTGGCAGCTTGGTTCATTATTATGATTCCTGCAATTATCGCCAAAAAACCGCAATGATTCGCAGCTGGAAGGCATCGGGAGCGCTGGAAGCGGAGCCGCGCCCCATCCGGACAATTGCGACATTTTATCACCGGATGCATAATGGCGGAGTGGAGCGGGTCATTTCCAAGCTGATTCCCATTTGGCTTGAGTCGGGAATGCGGGTCATTTTATTCACGGACGAGCCGGAACGGCCGACAGATTATGAATACCCCAACAGTGTGATCCGCATCGTTCTCCCGACGCTTTCAAGCCGCACATCGGCGGATTATGCCCGCCGTATTGGTTTCCTGCAGAACATGCTCAAACGGTATGACGTCGACGCCGTCGTATACCATGCATGGGTAGCGCAGAGTCTGGAAGCAGACATTCTGGCGATCAAAAGCTTGCACATTCCTTTTATCATCCACACCCACAGCGTTTTTTCCTTTGGATTAAAAACAGACTATACTCCCGCCGCCATACAAAGCCTTCTCATTCAAACGCTTTACTCTCTGACTGATGCCGTGATCACATTGTCTGACCTCGATTACAGCTGGTGGTCCATGGTACATCCGCGCGTTTATAAAACGCTGAATCCTCTCACCTTTGATTTTCAAAAATGCGCCGGATCGGCTGGCAAGGCCCGTCCGCTGGAGATTCTCTGGCTTGGCCGCATATCTCCGGAGAAGCGGCCACTGGATGCGATCCGAATTTTGGATAAGCTGATTCAGTCCGGCGTACCGGCTAAACTGCACATCGTCGGGAGAGCCGATTTGAAGCTCTACGAGGATCAATTGAAAAAGGAAATCGAAAAGCGCGAACTTACGGACTGCGTTGAACTGCACGGATACCGGCAGGATGTTCTTTCTTTTTATCAAAACTGCGCTGTATTCTTACTCACATCCGAGTTTGAAGGATCTCCGATGACACTGACTGAAGGTCTCGCCTGCGGCACGCCCGCCGTCGTATATGATCTCCCGAACATCGACCTTATCCGCAACAATGCCGGCGTAAAAATTGTGGCACAGAACGACATTTCCGCCGCTGCAAAGGCCATCGCGGAAATACTTGCCGATCCGGCGGAATGGAAAAAAATGAGCCGCGCCGCCCGGAGCAGTATAGAGCAGATGTATTCCTTCGATATACCGAAGCTGTGGAGCACCGTTTTTGAAGACGTTGGCGCGCTGCGCGAAAAACCGGCCGATATTCGTCCGGAAGCGCTGCGCAATGCCATTTTCATGATGGATGATTTCGCGGCGGAGGGGATCGAGACCCGCGAGCAGAAAGTGCAGTACACCGCTTCCGGGATCCCCCGATGGGAGTATAAGGACGAACTGCTGAAAATGTACCGCAACGGCGAAGTCGGCTTCCGGTATATCATCCAGTACGCTATTGCCTGGCTGAAATTCAAGCTCACCGGCCGGGGACATAAAAAGTCGAACAAGTCATAAAACATCGCAAAAGGAGATCGGATATGGAGAAGATCAAAAAGATCTTTGGCTTCGGCTTTATGCGTCTGCCGATGAAGGACGGCGAGATCGACACCGAGGAGACCGAGCGCATGGTGGATGCGTTTCTTGACGCCGGATTCAATTATTTTGACACCGCCCACGGCTATCTCAAGGAGAAGAGCGAAATCGCGCTGCGCGAGTGTCTCACGAGCCGCTATCCGCGCGAGAGCTACGTTCTTGCAGACAAGCTGACCGAAAATTATTTTAAGACAGAGGCGGACATTCGTCCCGTATTGGAAGAGCAGCTCGCCGCCTGCGGCGTGGAGTATTTCGATTTCTATCTGATGCACTCGCAGTGCGCGCTCAACTATCCGCACTTCAAGGCGTGCCGCGCGTATGAGACCGCATTCGCGCTCAAGGCCGAGGGTAAGGTGCGTCACGTCGGCATTTCGTTCCACGACCGCGCCGAGGTGCTCGAGCAGATCCTGACTGAGTATCCGGAGATCGAGGTCGTGCAGATCCAGTTCAACTACTTGGACTACGATGACCCCGCGGTGCAGAGCCGCAAGTGCTATGAGGTCTGTGTGAAGCACGGAAAACCCGTCATCGTCATGGAGCCGGTCAAGGGCGGCAATCTCGTCAATCTCCCGGAGGAAGCAAAGGCCGTTCTCGATGAACTGCACGGCGGCAGCCCGGCCAGCTACGCGCTCCGGTTTGCCGCAGGGTTTCCCGGCATGATGATGGTGCTCTCCGGCATGAGCAGCATGGAGCAGATGCGCGACAATCTCTCGTTCATGGCGGACTTCCGGCCGCTCAACGATACCGAGCTCGCCGCGATCGGACGCGTGCAGGACATTTTCCGCAGCAAGCACCTCATCCCCTGCACCTCCTGCCGCTACTGCACAGACGGCTGCCCGAAGCACATTGCCATTCCCGACCTGTTCGCCACGATGAACACCCGGCAGCTCTACCATGACTGGAACGCCGGTTACTACTATGATATCCACACCATGGACGGGCGCAAGGCGTCCGACTGCGTCAAGTGCGGCAAATGCGAGCACGTCTGCCCGCAGCATCTGCCCATCCGCAAGCTGCTGGAGGATGTAGCGAAGGAGTTTGAAACGAAAGAATGATCGAAGCATATCTCCCCCGTCCCGATGAGCTGTGGTTCCGGCGGAAAATGCTTGCCGACGAAGCGACGATGGCCTATAACGGCGCTTACGGCGGCACGGTGGATTTTCCGGAGGAACGCTGGCCGGACTGGTACGGCCGCTGGGTCGCGCACCCGGAGGGACGGTATTACCGCTATCTCCGCGAGAGCGCTTCCGGCGAGTTCGTCGGGGAGATCGCCTATCACTTTGACGGGGAAAAATATCTCGCCGACGTGATCGTGTACGCCCCTTACCGCCGCCGGGGCTATGGCGCGGCAGGGCTCGCGCTGTTGTGCGCGGCGGCAAAGGAAAACGGCGTCGATACACTCTATGACGATATTTCCGCAGACAACCCCTCCGTGGCGCTCTTCCTCCGCGGCGGCTTTACGGTTGAGTGCCGGACGAACGAGATCATCATGGTGAAAAAGATCCTCACGGATTGACATGCAAAATATGCTCCCGCGGAGAAATCTCCGCGGGAGCATATTTTATGTTCTGTATCAGCCGCCGCGCGAGCACTTTTCCGCGTCGATGGCGAGGACGACCATAAGCGCGCACAGTGCGTCTCCCGCATCCGGCACGTCGATGGTGTAGGTATCCGTCCAATGGAGGAGCTCCTTTGATATGCGCGCAACGGTGCGGCCCGCCGCGTCCTCGATCGTGTAGTCCCATTCCAGGAAGCTGCCCTGCACGCGCCAGCCGTTGAAGTCCAGCGCGAACGCGGGACGGAAAAGCGTAAACTCCTTGCGTATCTCCCCGATGTGCCGATCGCCGATATACAGCTCAAACTTCGGCAGAAGCGTCAGCACGCGCTCCTCCACGGTGGCGATATGCCGCCCCTGTGGATCGAGAATGTGCAGGCAATGCCCCCACGCGAGCTTGCCCTCGACGGTGAAGGCTGTCGCGCCGGTGGCGGTGTCGTAGATATCGTAGCTATCGAACCACGAGAAAAACCGCTGCTTGAAATAAAGCTTCAACCCGTTTCTCCCCTTACGCATCAGCGTTTCATTTCCGCGCACACGAGAGCGCACGCACAGAGCGCCAGACAAAGGTATTTGAATTCATGCCCCGCGGCAAGGCGCATGGCGCTGTTGAAGAAAAGATCGATCACCAATATCACAGCCACGGCAAGCGCGAGCGCCGCCGTCAGATGCGAGACGATATTTTTCCCTTTCACCGGCGGTCACTCCTTTGCAATGTAGATAATGTCAGTCACGTTCCGCCCGCCGCCGGAGGGCTGATTCACGGTCGTATCTCCGTCCCAGACCATAACGGCGGATTTCCCGCCGTCAAAGTTGTAGGCAAGCGCGCAGCCGAGACTTTCAAAAAGCCGCGAAAGCTCCGAGAGCTTGAAGCCGCGCGAGCCGCCCTCTCCGCGCCCGTCCACGGCGACGAAGCAGTAATGCCCCGGCTCATAGTATCCGAGCGCCGCGCGCGGGTTCAGTCCGGCGATGTTCGTGTTGAACCGGTCAAGGCTCTTCCCCTCGGCATCCAGCAGCGACGGGCCGAACGACCACACCTGCATGGCGCCCTTTTCAAGCTCCGCGTCCATGTCGAGTCTCCCGGAGGAGAAGATCTTCATCGAGCCATCCGCATAGTAGACAAGCGCGTCCTCAAAATCCCGGTCGCGGAAGAGCACGCCGTTCCGCACAATGGGGCCATAGTCCCGCGAGAAGCCATAATCCCCGTCGATGGCAAGAATGGCGTTGGATTCTGCCGCCATATCCTGCACGCTCCGGTAGCCGTCCGTCACATACGCCGTGCGCAGATATTCCGGGGAGCGGAGATAGATATCCGCAATATAGTAAACGACGAGTCCCTTCTCCCCGTTATACTCGTGCCGCGTCCAACTCACGCTGACGTTGGCGCTGCGGTAGGAGTTCTCCGTCTGCTCCACCGTTCCGTCGGTGAAGGGGCCGTTGGCGACCAGCGTTTCGTCCGGCGCTTCCGTTTCGGGCGTCGGCTGCGCCGCTGCGGCGGCCGTGGGCTGCGCTGTCGCGGCGGGCGCTTCCACGAAGCCCCGTCCCAGAAGATACATTCTCCCGTGGTGGAAATAAGCAAATACAAGCAGAATCACCGCGGCCAGGACGATATCCGTTATGGCTCCCGTCAGAGCGCGGAGCCTTTTTTTCGTTTTCATAGTTCATCCTCCTGCGGTGGGATTTTACTGCATTTTGCCGCGGTTGTCTACTCCAAAAATGCAGTCCGCTCCCGTCTGCGAAAGACGAGAGCGGGTAATTGGGCTTTATACCGCGTCGCGGTAGTCCGGCGCGCAGATCTGCTGCACGGTGACGGCGCGGGTGTGGTCGATGTGCGTCCACTCCGGTGTTACGAAGAGCGACTGCACCACGATCGGCACATACGTGAGCATGAACGCCGGGAACGTGAATACATAGGCGACCTTTTTCCAGGCGGTGCAATGGATGCTGCGCCACTCCGTCACGGTCGTGATCGCGCCGAGGACGAAGAGCGTCAGATAGAGATTGGCAAGAGTTTGCAGTGCTGACACCGCAAGCACGTCCCATTCATGGTAATGAAACACGTTGATCGCCGCCGCGCCGAGGTTTACCACGATGCTCAGCCCCGTCAAGACTGCTGCGGGCATGATGCTCATTGCCATATCGTAGCAGGAGAAGCTGCCGCGGAACATGCCGGAGAGGAGCTTTCCGCCGTATTTGCGGAACACCTGCAGATACCCGCGCGACCAGCGCAGGCGCTGTGCCCAGGACTGCTTGAAGCGGACGGGCTGCTCATCATAGAGCACGGCCTCCGGGCAGTAGCCGACGCGGCGGCCCGCCGTCACGTTCTCGATGGTGAACTCGATATCCTCGGTCAGCAGGTGGAACGGCCAGCCGCCGCCCTGCTCCTCGAGCACGGCGCGCGAGAAGAGAAAGCCCGTACCGGACACGCCGCAGCTCGAGCCGATGCGCGATCTCGCGCCGTTCAGATAGCGCGACTCACGCAGAAACCAGAGGCCGTAGCCCGCCGAGATCCAGTTGTCGCCGTAGTTTTTCGAATCGCGGTAGCAGGTGACGATGTCCTTGCCATCAGAGAACGTCTCATTCATGTGCGAAACAAAATCGCGGTCGAGCACGTTGTCCGCATCAAGGACGATGTAGCCGTCAAATTCGTTGTGCGCGCGGCGTTCCATCTCGCGCAGGAGGAAGTCCAGCGCGTAGCCCTTGCCGCGAAGCGAGGCGTTGTGCCGCTCATAGACCTCCGCGCCGTGGGCGCGCGCCGTCTCCGCGGTTTTGTCGCGGCAGTTGTCGGCCACAACGAATACCTTGAGAAAGCGCTCGGGGTAGCTCTGCGCTTTGATGCTGTCCAGAAGATTTCCGATGACAGCCTCCTCGTTGCACGCGGCGATGAGGACTGCAAAGCGGTGCAGCGGCACCTCCTGCGCCCGCCGCTTGCGCGGCAGCCACGACACGGGTATGTACAAAAACTGATACATATAGCAGGCGAAAAACAGGCACATCAGGATGAAGTTTATCATTTTTACGGTTTGCATGGCGGTTTCTCCTTTCCCTGTGATGCCAAGGATATCACGCACCGCAGAGCAAAAGCCATTAAGGGGTCTTTAAGGTTTGTTTAAAACGGAAAGAGCGGAGTTTTCTCCGCCCTTCCAAAAGTTTTATGCGCTTACGATGTTATAGTACGCCTTCGCCGTCAGGCGGTAGACGATCGTATAGAGCAGTGCAAAAGCGCCGAAGCTCACGAGCGTCGTGGTGACGAAGAGGCCGACGTTGTAAAGTGAGAACAGCTCGAGCAGCCGCCGGATCATCGGGAAGGCGAACGCAAGGTGCACACCCGCCAGCAGCAGCGGCAGGAAGAACACGGTCAGCAGCTGGGAATCGATGCTGCGGCGGATCTCCTTTTTCGTCATGCCGACCTTCTGCATGATCTCAAAGCGTTTCTGATCCTCGTAGCCCTCGGAGATCTGCTTGTAGTAGAGGATCAGCACCGCCGCGAGCATGAACACAAGCGTGAGCATAATGCCGATGAAGAAGAGCGCGCCGTAGCTGCCGTAGAAATCCTCGCTCGCTCCCCCGCGTGAGTTCGTCATAAGGTAGCTGTAGCCAAAGTTTTCATTGTCCGTCTCCGGGACAAGCTGGCCGATGGCGCTCGTGAGATCGGATTCAAACTCGATGCTCGCCTCGTCGTCCAGGCCGGTATCAAAGCCGTAGATCCACTCGAATCGCAGCAGCGTCATGTCGTCCTCATCCCGCGTACGGAAGCCCTCGACGGCAGAGGCCGGATCGTTCACGATGAGCGTGATCTGCGCGACGAGCCCGCCGACGCTCGGCGGAACGATGGAACCGCTCTGCACAGACTTAACGCGCCATGTGTGCGAAACATTCTCCATGGAAAGCGTCAGCGTGCCGCGGTCATAGGAGCACTTGTTCGTCAGTAAGAGCACCTCATCGTCGGCAAGAGAAACGGTCTCGCCCGTTTTGGCCGCGTAGTCCTTCGCGGAGATGATATAGAAATCGCGGATGTCCGCGTACGAGACCGAAACTCCCGCTCGGCGGTAATAGCACTGCGCCGTGTCGCCGTCGAGAATGCCGGAGAGATTGATGAACCGGTAGTCCTGTACGTTCTTCACCGGAATGTCGTGCTCTGCGGCATAGTCTGCAATGCCTTTGCGGTAGATATCCAGATTGGCGTCTTCGAGCTGCGCGGTATTCTCCGCGTTGAGCGTGATGTTCGTCTCGCGCGGGAAGCGCGTCATCACGGCGTCCTCCGCGCCGAAATAAAGGCACGAGGAAGAGGAGATCATCACGAGGATCATTGTGGCGATGATGCACACG
>CAKTBC010000036.1 GCA_934533005.1 uncultured Oscillospiraceae bacterium | reverse complement strand
TACTCTTCCCCGCCGTTGCGGGCAAGATCCGCCATGACGCGCAGCGCGTAGCGTCCCTTGGTTGAGATCAGCATGGGTTTTCCCTCCTGACTGGATTCTTCTATAAACATACTATATCACAATGTTTTAAGATATACAACCGCTTTCGCCTTGACAAACTCTGTCGAATCGGGTAAAAAGAGAAAAGATTTTGTGTAAGAAGGTCAAGCGCATGAAATACATCCGTCAATTCGGCATCATTTTGCTCGTGTCGTTTCTCGGCGAACTGCTGCATTATCTGCTGCCGCTGCCTGTTCCGGCAAGCATATATGGGATCGTCCTGCTCTTCACGGCGCTGGAAACTCGCCTTTTGAAAGTGGACGCCATTCGCGAAACAAGTGCGTTTCTGCTGGAGATCATGCCGATGCTGTTCGTGCCGGCGGGCGTGGGACTGCTGGAAAAGTGGGATGTGCTGCGCCCCGTGTGGCTGCCGTTTGTTGCGATCGTTGTTGTATCGACGTTCACGGTGCTCGCCGCCGCCGGACGCACAACGCAGCGCGTGATGCGTCTGCGCCAGAAAAGGGGGACGAGAGACGATGCGTGAGCTGATCGAAACCTCCGCCTTTCTCGGCGTTGTGATCACCATCGGCTCGTTCGAGCTGGGGCGCGTCATTCGGAAAAAGTGGAATTTCGCGCTTTTCAATCCCCTGCTGCTCGGGATCCTCTTTTCCATTGGGATCCTTCTTTTGTTCCGCATCGACTACGCCAGCTATCTCAGCGGCGCAAAGTACGTCAATTTTCTGCTCACCCCAGCCACGGTATGCCTGGCCGTGCCGCTCTACGAGAAATTTGAGCTGCTGAAGAAAAATGCACTCGCCGTAACGCTCGGCATCGCCGCGGGCGTCATTGCGAGCCTCGTCACCGTATTTGCGCTCTCGGCACTTTTCCGGCTGGACTTCTCTCTGTTCGCCACGCTCCTCCCCAAATCCATCACCACGGCGATCGGCATGGACGTTTCCGTGGAGCTCGGCGGCTATGCCTCGCTCACGGTCGCGGCCATCATCATGACCGGCGTTCTCGGCAACATCTGCGCCGAGGGCGCGTGCCGTCTCTTCCGCATCACGAGCCCCATCGCGCAGGGCGTCGCCATCGGGACAGCTGCGCACGCCGTCGGCACGTCCCGGGCGCTCGAAATGGGCGAGATCCAGGGCGCGATGAGCTCGCTCTCGCTCGTTGTGGCAGGGCTGCTCACCGTTGTTCTTGCTGCGCCTGTCGCATCGCTGTACGGGCTGTAATAAAAAGATATAACGCTCCCTGCCGGAGAAAGCATCCGGCAGGGAGCGTTTTGCGTTATTGTTATGGGATCATCCCTCCGGCGTGCCGCCGCAGGTGTCGGTAATGATGTACCGCGGCCGTCCCTTCACTTCCTCGTAAATTTTCGAAATGAAGTAGCCGATGATGCCGAGACTGATCATGATGATGCTGCTGGAAAAAAGCTGGATGAGGATCACGGTGGTGAAGCCGCCGAGCGCCCGCCCGGAGAACTTCTGCACGAGCGCGATCGTCCCGAGCACGAGCGCTACAAGCAGCATAACGCCGCCGAGCACCGTGACGATCTGCATGGGCGCTGCGGAAAACGAGGCGATGTTGTCCACGGCATACTTGGCCAGCGCGGCCGTTGACCATTTGGAGCTTCCGCCCGCGCGCTCCTGCACATCAAAGGGGATACTCGCCGTTTTGAACCCGATCCACGAGGAGAGCGCGCGGAAAAAGGCGTTCCGTTCGCGCATGTTGATGAGTACGTTGACCGCTTTTCGGTCGAGCAGCTTAAAATCGGAGGCATTGGCCATGTCTATGCCGGTCGCGCGGCTGATGAGCGAATAGAACGCCCGCGCGGCGAGACCGTGCGCGTGGCTCTCCGTGCCGCGGCTGGACTTCTGCCCCTCGACGATCTCGTACCCCTGCTCCCACAGACGGTACATCTCCACGATCTTCTCCGGCGGGTGCTGAAGATCGCCGTCGATCACGACGCAGCACTCGCCCTTCGCCGCGGACAGCCCTGCAAGGATCGCCGCTTCCTTACCGAAGTTCCGGGAAAAATGGAGCCCGCGGACACCGCCGCCAGACGCGGAGAGCGCCGTGATTTTCTCCCAGGTGGCGTCCCCGGAGCCGTCGTCCACGAAAATAAGCTCGCAGGCGATCGCGGCCTCGGACAGCACGCTGCGGATGACCGAGGCCGTTTTTTCCAGCACGGCCTCTTCATTATAGACGGGGATAACCACCGACAGCATTACTCCGCCTCCTTCGTAGCATCCGGCTCGCACCGGATCTCACCGATGCCGAACACATCTGCCATAACATCGTTCGGCCAGCTCTGCGGGTTTTCGGTATCGAGATATTTGAGCCCGTCGAGTGCCGAATAGCGCGTCTGCGTTTCGATATACGGCACGGTCACGCTGCTCTCACCGCGCGCGGCTGCCTCGGCGATCGCCGTCTCGTTCGTCCGAACCTGAAGATAGACGTTCGTAATATCGGCAAAGCCGTAAACGCCCCAGTAGAGCGTCGGCAGCACGAGCACCGCCGCTGCGCACAGCACGGAAAGCTTCGCCTTGCCGGAGAACAGCTCCGACAAAAGCACGGCGTCCGCCGCGATGAGCAGCACCGCCGGGAACGCGATGCATCGCTCCGGGTAATACGAGGCAAGGCTCAGCGAGAAGTTGGCGCAGAGCGAGCCGAGCATAAGCGCCGCGGAAAGAAGGATCCGATCCCGGTCGACGCGATACCAGAACGCCATAACCAGCGCAGCAGCAAAAACGGCAAGCGGCACAGCCAGCGAGCGATATGCCCGCAGCGCAGCGACAAGCCCCGTTCCGACGGTGGAGAGCGTTTCTCCCACGCCGCTTTTTCCTCCCTCCGCGGGACACGACAGCATAAAGAGCAGACCGCCAACCGCCGCGATTACCGGCAGCCACGGCAAAAGGCCGTTTTTCTTTTTTCGGAGCGCACAGCGGCCAAGGAGCAGCAGCGCGGAAAAGAAGATCACACTGACCGACACATTTTCAAGATACGCGCCGGTATAAAAGCCTGCGAGCATCCACAAAATCCAGAATACCGGCTTTTTTTCCGCATCATGCCCGAAAAGACGGATATACGGCGCGAGAAACGCCAGTCCAACAGCACAGCCCCAGCCATAGTTGCACGCCCCGTCCAGCCAGAAAAAGATCTGCCCGAACACCGGAATGAACACCCACACGGCACCGAAGATCATAAGGAGGATGAGGTTGTTCCGCTCGCCCTTCGGCTGTGCAAGCCGGGCGAGGAGCGCGATCAGCGCCGTGAAAACCAGCGCGTTTACTATATTGAATACCGCTTTCGGCAGCAGCAGAAAAAGCTGTACCCAGAAATGGGCGAAGAGCCGCCCGTTCATGATCTGCGCGTGCGCCGCTATCGAGGGAAATATGTCCCGGACCGCCGTGATACGCTCATTGGTCGCAAAGCTGTGCATGTATCCCCAATCGTCCGCCGCATACGGCGTAAGGACGTTTCCGAGCAGCATGAGAAGAAAGATACCGAGGAGCAGCGCCGCGCGCACCTTCCCGGATTGGATCGCCGTCATGGCGGCACCTCCCTGCATGGACTATATAGACTATTGTGTATTATACACAGATAAAAAAATGAAGTCAAACTTCCCGAAAACTTTTTCAAAAACCCTCTTGACAATACCCCCACGGGGTATATAATGCAGAGCGAAAGGCAGGGATATCCCATGGACGAAGAAAAATCGTGCTGCTGCAAAAAGACCGAGCGGAGCGAGGACGAGCGCCGCGCGCTCATGAACCGGCTGAGCCGGATTGAGGGACAGATCCGCGGCATCCGCGGCATGCTCGAGCGCGACGCCTACTGCGCAGACATTCTCACGCAGTCTGCGGCGGTGAGCGCAGCGATGAACGGCTTCAACCGCGCGCTTTTGAATGCGCATCTCCACAACTGCGTCGTGCGCGATATCCGCGCGGGCGATGACTCCGTCGTCGATGAGCTGACGGAGCTTTTGCAGAAGCTGATGAAGTAAACCGCAATATTACGATAGAAAGGCAAATACCATGACGCAATACTCTGTTACAGGCATGAGCTGCGCAGCGTGCTCCGCGCGGGTGGAAAAGGCAGTCTCCGCCGTGCCGGGCGTTACCTCGTGCGCGGTGAGCCTGCTCACAAATTCGATGGGTGTGGACGGTACCGCCACTCCGGCGGACGTCATACGTGCGGTGGAAAACGCCGGATACGGCGCAAGTTTGAAGGGCGCGAAGGGCGCGGCTCCCGCCGCCGCGGCGGATGAGCTGGCCGACCATGAAACGCCCAAGCTCAAAAAGCGGCTGATATCCTCGGTGGCGGTGCTGCTCGTACTGATGTACTTTTCCATGGGTCATATGTGGGGCGCGCCGATGCCGCGCTGGCTGCATCATAACAGCGTCGGCATGGGGCTCATCCAGCTCCTGCTCGCGGGCATCGTGCTCGTCATCAACCAGAAGTTCTTCATCAGCGGCTTCCAGAGCGCCGTGAAGGGCGCGCCGAACATGGATACGCTCGTCGCGATGGGTTCGGCGGCGGCGTATCTCTGGAGCGTATACGAGCTCTTCACGCTGACCGTTGACCCGACGGCGGAAGCCGATCTCTATTTTGAATCCGCCGCGATGATTTTGACACTCATCACCGTCGGCAAGACGCTGGAGGCCCACTCCAAGGGCAAAACGACCGACGCGCTCCGCTCGCTCATGCAGCTCTCGCCGAAAACGGCACGGCTGGAGCGGAACGGTGAAGAGGTCGTCGTCCCGGCGGAGGAGGTCGTTCTCGGCGATATTTTCCTCGTCCGCCCCGGCGACGGCATCCCGGTGGACGGCATCGTGCTCTCCGGCACGAGCGCGGTAAACGAGTCCGCACTCACGGGCGAGAGTCTCCCCGTGGACAAAGCAGAGAACGACAAGGTGAGCGCCGGCACGATCAACCAGTCCGGGTTTCTGCGCTGCCGGGTGACCGGCGTCGGCGAGGACACGGCGCTCTCGCAGATTATCCGCATGGTGAGCGACGCCGCCGCGACGAAAGCGCCCATTGCCAAGACTGCCGACAAGGTCGCGGGGGTATTCGTGCCGACGGTGATCGGCATCGCAGCCGTTACCATTATCGTCTGGCTGCTCGTCGGGCAGACATTCGGATACGCGCTCGCGCGCGGCATTTCGGTGCTCGTTATCAGCTGCCCGTGCGCGCTCGGACTTGCCACGCCGGTCGCCATTATGGTCGGCAGCGGCGTCGGCGCGAAAAACGGCATTCTCTTCAAAACGGCGGCCTCGCTTGAAGAGACCGGCCGCACACAGATCGTTGTGCTCGACAAGACCGGCACCATCACGACCGGCCAGCCGGAAATCACCGATCTTCTCCCGGCGGACGGCGTTTCGGAGGATGAGCTTCTGCTCTATGCCGCCGCACTTGAGCAAAAGAGCGAGCATCCCCTCTCCCGCGCCATTTTAAACGGCTTCGCTGCGCGCGGCGGCGAATGCCCGGAGGCCGAGGATTTTGCCGCCGTACCGGGCCGCGGTCTCACCGCGAAAATCGAAGGATACACCGTCTGCGGCGGCAACGCGGACTTCATCCGCGAAAAAGCCGCGATATCGGAGAACATCACGCAGCGCGCTGCCGCGCTCGCCGATGAAGGAAAAACGCCGCTCTACTTCTCCCGCAGCGATACGCTTCTCGGCGTGATCGCTGTAGCGGACGTCATGAAGAGCGACGCTGCCGAAGCCATCCGGGAACTCAAGGGCATGGGGCTTCGCGTTGTGATGCTCACGGGCGACAACGCCCGCACCGCCGCCGCCATCGGCGCGCAAGCCGGTGTGGACGCCGTCGTCGCCGGGGTGCTCCCGGACGGCAAGGAGGCCGTCATCCGAAAGCTTCGCGAGAGCGGTAAGGTCGCCATGGTGGGCGACGGCATCAACGACGCCCCGGCGCTCACGCGCGCGGACGTCGGTCTCGCCGTCGGCGCGGGAACGGACGTTGCCATCGACGCCGCCGACGTTGTGCTCATGAAAAGCGGCATGAGTGATGTGGCCGCCGCTATCCGTCTCAGCCGTGCAGCGCTGCGCAACATTCGCGAGAATCTTTTCTGGGCATTTATCTATAATATCATCGGTATCCCGCTCGCCGCAGGCGTATGGATCCCGATCTTCGGCTGGACGCTGCAGCCGATGTTCGGCGCACTCGCGATGAGTCTTTCGAGCTTCTGCGTCGTGACAAACGCGCTGCGGCTCAATCTCTTCCGTCTTCACGAGGCAAAGCACGATAAGCACAAGCAGCCGGTGACGCTCCCGGAGGAGTTCACCGCCGCACCGCAGGAGAAACCCACCACCAACGATCATAAGGAGGAAAAAACCATGTACAAAACCACCGTCACCGTCGAGGGCATGATGTGCCACATGTGTGAAAAGCACGTCAACGAAGCCGTTGCCAAGGCGTTCGCCGCCGAGAACCCCGTTTCCGACCACGCGGCGAACAAGACCGAGTTCGTCTCTGCCGAAAAGCCGGACGAGGCGAAGGTCAAGGAAGTCATTGAGGCCGCCGGATACACCGTCAAGGCGGTGCACACCGAAACGGTGTAAGACCGCGCACGCAGCACAGCGGAGTCTCTTTTGAGGCTCCGCTGAATTCTTTTACGAACCGATTGGCAGAAGTCCTCGTCTATAGGGTGTAAACTTATTCAAAAAAAGGAGAAACCATATGAAAAAGCTGACAGCCCTGTTTCTGTCTCTGGCGCTGCTTCTTGTGCTGTGCGCCTGCGGCGCGCCGAACGCCAGCAGCGGCAACGCGTCCTCCGGCGACGCCTACGCAAGCTGGGGCAACGCCTCTTCCGGAGACGCGTATGCGAGCTGGGGCGACGCCTCTGCCGGCGATGCTTATGCAAGCTCCGGTAACGCAACCGGAGTGCTTCCGCTCAGCGCAACGCCCGCGTCCACAGACGAACCGTTCTTCTGCGTGACGCTGGAATCCTCCCGTCTGTACGCTTTCCCGGCCGGCGGGGGCGAGGGCAGGCTGCTCGTTGACAAGTACACCAACTGCTTCGATCAGGACGGTGACAGCGTGCTCGCTTCCTTTGACGACGGCAGCGTGGCACGTGTCGATATCCGAACCGGTGAGGTCGAGGAGATTCTACCTGCCGGCACGCAGCTATTCCACCGCATCCATGCCTATTCCGGCGGCTTCGTCGGCGAATACTACAGCATCCGCGAATCGAAGCTCTATCTCTGTGAAAACGGCAAAGAGCCGGTGGAGATCTTCACCGACCGGTACTTCGGCGATGTGCGCGTGATCCGCGATACGCTCGTCGGCAGTGACTACAGCAACGGCACAAACCGAATCATCGGCTATGCGCTCCCCTCGCTTGAGCAGAAGTGGGAGACGCCGCTCGACGCATATTGCTGCCTTTCCGCAAACGACGACGATCTTCTCATCAGCAACTCCTACGACGGATTCATCTCCCGCGTTGATCCGGGCGACGGCTCCGTGGCAAATGTCAGCGGGGCAGTTTACGCCAATGACAGCGTGCTCTATGCTTACGACGGTGCATATCTCGTCGAAGGGAATTACAAAACCAACTTCGCGCTTTACTATCTCCGCGGCAATGAACGCCTGACGCTGGATCTCCCGCAGGCCGAAACCACCCGTTATGTCGCCTCTGCCCGCGACGGCAAGGTTCTGATCTCGTGCAGCGCCAGTGTTGAGGCCGGCGATTACGGCTGGACAAACACAACAACGTACATTGTCCTTGATATGGAATCGGCCAAACTGTACATTGTCGATCTAAACGGTCTGTACAGCGAACTGTTTGCCGACGGCGATTTCCCGGTTATGGACTCCTCTACAGCGAGAAAGCCGTTGGTGCAGAACATCTACCGTTTCTTCTGTCTTGACACCGGCTACGGCGGTGCGGAGCCTCTCTGCTCCACGACGCACGGCGCCTGGCTGAACATTGCCGATAAAAAGGCGGACATTGCCCTGCTCGCCGCCCCCACCGAGGAGGAGCAGGCGTATCTGAAGGAACAGGGCGTGGAGGTCGAAATGAAGCTTTACGGCGGTGACGGTCTGGTATTCATTGGGAACACCGAGTGCGGCGTCACCGACCTGACGCTCGACGAGGTGCGCGCCATCTTCCGCGGCGAGATCACCAACTGGAGCGAGCTCGGCGGCGCGGATCACGCGATCCGCGTTCTCTACCGCGACGATCAGTCCGGCAGCCAGCGGCTCTTTGAAAAGATGCTCTTCAAGGACGGCGACGTGCCGGACTATGAAGCGCTCGGCTTTGAACGGCTCGACGAGATGAGCACGCTCGTCTCCGCCTGTCTTGATGATCCTTACGCCATCGGCTACAGCATCATGACATACCTGAACGACGTTTACTCCAACGAAGCACTGTTCGCCTTCACGCTCAACGGCTACAGCGCCACGCCGGAGAACGTCCGCACCGGCGATTACCCGCTCGGCACGAAGGGCTATGTCGTCATTCGCAGCGACGAGCCGGAGGACAGCCCCGCCCGGCGGCTCTATAACTGGTTCGGTTCCCCCCTTTCGAATACATTTCTCACCAGCTGCGGCATTACCCCGCTGAGCGAATGATTTACTGACTATGCAAACGCAGCAGCTCCGAAATTGGAGCTGCTGCGTTTGCATATCGCCTCCCCTGTGTAAGGGGAGGTGGTGCGGCGCATAGCGCCGTGCCGGAGGGGTTGTCGGTTTCCGCAGATTGCGGGACAATCCCTCAGTCAGCTTCGCTGACAGCGCCCTCGTCAGAGGGAGCCTTTTCAATCGCCCAAATCGATCCACATGGCGGGGCGGACACAGCAGCCATAATAATAATCGTGGGAAACCGGGAAGCCTTCGCTGGCGAATCTGCCGTCGCAGACGACATAAGCGGCAAAGTGTTGAGAGCGCCCGGGCGACCGCAGCAACCACTCGCAGGTGGCTGCGCCGCCTCTGGTTTTGACAAATGCGTAAGACGTATAAGCGCCGTTCGCTTTTGCATAGGCCGTCGGTGCGCACATTCTCTCTTCATCGCTTTGAAAATATTCATTTGCCTCCACCATGCTGAGAAGAAAGACCTTGTCCTGTGTGTCATTGCCGGGATTCGCCTTGAAAGGGAAATCGGGATTTTTATCCGCCGGCACCGTCACCGTAGAGATCATGGCTTTTTCTCCGTCCAAAAACGCTGCATTAAGGAAGTCTTCGTTCAGCCACTCGCGCAGCGTACAGTCCTCCCACGTTACCTTTGTATAGCTCGTGTTGTACTGCTGGCAGTCCAGAGCATACTGGCTGACAACCAAAAGTCTGTCATCTTTCTTGGCGAGCACCAGCCACTCTATTTTTTCTTTACCGTTGGATGTGTCGTTATCCTGCTCGTACTTGCCGAACATGATCGTGTCGCCCACAGCCGCATTGTCTAAAGCCGGTTTATAGTATTGATAGGCAGCATTTATCCGTTGTGCTTCACTGTCTTTATACTCCACCCCATCCAAAAGGGCCAATGCCGTTTCATAGTCCTGTGCGTCTATGCGTTCCATCGCGCGGTCATATTTGCTCGCTGCGATCGCCTCATTGTTTCCTATTTCCTCCAGAAGTGCATACGCTTTCTCATAGTCCCGCGCCTCGATGCGCTCCATCGCCCGGTCATATTTGCTCGCTGTAATTGTTTCATCATTTCCTATTTCTTCCAGCAATGCATATGCCGCTTCGTAGTCCCGTGCGTCTAAACGTTCCATTGCCCGATCGTATTTATTTTCTGTGATCGCCTCTGTATTTCCAAGTTCTTCCAGTATTGCATAAGCCGGATCGTATTCCCCGGCGTCGATCATTTCCATGGCTTTGTTCAGTTTTTGCCTGGGAAGGATCACCTGTGTCAAGAGGACAACAAATACGATACAGGCGCAGACGATCGGCGCAGCAATAGATATAGCCTTTTTCCGCTTTCCCTTTTTCTCCTCATAAGACAATGCCGGTTTTTCGTTTTCCTTCATTCTCAATGCTCTCCTTACACGAATTTTGCTGTAGTCGATGTTTTCGCGTTAACTCATTTGAGATGATTATAACTCGAAAGAGTTAATCTGTTCAAGTGCTTCTGGACATGCTCTTCCGTAAAGGGGGCATATGCATGAACATCGGAGAAGCGGTTCGGGCGTGGATCATCGAGCTGTGTATGCATCGGTAACATTTCGGTAAACACCCGCGCGCCCGGCTATGGTAGAATAAAAGGTAAGGGGAGATGATGCTATGAGCAATCGTATTTTGATGATTGAGGATGACGCCGCCATTGCCGAAGCGGTAAAGCTGAATCTCGAATGCGCCGGCTATGCCGTCGCCGTCTTTGATAACGGACTAACCGTCCGGGACGCGCTGGAAGCGGATCACAGCTACGATCTCGCACTGCTGGACATGATGCTGCCGGGGCTGGACGGCTTTGCGCTGCTCCCGGAGCTGCGGAAATACGATATACCGGTGATCTGCCTCACCGCCATGGGGGACGCGCAGCACGAGGTGCTGGGGCTTCGCGGCGGTGCAGAGGACTACATCGCTAAGCCCTTTGACATGCTCGCGCTGATGGTGCGCATGGAAAAGGTGCTCCGGCGCTTCGGGAAGCTGAACGAGGTATACCGTTTCCGCGATCTGACGCTGGATAACCGCAACCGCCGTCTGACGCGGAACGGCGAGGACTTTCCCCTTCCCCCGCTGGAATTTGATGTGCTGGCGGTGCTGATGAAAAACAAAAACCGCACCGTTTCCCGCGACCGCATTCTCAACGAGATTTGGGGCGAGGACTACTTCGGGGACATCCGCACCGTCGATGTCCGGATCGCCAATCTCCGAAAAAAGCTTGGTCTCGCGGACGAAATACGAACCGTCGCCAAGGCCGGATACCGGCTGGAGGAACGATGAAGCTGAAAACGAAAATCACAGCGCTCTGTGCCGTGATCCTCTCGCTGGTGGCAGCCGGGCTCTGCGCGGCCATGCTCTGGCAGGTGGGCGAGCAGTCTTACGGCGCTCTTTTGCAGCGCTCGCAGGATTCTCTCGACGAGCTGGCTGTCGCTTTTGAGACCGCCGTTTACCAGACTCCATACAAGATCGGCTCTGACCTTTCCCGGAAAGTCTTTCTGACCCATTGCTTTCGCAGCTGCGGCGTGGCGGGGTGCGCGCTCTATGTCAATGGAGAATGTCTGTCCGCATCCACGCCGATCGATCCGGAAAGCTGTCTGGCGGCCTCTTCCGGCGGCGCAGCGGCATCCGCGCGCGTCCACGCCCAGGGCAGGCACTTTCTTGTTCTTGGTAAAGCCTCGGAAATACAGGGCGAGGCGTGCAAAATATATCTTGTCGCCGAAGCCACTTATATCCATTCGCAGGTTTGGGAGCTTGCCATCCGCTTTGTTCTGCTGGCGCTCGCCGCTGTGCTGCTGGGGCTCGCTGCGGTGCGTTGTCTGGTCGGACGGACGCTACGCCCGCTTTCAGAGCTTTCGGAAGCGGCAGGACGTGTTGCCGCCGGGAACTACAGTCAGCGCGTTCCCGTTTCAGCCGCCGACGAGGTGGGAGCGCTGGCGCAGGATTTCAATCAGATGGCTCTCGCAGTGGAAAGCCATGTAGCCGCCCTGCAGGAGCGCAGCGATCGGCAAAGGCTCTTCACCGCCGCTGTGACGCATGAATTGAAAACACCGCTGACTTCTCTCCTCCTGAACGTGAACACCCTGCAAACAGTCTATCTGCCCGAGGAAAAGCAGACGGCGCTTCTGGAAAGCATGGATCGCCAGCTCCATTGGCTGGATGCTATGGTACGAAAGCTGTTGACGCTGCTTTCCGCAAAAAAGAACGCCGCATTTTCTGCGGCGTCTGTCCCGGAGCTTCTCTCCCAGGTACGGCAGCTCACCGAAGGCGTCTGCCGGAAATACGGCGTTTCACTCGAAACGGACTGCCGTGCCGTCTCGCTCTTTGTGGACACGGAGCTGATGTGCAGTGCTCTTGTAAACCTTGTGGAGAACAGCGCCAAGGCATCCGCACCGGGGCAGATCGTTTCCATTTCTGCCGATGCAACCGGCTTTACCGTCACGGATCATGGCCGGGGCATTCCGGCGGAAGATCTGCCAAGAGTGACCGAGGCGTTCTATACGGGCGATCCCTCCCGCAGCAGGGCGAGCGGTGGCTTCGGTTTGGGGCTGGCGCTCGTGCAGGAGATCGCCGCCGTTCACGGCGGGACGCTGACGCTTGAAAGCGCGCCCGGCGAGGGGACGACGGCGCGCATCGTGCTGCCGGGAGGCAAAACCGTAAAGGAACGGTAATACGGCGGTAACCCCTTTGCGTTTTTAGTCTGCTATGCTGGAACCATCCAAAAGAAAGGATGCGTTGAAATGAAACGAAAAACCTTGTGCTGGGCCGCCGCGCTGCTTGTCGCCGCGCTGTCCGGCTGCGGCAGCCTACCGGCGGCAGAGCCCGCAAGCTTCAATCAAACCATGCTTATCGAGAAGAGCGCCGGGGAACAGACGGCGTATACCTTCCCGGATTCGTTTACCGGAGAGTGGACGGCCCAGGAAGGAAAGCTCACGATCCGCGCCGATGCACGAGTATCCGCCGAGCAGGGCGTCATACTCCCTGTTGCCTCTGTGACGCCGGGCGAATTTACGCAGGCCGATGTGGACAACCTTCTGCGCGTGCTTTTGAAGGACGCGCCGCTTTATGGCTGCGCCCAGACAAAGCAGGAACTGCAGGAAATTCTCGACCGCATCAACTCCCCGGAATGGTCGTCCGATCCGGACTCCCCCACACAAACAGCGGAGCAGCGGGAGAAGCGCCGCGAGGAGCTGAACGCCTACTATACGGCAGAAATCGCCAAGGCGCCGGAGGAAAAGCCCGTGATTCATGGCTTCTCCGATTCCGATGATCCGAAGACCGTCTGCGGCTCCGCCGCGGTAGACGGAGTCATCTACGATGTCTCGATCGATAATAATCTCCGGTACGCGCAAATCATCCAACGAGACTATAAATACAGCACGGCTCAGGCGGGCAACGGCCGGGCGGATTTTTCTCTGGAAAAGGCCGTCGATCTGGCCGATGCGCTGATGCAGGAACTGGGTCTTGCCGGCATGGCGCTGGACGATGCGCAGGAATGGGAGCCGGGCGTGTGGCGGCTCTATTACACGCCTACAGTAAACGGCATCCGCCTATCCAGTGTCCGACAGGATCACTTCCGCGCCGACGGTACACGGGAATCCTATAAGTATGAATTTTACAACAGCAGCGAAGGGGCAAAAGGCGACACGGTATCCTGGTACATGGAAAACATCCAGATCTGCGTCGGGAAGGAAGGTCTTCTCTCGTTTGAGTGGTATTCTCCCAGCGATGAGACAAACGTACTGGAAGATAGTGCTGCGCTGCTGCCGTTTGAAGAGATCGCGGCGGTCGCGGATACGATGCTGCCCGTGGTGATCACCGGGCCGTCGGAAAGCTACACGCTTGTTGAGCTCGACAAGCTCAACGGCTTTGAAACGCGCATGGATGTGACCATCACCGAGGTTTCTCTCACCCTCATGCGCATCCGGGATAAGGGCTCTTTGCAGGGAACGATCGTCCCCGTGTGGGATTTCCGGGGAAGCTGGTGCTGGTACGAGCCGGGGAACGACGCCTCCGAGTCTATGCACATGGCTTCCGGCAGCACCACGCAGCCCATGCTGACGCTCAACGCCATAGACGGCACCGTTGTCAGCCGGTTGTTTGGGTATTAATTTATCTCTTCTCTGGCCGCACATACAGCAAGCCCCGGACATTGGGTGCCCGGGGCTTGCTGCTTTCGTTTAATCCTTTATGTTCCGTATCTTATTGAAATCGCCGCTGCAGAGCGCTTCCATGTTGCGGAAGATCTTTTCCGCATCCCAGTCCCACCACTTGAGCTCTAAAAGATACGCTGTTAGCTCTTCATCGAACCGCTGCCGGAGCACGCGGCAGGGATTGCCGCCCGCAACACAGTATGGCGGAACATCCTTTGCCACAACGGAATTGGCGGCGATGATCGCGCCGTCGCCAATGTGAACGCCCGGCATCACCGTTACATTCTGCCCGATCCACACGTCGTTTCCGACGACCGTGTCGCCCTTGAGCGGCAGATCATCGAGCGAGGGCGCAAACTTTTCCCAGCCGCCGCCCATGATGTTGAACGGGTAGGTCGTTACGCTGTTCATGCGGTGGTTTGCGCCGTTCATCACAAACTCAATGCCCTTCGCGATGGCGCAGAATTTGCCGATAATGAGCCGGTCGCCCAGAAAATCGTAATGATGGGTGACGTGCTCCTCAAATTTTTCCGCACCGTCTTTATCGTCGTAGTACGTATACTCCCCAACGAGGATGTTGGGCCGGGTAATGACATTTTTAATGAACACGACCTGTTTGAGGCTTTCGTTGGGATAGATGCTGTTCGGATCGGGTCCTATCATGGAAGCACCTCCGCTCAAAACCCAAGGGCACGGAAGGCGTCCTCAAAGGGGGCCGTACAGATACCGCGCTCGGTGATGATGCCTGTGATGAGCGAGTGGTCGGTCACATCAAACGCGGGGTTATATACGCCAACGTCCTCCGGCGCCATGCGTTTTTTGTACCACATCTCCGTGACCTCCTCGGCGGCGCGCTGCTCGATGGGGATCTCCGCGCCGGACGCGAGCGACATATCGATCGTGGAGCTCGGCGCGCAGACATAAAACGGGATGCCGTAATGCTTCGCTAAAATCGCCACGGCGGAGGTGCCGATCTTGTTCGCAGCGTCGCCGTTTCGCGCTACGCGGTCGCAGCCAACGAATATTATGTTAACCTCCCCACTCCGCATCAGGCTCGACGCTGCATTATCGCAAAGAAGCGTTGTGTCCAGCCCTGCGGCGTGCATTTCAAGCGCGGTGAGCCGCGCGCCCTGCAGAAGCGGGCGCGTTTCGTCGCAGTAGACGCGAAGGTCGTTCCAGCCGTGCTCGAGCGCGATGTACATCGGCGCGGTCGCCGTGCCGTATTTTGCGGTGGCGAGCGTTCCGGCGTTGCAGTGCGTGAGAATACCGTCGCCGTGGTGCAGAAGGCCGAAGCCCAACTCGCCGATGGAGCGGCTGATGGCGACGTCCTCGTCGCGGATGCGCTGCGCTTCGGAAAAAAGCGCTTCACGGATGGCGGGGATGCTCTCTGCAGCGTGCTTTTCCGCTGTCTGCCACATCCGGTCGAGCGCCCAGAAGAGGTTCACCGCCGTCGGGCGGGCGGAGGCAAGATAGTCCTTCGTTTCGCGAAGCTTCGCGAAAAAGGCGTCTTTCTCTTCCTCATTGATCTGCGAGGCAGCCAGCGCGAGCGCGTACCCCGCGCACACGCCAATGGCCGGTGCGCCGCGCACGCGAAGCGAGTAGATCGCTTCCCAGATGTCGTGCATATCCGAAAGGTACAGCGTTTTCACTTCGCCGGGCAGCAGCGTCTGATCCAGAATTTCCAGACACGTCCGGTCAGGCGAGAGCAATACGGTATCGAGTTCGAGAGCGTTCAAGGTTTTTAACCCTCCTCGGTGTTTTTCTCCATTCTGGCACAGCTCTCGCCGCTTGTCAACGCCGGGACGCGCCGCAGAAGATAAACGCTGTACGAAACCGCGAGGGCGATGAGCACGAGGGAGATGATGCATTGTGTCCGGTAGTCCGGCTCCATGGAAAACACGCTTAAAGCGTTCAGCACGCCGTGCGTCAGGATGCACGGCGCGAGGCTCCCGGAGCGGCAAAAGAGCACAACAAACAGAAGGCCCACCGCCACGGCGTACGCGATCTGCAAAAGCGTCGGCACGAGCTCCGCGCCGTTGAGCAGGTTCACGATATGCCCAATACCGAACGTGAGCGCGGAGATAACGGCCGCTTTTCGCTCTCCGTCGCGGCAGAGCGCTTTATAAAGGAAGCCGCGGAAGATGAGCTCTTCTAAAAAGCCGACGCACAGCATGCGGAACGCGTACAGCGCTGTGATCCCGGCGGGAAACTTCTGCGTGACGCCGCACCAGAGATTCACCGACGCGATGACAACGAGCGGAAGATAGTAAAAATACCGCCCCGCGCCGCCAACCGGGCGGCAGAGACCAAAGCGCTCCCGCAGGCCGTTTTTTCCGAGCCATAGGAAAAGGAAAGCAGTCATCGCCGCGCAGAGCACCGCGGCTACGGCGTTTTTGGTCAGGGCGTCCGAAAGGTTTTCCGCCAGACTCAGCAGGACAACATAGATGCCGATCCAGACGAGCGCAAATGTAAGTGTGTTTTTCTCATAGAGCTTCCGCATGATCATTCCTCCCTATTCTCCGCCAGCAGACGGTCAAAGACAAGCTTCAGGTCATCGGCAACGGTCGATTCGCCGCCGGTCATGGCGTTATTGGCAAACATGCTCGCGTACCCATGGACGAGCAGAAACAGCACGCGAAACACCGAGCGCGCCCGCTCCGCGGAAATGTGCGCCGAACGCGAAATCGCTTCGAGCACCGGTGTGAGCTCGTCCGCAGCGATCAGCTCGTCGAGCGAGCGCTGCGCAAAGGCGTCCGACTGGAAGAGAAAGCGGAACAAATGCTTTTCCTCCCT
>CAKTBC010000035.1 GCA_934533005.1 uncultured Oscillospiraceae bacterium | reverse complement strand
TCGTGGACAACGGCGGCCTGCGGCACGCCGAATCCGCGGAACGCGCCGCACATCGGGTTGTTGGTGTAAGCAAATACAGCGTCCAGACGGACGTTCGGGCAGTCATAGGGACCGACGGCGTGCACCGGGAAACGGCCGATAACGGCGGGGCCGTAGGAGCCGTAGGCACCGGCGTCGCAGGTCAGTTCATACTGCGCAGCCACAAGCTTGCCGTCCTTCGTCGCGCCGGTCTTGACGTGGGTCGTGATCGGGTGACGCTTGGAGGAGATCATCGTAGACTCCACGCGGGAGCGGACAATCTTCACGGGGCGCTTGGTGTAGTGCGCGAGCAGCGCGCAGTGCAGCTGCACACCGATATCAAGCTTGCCGCCGAAGCCGCCGCCCGTGGTGGGCTGGATGCAGCGGACGCGGTTCTGCGGCACGCCGAGCATACCGGCGACCTCGTTGCGGTCGTAGTGGGGGTTCTGCGTGGAGGCGATGACCGTCATGATGCCCTTCTCGTCATAGTAGGCAATACCGGCGTCCGGCTCGATGAACATATGGGAGAGGACGTGGGTGGAGTAGGTGTTCTCGATGATGACATCGCACTTGCTCCAGGCTTCGTCAACGTTGCCGAACTCCATGTGCTTCTTGGCATGGACGTTCGTCGTGCCGTGGACGCAGACGGCGCCCTCCGCCATCGCGCTCTCGAAGGAGTTGATGACGGGCAGCTCCTCGTATTCGACCTCGATGAGCTGCATGGCTTCCTGCACGATCTCCGGGGTCTCCGCCGCGACGACGGCGATGGCGTCGCCGTAGCGGCGCACCTTGTCGTCCACGAGGCAGGGCTCATCCTTCAGGATGATGCCGAAGCGGTTCTTGCCGGGGATGGCGGTGTGGTCAAGAACGGCGGCGACGCCGGGCAGCGCGCGGGCCTTCTCGAGATTCAGCTTTTTGATGTACGCGTGGGGAACGGTGCTGCGGAACACGCCGCCATAGAGCATGTCGGGCATGTAGTAGTCCGCGGCGAACTTCGCGCGGCCGAGCACCTTGTCGAGCGAGTCGACCTTGATATGGTCACGGCCGAGAATGGCTACGTCTCTCATGCTTCGGCCTCCTCTCCGCGCATTCTGGCGGCGGCCAGAAGCACAGCGTCATTGATCTTGGCATAGCCGGTGCAGCGGCAGAGGTTGCCGCTGATGGCGAGCTTGACCTCATCGCGCGTCGGGTTGGGGTTCTTCTTGAGAAAAGCCTCGGCGGTGAGGATCATGCCGGGGATGCAGAAGCCGCACTGCACGGCGCCGGCGTCCATGAACGCCTGCTGCACCACATCGGGCTGGCCATTCTTGCTGATGCCCTCGAGCGTGATGATGTCCGCGCCCTCGGCCTGACCGGCCAGAATGCAGCAGCTCGTCACGGGCTCGCCGTTGTAGATCACGGTGCAGGCGCCGCACTCGCCCTCGCTGCAGCCTTCCTTGACGCTCGTAAGGCCAAGGTTGTTGCGCAGCACGTCGAGCAGGCGGTGGTTCGGCTCGACCTCAACGGTCACCGGCTCGTGGTTAACGGTGAAATGAACGGTGATCTTCTTCAAAATCCCTGCACCTCCTCGATATTCAGCTTGCGGAGCACATCGGCAAACAGGTGCTTGTACACACCCTGGATGCTCTCCTTCTTATAGAACACGGAGGCGCGGGCCTTGTTGGCTTCGTAAACCTGATCGTGCATGATCGGCAGGCACCCGAGCATGGTCTCCCAGCTGAGCTTCTTGCCGACGAGATACTCCTCGCAGCCCTTGTAGCGCTGCGGATAACGCGCCATGGCGCCCGCCCGCATGGAGCAGTAGGTGCACACGCCGTTATCGTCGACCGTCACGACCATGCCGCCGCCGATGACGCTGATGGCGAGCGCGCGGCGCTTGCCCAGCTTATAGAAGGCAGTCGCGGTGTGCTTCGTATCGGGCAGCGGGAACGAGACCTCGGTCATGAGCTCGTCCGGCTGCAGGATGTTGCGCTTGCGGTCGGGAGAGGAAAGGAATTCGTTGATGTTGATCGTGCGCTCGCCGCGGACGCTCTTGATGGTAACGTCGGCGTTGAGCGTGACGCACGCGGCCAGACCGTCGCCCGCCACGGACGACTGGCAGATGTTGCCGCCGAGCGTCGCGAGATTGCGGATCTGGGGCGAGCCTACCTGACGGCAGGCGTCGTAGAGAATGTGGACATTCTCGCGAATGATGTCGTTGGCCGCCACTTCCGCATGAGTCGTAAGAGCACCGATCCGGACGATGCCGTCCTCGACCTTGATGTAATCAAGCTCCTTGAGCTTCTTCAGGTCGATAACGACAGCCGGCTGTGCCTTCCACTCATTGAGTTCCAGCGTAAGGTCGGTGCCGCCGGCGATGCAGGCGACGCTGTCCTTATACTGATCCAGCAGAGTGAGCGCCTCGACCACGGTGGTAGGTGCGTAGAAATCAAATGGTCTCATGCGCGGTTTTCCCCCTTTTAAATGTGCTGCTTTTGCTGCTTATCCTCCGCCGGAGCGGGCGGCGGTCTGCCGCCCGTCCCGGCTTGGAATACTTTATTTTACTCCAGTTCGCCGCGGATTTCAACACCCATCAGCTTTTCCCAGAGCTTGATGACGGCGGACATATCCTCCATGCCGTAACCGGCGGCGCGGGCCTGCTCGTAAACGGCGGTGCAGGTGGCGCTCATCGGGATGGGCATCTTGACGCCGCGGGCGGCTTCCTGCGCGAGAGTGAGATCCTTGTACTGCACGTCCATCGCAAAGCCCGGCTCGAACTTGTCGGGCATGATGAACTTCTTCATTTTCGCATCGACAACGTAGCTGTTGCCGGAGGAGGTGGAGATAACGTCGTACATGGTCTTGTTGTCCAGACCGAGCTTCGCGCCGAGCACGAGAGCCTCGGCGAGAGACGCCATATTCGCGCCGAGCAGCATGTTGTTGACGATCTTCATCGCGTCGCCCATGCCGGTGCCGCCGATGCGCATGATGCGCTTGCCGATGGCTTCGAGAACGGGCTTGGCCTTCTCAAAGGTCTCCTCGTCCGCGCCGCACATAATGGTCAGCGTGCCCTTCTGCGCGCCGATGGTGCCGCCGGAAACCGGAGCGTCCATGTACTTCACGCCGTGCTCGGCGGCGATCTTCGCCATCTTCTGGGTGGTGCCGGGAGCGACGGAGGACATGTCAACGATGATGGTGCCGGGCTTGCAGTGGGCGAGAACGCCCTTGGGGCCGCACATAACGGCCTCGACGATCGCGCCGTTGGGGAGCATGGTGAAGCCGATGTCCATGTTGGCAGCGACTTCGAGATTGTCCTTGCAGCCGATGGCGCCTTCGGCGACCTTCTGCTCAACAAGCGCGGGAACGAGATCGCTCACGTAGGTCTCAAAGCCCGCCTTGATGACGTTGCTGCACATATGGCCGCCCATACGGCCCAGTCCGATAAAACCGACTTTCATTGGAATAGATCTCCTTTAAAATATTTGCAAGATTGTATTGCCGAATGTTACTGCGCGTTCCGCTCAAATGTGAGCCGCTCGCCCTGGATATCCGCATATACGCGGAGAAGGTTGCCGTTGTTCCACTGGCGCTCCGTCTCCTCATACACCTGCTTGAGACCGCGCTTTTTCTCCTCCGGGAGAAGCGGCTCGACCGCCGTGACGATGCGGAGCGAGGCAATGTCGCTCTCCGGCTCGATATCACCGGCGAGGCAGGTGTGCACCCGCGGGGATTCGATATACGAGCAGTTTGCGATGTGCGTGGCGCAGGCGTCCGCGAGAGCGCACCGCCGCGAAAAGACCGTGACGCCTCCGGCGATGCCGCGCGTCAGACTGCGGCCGCCGAGACCGCTCGTGCACACGCCGCCGATGCCGTCCTCCGCGCGGATCTCCACAACTTCCGTAACGTAGCCGTTGAGATCGGGCAGTATGCCCATGCGGATGGAGCGTCCCTCGCCGAGCCGCAGCGCAACGTCGCCGCCGTTATTGACGGCCACGAGATCCGCGCCCCGGGCAAAGAGCCAGTCCGCCATGGCGTCCGCCACCGTTCCGGCGACCGCCGCCATGGGCGTAAGCGTGGGCTCTCCCGTCGCAAGGACGGATTCCGCCATGACGCGGGGCAGCCCGGTCAGCCCGGAATAATCCATGCCGTCCGGATACCGCCGCAGTATGGGCAGCGCCCCGGCGATCTCGGCGAGCGATTCGCGCAGAAACGGGAAGGCCGACGCCGCAAGATCGCTGAGATTTTCGTCTCCGCGCCGGGCGGTCACCACCATGGATGCCGGGCCGTAATCAAAGAATACGCGCCCGTCATCCAGGATGCGGAAGGCTTCGTCCATCAGTGCTTCTGATACTCGGGGAAGTCCTCGACGTTCTTGATATGGTTCATGTGGCCGCCGATCTTCTCGTAGTCTTCCTTCGTCATGGTGTACTCCACGGGGGCGACGGTCGCCGGGGTGGGCACCCAGGTGAAGGCGTGGTTGACGACCTTCGCGGTATCAACGATGAAGTTGATGCCGCCGCCGGGGTAAACGTAAGCGGGAGCGCCGCCGATGGTCAGGTGCGCCTTGCCGGCGTGCACGGCCTCGGTGATGGCGATCGGGTGGTGGCAGACGCCGCCGCGGGCGGAGCCGCCGGTGCCGCCGCAGTACATAACGCTCGTGTTGGAGCTCTGGCAGTTGCTCTTGATGGCGTCGACAACGCACTGCGCCTTCTCGGTCATCGGGATCTCCTTCACGTCGCCGTCGGCCTGGACCTCAAAGAGGGCGCCGACTTCGCCGGTGGTGTTGGTGACGAGAATGGTCATGCCGGCGTGAGCCAGGCTCATGTCAACGCTCTTGATGGCGTCGCGCGGCGTCTGGAGAACGGTGCCTCCGATGCCGTCGCCGTGGCCGCCAAAGTAACGGCCGACGGTGCTCTTGGTGGCGTTGGGGATAACGCCGGACCAGGTCATGCCAACTTCCTTGCCGGCGAGATGCTCGCTGAAGAGGCCGGTGACGTGGTGGTCGATAACGATGCACTCGTCCACGCACTTCTTCATGACGTCGGCGAGCAGGCCGATCGTGGCGCTGCCGCAGCCGATGCGCATCGTGGTCTCCTGGGTGCCGTTGATGGTGGGAGCGACGCCCTGCTGGCAGACGATCTTGATCATCTTGGGCTTGCCGGTCTCGTGGTCGGCGGTCTTGACGGTCAGCTCGACCTTCTCGCCGTTGGCAAGAGCGACAATGGTGCGGGCGGTGGCAAAGCCGCCGTCCTTCGCGGTCAGGCGGTTCGCGCCGCCGACGTAGATCATCTTGGAGCCGTACTCCTCGGTATGTACGAGACCGACGGGCTTGCCTTCGCAGTAAACGGTGTCGCCCTCTTCGCCGATGTAGGTGTTGGTGTCGAGCTTGACGAGAACGCCGGAGTAGCTCAGCGGAGCCTCGGTCACGGTGGTGATAACGTCAACGCCGTCGCGCTTCTCGCAGACGATGTGCGGAGCCGGACGGATGCAGGGGTAGTTGGTGCCGGCGCCCACGGCGGTGATGACGGGCTTGACGATCTTCGGGTCGATCTCGAGCTGGGGCTTGCCCTCCACGACGAGAGCGCGGTTGCGGACGAGGCGGCCGCCCTCGTTGGTGTAGCGCTTGCAGGCGCCGGTAGAGCCAACGGGAACTTTGCACTGGATGGAGCAGGAATGGCACTGCACCATGCCCTCGGTCTTCTCGGTGCCGTCGATGGCTCCGAACGGGCAGACGCGGCGGCAGACGTTGCACTCAACGCACATGTCCGTGATGGTGACGACTTTCTTGCCGTCCGCACCCGGCTCGACGGCGATCGCACCGATGGGGCAGTTCTTCGCGCAAATCTGACACTTTTTGCATTTTTCCTGATTGATTTTCAGCATGTCACGCTCTCCTTTTAATAATGTATACCTATCCCATGCGCTGGATAATCTCTCATATATATTATTATCGCAAACCCCTATTTTTTTCAAATACATAATTTGTATGAAATTTGCGGTATTCATATGCAAATCATAGCGAAGGGTCTAATGTTCGCCGAAAATCATATATCGTTTTTGTACACATTGAACATTCGGTAAAACCATTTTGACAACTCTTGCAATTTGTCGTCTTTTTTTGCATAATACTTATACAGTTTGTATGCCGTTGGAAACGGCGTCTTACCCGGAAAGAGGGAGAAAATGGATACTGTCATGGATAAACGCACGGTCTCGTGCGTGCTTCTGGCCGCGGGGGCTGGCTCGCGCTTCGGCGGCGGGAAGCTTCTCGCAGAATTTGCCGGCAAGCGTCTTTTTGAGCGCGCGATGAACGCTCTGCCAACGGAGCGTTTTGTGCGCGTCGCGGTCGTGTCCGGCTGTGAGGATATTCTCGCCGAGAGCGAGCGGCGCGGCTTTCTCGCCGTGCGAAACGACGCGCCGGAGCAGGGTGTTTCTCTCTCCATCCGTCTGGGGCTCGAATCCGCAAAGCCTTGCAGCGCCGTGCTTTTTCTCGTGGGCGATCAGCCGCTTCTCACAAAGGAGAGCGTGCGCCGCATTCTCGAAGCGGGCGCGGCACGCCCTGAAAAGATCATCGCGCCGGAAGCGCCGGACGGGCGGCTCGGCAACCCCTGCCTCTTCCCTGCTGCATTTTTCCCGGAGCTTTCCGCGCTCGAAGGAGACCGCGGCGGAAAGCGCGTCATCCGCGCCCATCCGGAGGCACTTTTCACCGTTCCGCTGCCGGAAGAAGAGCTCTTCGATACCGACACGAAAGAGGAACTTCAGCGGCTGAAAAAAGCATAGTTTTCTTAAATAGAACGCCAAAGCGTAACAAAACCGCCGGTACGACATGTCGTACCGGCGGCTTGAATTTTATGTGATATTACACAATACCCTGATGCAGCATCGCATCCGCGATCTTGAGGAAGCTCGCGATGTTCGCGCCGACGACGAGATTTCCGGGCTGACCGGCCTCGACGGAGGCGTCGTACGCGGCCTTATAGATGCCGCGCATGATGTTGTGCAGGCGCTCGTCCACTTCCTCGAACGTCCAGCTCAGGCGCATGCTGTTCTGGGTCATTTCGAGCGCGGAGGTCGAAACGCCGCCGGCGTTCGCCGCCTTGGCCGGGCTGACGGGGATGCCCGCCGCCTGCAGCATGGCAACAGCCTCGAGCGTGCAGGGCATATTCGCGCCCTCGGTGAGGATCATGGCTCCGCCGTCGATGATCTTCTTCGCTTCGGCTACGTCCACTTCGTTCTGCGTCGCGCACGGGAGCGCCACATCGCACGGCACATCCCAGATGTTGCAGCAGCCCTCGTGATAGGTAGCGCCCGGCACCTCGTCGGCGTAAACCTTGATGCGCGCGCGGCGGTTCTGCTTGATATCCTTGATAAGGTCAAGCTTGATGCCGTCGGGATCGTGGACATAGCCGTTGGAGTCGGACATGCAAACGACCTTGCCGCCGAGCTGCATGGCCTTTTCCGCGGCGTAGGTCGCCACGTTGCCGCTGCCGGAGACGATGACGGTCTTGCCCTCGAAGGAGGTGTTGAGCTGGTGGTGGAGCACTTCGTCGGTGAAATAGCAGATGCCATAGCCGGTCGCCTCGGTGCGCACGAGCGAGCCGCCGTAGGAGAGGTGCTTGCCGGTGAGGGTCGCGGCGTCAAACTGGTTGGTGATGCGCTTCATCTGGCCGAACATGTAGCCGATCTCGCGGCTGCCAACGCCGATGTCACCGGCAGGGCCGTCGGTAAACTGGCCGATGTGGCGGTAAAGCTCGGTGATGAACGCCTGGCAGAAGCGCATGATCTCTCCCTCGCTCTTGCCGTGGGGGTCGAAGTCCGAGCCGCCCTTGCCGCCGCCGATGGGCAGCGTCGTGAGGCCGTTTTTGAGATTCATCTCAAAGCCGAGGAACTTCATGACCGAGAGATTGACCGACGGATGGAAGCGCAGACCGCCCTTGTAGGGGCCGATGGCGGAGTTGTACTGCACGCGGTAGCCGCGGTTGACCTGCACCTTTCCGGCGTCATCTACCCACGTGACGCGGAACGTGATGATCCGGTCGGGCTCCACGAAGCGCTCAAGGATGGCATTGCGCTCCCACTCGGGGTGCTTATCTACGATGCCCTCCAGGCTCTCAAGGAACTCCCGGATGCACTGGTGGAACTCGGGGGCGTTGGGATCGCGGGCGAGCACCTGATCGTATACCCGCTGGAGGTAAGCGTTTTTCAGCATAAATTATGTTCTTCCTTTCGGTTTCTTGATCTTACTTGCGGCAGAATACAACGAGCTGCTCGGCGGAGGTGACGCCGTTCGCTTCATATTCCTCGTTGAGCCACGCGGCCTCGGCCGCGAGGAAGGCGTGCGCCGGGTTGCTTTCATACTTCTTGAGATTTTCCGGCACGGCGGCAATGCGCTCGCGCAGCTTGGCAACGACCTTGGGATCGTCGATGAGATCGCACAGCGTCTTTTCCACCGTGAGACCCGCGTTGCGCGCGAGCCAGAGGATCTCGCTCTTCGAGTACGTCGGATGGTGGTAAATGCCGTCGATGGTGTGCATCGTGCAGTCAATGTCGTGGAGGATCCAATGCGTGAGACTGGCCTTGGGCTGGCCGTCGTTGTACATCTCGCTGAGGAGGATGAGCCCGCCGGGCTTCACAACGCGCTTCATCTCCGCGAGCAGCGCCGCGAGATCAGGGATGTGGTGCAGGGAGTTGCCGATGCCGACAACGTCGAAAGTGTTGTCCTCGAAATCCATATGGCACGCATCGCCGAGCACAAAGCTCACCGGCATCCCGGCGCACTTCTCCCGGCCCTTTTCGAACATCTTGTCGGAGCGGTCGAGCGCAACGATCTCCCGGCAGCTTCCGAAACCGGCGTACATCTCCTTGGCAAATGCGCCGTCGCGCGTGGCGATATCGAGTGCTTTCTCGATATGGAGCGAAGAAAGCTCCTGCCGCAGTTTATCCATGAGGGGTTCCTCCTGTTACTTCTATATTGACAGTTTGGCCGGTCTCCCGAAGGAGTCGGTACGTTTCATTATACCTATGCCCCTGTATTTTTGCAAGCGAGATCTTAGGAAATTGCGTTTTTCGCCCATTTCACCGATTTGCGCAGCGTATATTGACGGATACGTGCATCATTTCCCGCAATTTTTAAATGCATCCGCACCGTTTCATTCTTTTTTAAAAAGTTCTTGCATTTTGGAAGCGGGTGTGCTATATTATTTTCTGCAAAGAATAATTCCCCTTCAAGAATAGAATTTATTGCTGCTTTTCTCCCGTTTTATGTCAGACCGGAGCAGGCCGGAATCCCCCTTCCGACCCGCTCCGGTCTGCTTTTTTGCATTTTTTCGCGGAGATTTTGTAAATAAAACGTTAAATTTACACACATATCGAACGTTTTCCTTGGTTTGTCATCTTGACGCGGCAGAACGGCATCCGATACAATTTAATGGTAAACACTAAATTGTAAAAGGAGAACGACGACAATGTGGATCACGACAGCCGCGCAGCTTGCGGAAAAGCTGCCCATGACAGCCGAAGAGCTTGCCGCCGTACAGGCGGTGGCAGACCGCTACCCCATGTGCATCACGCCCTATTATCTGGGGCTGATCGACCCGAACGACCCGGACGATCCGATCCGGAAAATGGCGGTGCCCGCGCCGATCGAAGAGGAGGAGGGCGGCTCGTTTGATACGAGCGGCGAGCAGTCCAACACGCGCGTCCCCGGCCTTCAGCACAAATACCTGCAAACCGCCATGGTGCTCACAACGAACCGGTGCGCCATGTACTGCCGCCATTGCTTCCGAAAGCGCCTCGTCGGCCTGACGGACGAGGAGATCGCGGCAAACTTTGAGCGCGTGACCGGATACATCCGCGAGCACGGGGAGATCACGAACGTACTCCTCTCCGGCGGCGATTCGTTCCTCAACAGCAACGAGACGATCGCGCGCTATCTCGACGCGCTCACGCCCATCGATCATCTGCATTATATCCGCTTCGGCACGCGCACGCCCGTCACCTGGCCCGAGCGGATCGATGCAGCGCTCTGTGAAACGCTCGCACGCTATACAGCAAAGAAAACGATCTTCGTCGTGACGCAGTTCAACCACCCGCGGGAGATCACCCCGGAATCCGCCGCCGCGGTTGCCGCGCTGCGCCGCGCCGGGTGCATCGTGCGCAACCAGACCGTGCTGCTGCGCGGCGTAAACGACGATCCGGCGGTGCTCGGCGAATTGCTCGCCTCGCTCACCGCCATTGGATGCCTGCCGTACTATATTTTCCAGTGCCGTCCCGTGACGGGCGTGAAGAACATGTTCCAGCTGCCGATGGAGCAGGGCATTGAGATCGTCGAGAACGCCAAGCGGCTCATCAGCGGCATGGACAAGGCCGTCAAATACTGCCTGTCCCACCCGGCAGGCAAGCTGGAGATTCTCACGAAAACCGGCGAGGGCGAGCTGCTTTTCCGGTTCCACGAGGCGAAGGATCCTGCCCGCTGCGGGCAGGTGTTCCGCCACAAAACGCTCCCCGACGGCTGCTGGCTGCCGGACGAGCTGACGCTCGATTGAGCCTTCATAAGCGCCCAAAAAGCTCGCCGGCCGGCGAGCTTTTTCTTTTCATCCTATAATAAAAAACCCGAGAATTGACTTCTTCCCTTCCGCCAAGTACAATAGAAAAATTCTTGAAAAAACTTGTTTAGAAGCTGAGGTATCGTCATGCAGGATCTTTTGCTGGAACAACTGCAGGCCCGAAAGGAACGGAAGAATTACGCCATCGTCACCATTGTGGATTCCTTTGGCTCCACACCGCGCACCAGCGGCAAGATGCTAGTATATGAAAACGGGCTCTCCAAGGGCACCGTGGGTGGCGGCTGCCACGAACAAATGGCAAAGTGCGATGCCGCAGCATGCATCACCGCCGGGCAGAACGCCTTGAAGCGCTACGAGATCAAAGACCCTGCCGCGGCCAGCGGCGCCGTCTGCACCGGCGGCATCACCGTGTTTATCGAGGTCTTTCGTGCCGCGCCGCTGCTGGTGGTGTGCGGCGGCGGGCACGTGGGACGCAGTCTCATCCGCATCGCCAAGGAAGTAGGCTTTGATGTGCTGCTGGTGGACACCCGCGATGCGGAGGTCATCGCCGAATCCGTCGCTATGGCAGACCGCTTCGAGCAGGTGCCGGATTTTGCGTCGGGGCTTCGTGCGCTGGACATCGACCCCTCCGCCTATTACGTTCTCTGCTCCTACAGCCACCCCACCGACGGCGCCTCTCTTCATGCGGTGCTCGACAAGGAATGGAGCTATGCCGGTATGGTCGGCAGCCGCGCCAAAATTGGAGCGATCTTCTCGCAGATGCGAGAGTTTGGCTATTCCGACGCCCGGCTCGCCGAGATCCATACGCCCATCGGTCTCTCGCTCGGCGGGGAAACGCCGGCGGAGATCGCCGTTGCCATCATGGCCGAGATCATCGCCGTGCAGCACGGAAAGATACAAAACTTTTCCTGACGCCGCAATTTCCGCGAAAAGGCCGCCGAAGCGTATCGCTTCAGCGGCCTTTTCCGTCTGTCAAAGAAGCTCTTCACTATTACATCTGCGGCACGATAACGCCGCGCGGCTCCGCCGCCGTGAGCGTGAATGTGTCGCCTTTCAGGAAGTGTACTTTCTCCGCAGTGAAAAGCGCGGAGAAGGCGTCAAGCGTGCCGATCTCGTCAAAGCCAAAGCCTTCGCCCCGGTAGTGCATCGGCACAATGCATCGCGGCACGATCTTTTCCGCAATGGCGAATGCCTCCGGCGCGTCCACCGTATAATATCCGCCGATGGGCAAAAGCAGCGCGTCGCACCCGCGCAGCGCAGCGAGCGTATCCTCCTCCGGCATGCAGCCGGTGTCGCCCATGTGGACAACGCGCAGCGAGCCGAAGCAAAACTGCCGGATTGTATTCATCCCGCGCCGCGCCCCGCCGTGGTGGTCGTGCGGAACGGTAAATTCCTGCACGGAGAGATCGGGCGGGGCTTTTTCCCGGGTCTGCTTCACGCACGCCGCGGCGTTATGGTCGCCGTGGCCATGCGAGCAGTATACGGCGGACGCGCTCACACGAAGCGGCGCAAGCCCGGGGACATACCCGTCCTCATACGGATCGGTCACAAGCGCGTAGCCCCGATACTCCATGCGGAAGCACGAGTGGCCGAGCCATTGGATCATTACCTCATTCATGTTCCTGTATCTCCTTTCGCGCCGCGGTGAGCAGCGCTTCCTTTTCGTTCGGCAGTTCCTCATCCAGCACGCGGTCGAGCAGCCGTGCGAGCGTCTCCCCCACCGCCGAGCCCGGCTTCAGGCCGAGCGCCAAAAGGTCGTTCCCGCTCACGGCAAGGTCTTTGACATGCAGGCACCCCCGCTCGGCAACGATCTCGTTCAAAAGCCGCTCGTCCTCACCGGCGAGCGCTGTGAGCCGCGCGGCGGCCTCCGGCGCGTGCGCCGTGGCGTCCGCGCGCCGGACGAGCAGCAGATCGCGCATATTCTCCTCGCCGATCTTCGCAAGCAGGCGGCGGAGATCCTTTTTGCCGTGGCCGGTGCGCATCTCGTGGTTTTCCACAAGCGTGATCACCCGCTCGCGTGTGGCGTTGTCGCAGCGGAGCCGCCGCAGCGCGGTGTCCGCAATGCGGGCACTTATCGCCGGATGGCCGGGAAACCGGCCAAACCCGGCCTGTGCGTCAAACCGGAACGTCTCCGGCTTGCCGCTATCATGAAAAAGTATCGTGAGCCGGAGGACGGGCTCTGGCGCGATCGCGTCCACGGCGTGTGCCGTATGGCCCCACACGTCCCAGCAATGGTTCTGCGGGCGGCGCGTATCAAATCCCTGCATCGGCGCAAGCTCCGGGAGAAACGCAAAAAACACCTCCGGGAACGCAAGCAGCATCTCCCCCGCGCCGCGCGCGCAGAGGATTCCCTTGAGCTCCGAAAAAATGCGTTCCGGCGACACGTTGCGCAGCAGCGCGCGGTTTTCCCGCAGCGCCGCGGCAGTCTTCTCCTCAATCGTGAGGCCGAACCGCGCCGCAAAGCGCAGCGCGCGCAGCAAGCGCAGCGCGTCCTCTCGGAAGCGCTCGCCGGGGTCGCCGACGCAGCGGAGGACGCCCTTTTTCAGATCCTCCTGCCCGCCGAAATCATCCCGCAGGCCGCGCGCAGGGCTGTACGCCATGGCGTTCACCGTAAAATCGCGCCGCGCGAGATCGGCGTGGATATCGCGCACAAACGAAACGTGATCCGGGTGGCGGCCGTCGGAATAGCCGCTCTCGGTGCGGAACGTTGTGATCTCCATGGGGCCGGACGGCGCGAGCAGCGTGAGCGTGCCGTGCTTCAGCCCGGTTTCGAGCACTCGCTCTCCGGCAAAGACCTTTTTCATCTCCTCCGGCGGCGCGGCAGTGCAGAGATCCCAGTCGTGCGGCTCGATGCCGAGCAGCGAATCGCGCACGCATCCGCCCACGGCGTAGCTCTCCCACCCGGCGCTCTCCAGCATTTCCAGCGCGTGTGCAGCATCCTCCGGCAGCTTCACGGCCATCCCTCCCTTTCCTTTTTTTGCAGTATACCACACGCCGCGCCCCGCCGAAAGGGGGCAGCGTTGACGCGCGGCAAAAAATCGGGTATAGTGCTTGTATATTCTTTTATAAATGAAAGGCTCTGCCTATGAAAAAACAAGGCATCCGCACCCTTGCCGCGGCGCTGCTCGCGGCGCTGCTGCTCGGCGCGCTCCCGGCGCGCGCCGCCGACGGGGACGGCAGCGCAGAGAAAACCGGCACGATCGACTTTCTCTCCTACGAAGAAGCGGTGACGTATTTTGACTTCGACACCGCCGCGAGCAACTGGTGCACGAATTTCGGCATGGACCCCACCGCATCGCTCGAAGAGGCGAAGGCCGCCATCCTCCACGGCACGGACCGTGAGCTCGTCATCCGGCTCGCGACGTTCGCGCGCGACGTCGGCTACGGCGATGAGAAGCTTATCGTGACGAATGCTTTCCGCCCGGCGTGCTATCAGGAGGTCATCGGCCTGCACGACTCCAACGCCAACACCGGTCCTTTCCGCCGCGCGCTGCTCTGGAACGGGCGGAGCGTCACGAATTTCTGGTGGGACGCCGAGTCCGCCCCCGGCTGGCCGGAGGAATACTCCATCGATCTTTCCGCCTATGACATCCAGACGCTCGATCTCCGCTACTATTACCGCGCCGCGCTGCGCCTCTGGGACAACACCTGGGTAAACGGCTACTACGCCCGCCCCGGATGCAGCGGCCACAACTCCGGCAACGCGATGGACATATCGAACTACTGGCTCGGCGCGAACTTCGCCACAAGCTACACCAACCCGAAAACGGGCGTCGTGTACCACATGGCGGATTATGGGCTCTATAAGCCGCTCCAGCCCTCGGCGACGACCGCGGGCGAAACATGGCACATCACGTCCTCGCAGGAGGTGCTCGCGCTCGCCAATTACGACAACGCCCTCCTCTCCGGCTACGAGATCGTGTACGCGCTCTATTATAACCCGTCCCTGCGCGGCTGGTCGATGGCGGACGGGCGCGGGGTGTACATCGGCGCGGGCGTCACGGTATTGCAGATCGAACTCTGCCGCCATGGGCTGCTCGAGGAAAAATACATCACCGGTTACTTCTGCTCCAAGACGGACGAGGCGGTACGCGCCTTCCAGTCGCAGCAGGGGCTCGTCTCGGACGGCATCGCCGGCAGCGGCACGGTCAGCGCGCTGCTCAGTGAAGAAGCGCGCACCGGCGATACGGCCGCGCCCGAGCTGACCGCCTCGAGCATCGGCCCGGCGACCTCCAGAGGCTTTTCGCTTTTCCTCTCCGGCACGGATGAAAAGGGGCTCAACGCCTTCCGCGTCGAAACTCGTGCCGAGGGAGACGACGTGTGGGTCACGCGCTATTATAACGCCCCCGTCTCCGGTTCCGGCACGCTCGACATCGACATCTGGCGGCAGGGCACTTACGAAGTGCGCGCCGCGGCGTGCGACACGGACGGCAACGAAAGCCCGCTCGCCGATATCGGCACGGTGTTCATCGATACGACGAGCCCGGTCATCCGCTCGCTCACGATCACCGACATCACCGAATCCGGCTTCTCGCTGCACTATCGCGTCACGGATAACGACCGGCTCGCGGGGCTGACCGTCACGCTCACGCCGGACACCGGCCAGGCGCGCAGCATGTTCCTTCTCACCGACGGCGAGAGCGATTTCCCGTGGATGGCGGAAAATCTGACTGAGGGCGTGTGGACGATCTCCGTCACGGCGACCGACGCCGCCGGAAACGAGAGCAGCTATACGTTCGACTGGAAATATACCGCCGGCCAGGCGCGCCCCGGCCTCACCGTCGCCCGCCTCGGCACGCCGTAACACCGCGGCGCAAAAATCCAAAAATGTATAAAACGACCTCCTCTGCGGAAACACTAACGTTTGCCAGAGGAGGTTTTGCTGTATATGCAGGGAAAGGTAGAGATTTGCGGCGTCAACACCTCGAAGCTCGCCGTGCTCGACAGCGCCACCACGCGAAAATTGCTGCTGCGCGTCCGGCAGGGCGACAAGGCCGCCCGCGAAGAACTGATTGCGGGCAATCTGCGGCTTGTGCTGTCCGTCATCCAGCGCTTTTCCTCCCGCGGGGAGAACATTGACGACCTCTTTCAGGTCGGCTGCATCGGTCTTATCAAGGCCATCGACAACTTCGATGCCGAGGCGCACGACGTGCGCTTTTCCACCTACGGCGTGCCAATGATCGCCGGGGAAATCCGCCGGTATCTGCGGGATAACAGCGCCATACGCGTCTCGCGCAGCATGCGCGACACCGCGTATAAGATCCTGCAGGCGCGCGAAAAGCTCACCGCCGAGACCGGCCGCGAGCCGACCGAGGAGGAGATAGCAAACGCTCTCGGCATCCCCCGCGCCGAGATTGCTCTCGCGCTCGACGCGATCAGCGACCCGGTGAGTCTCTCCGACCCGGTGTTTTCCGACGGCAGCGAGAGCCTTACGGTCATGGATCAGGTGCGCGACTCGCGCAACACGGACGAGAGCTGGATCGAATGCATGGCGCTCGACGATGCCATGCGCAGTCTGACCGGGCGGGAAAAGCGCATTCTCTCGCTGCGCTTTTACGACGGCAAAACGCAGATGGAGGTCGCCTCGATGGTCGGCATATCGCAGGCGCAGGTCTCCCGGCTGGAGAAGAACGCCATCCGGCAGATCAAAAAGGCCATTTTCGTATCATAGGCGCGGCGGTGCCCTGGCATAGGACAACGCCCCGCCCCCATAGGCTCTATGGGGGTGGTACATCATGGAGGTACGGCTTACCGAGCTGCGCTACCGCGAAGTCATCAACATTTCCGACGGCACGCGCCTCGGCTTTGTGAGCGACGCGATCCTTGATCTCACGTCGGGGCGGGTACTGGCGCTCATCGTGCCGGGGCCGGCGCGGTTTTTCGGGCTGTTCGGCCGGGAGAGCGATTACATTCTCCCGTGGGAATCCATTGCCCGCATCGGCGGGGACATCGTTCTCATCGAGGGCGCCGCAGAGATCCGGCGCGACAGGCAGCCCCGGCGGGGCATCTGGGGCTAAAAACCCTGGAAAATCAAAATTTTTTTCAAAAGAGAGAAAAAAGCGCTTGCAGAGTGCGCGGGCATTTGGTATAATACCCGCGCATTACGCACGGGGAGCGGACCGGCGACCATGTGGCGCAAGCCTGGTCGCGCCGGGATGAGGCCCCCGGAGGTAATAACAAAATAAAGGAGGAACCCCCAACATGGCAGTAGTATCCATGAAGCAGCTGCTGGA
>CAKTBC010000034.1 GCA_934533005.1 uncultured Oscillospiraceae bacterium | reverse complement strand
GGAACGCCGCCGTTCACGAGACCGACCATGTAGTAATAGGTGCCGTCCTCCGAAGCGATGAAGGAGAACTCCGCCGTCTTGGCGTCGATACGCCGGGGGGGATCCGCGGCCTTGACGGTGGGCTTCAGGACGTCGCGCGTATAGCTCGTGGCGGAGACGTCCGACCACTCGCTCTGCGTACCGGTAGCGGTCGCCTGCACCTGGAAGGTGTAAAGGCCGTCCTCGGTCATGGCGGCGGCAAGATCAACGGCTGTGTTGGCGCCGCCGTTCACAAAGGTGGCATTGCCAAACGCAGTGCCATCCTTGAAGAGCTGGACGTTGTATCCAGTAGCGCCTTCCACAGCGTGCCAGCAGGCGTTCGCTGTGCCGTTATACCAGTCGGCCATGGTCGGCTTGGTGAGATATACGGGAACGGTCACTTCTTTGATCACGCTCCGGTTTTTGGCGGCGTCCTCGACCATGAGGTAAACCTTTGTCGCCTCGGTACCGAGACCGGAGAGATCGATCTTCGTTTCGCCGGAGGCAATGTCTTTCGCGTTTGCCGAGTTGGCAAGATCATCCTGCGAGGGCATTTCGCCGCCGACGATGTAGTAGACCTTACCAGCCTCATCGGAGGTGAAGGTCACAGAGCCGTTGGAGGCGTCGGCGCGGCTCGCGCTCGCGCTGGTGATCTCGGGTGCGGTCTTATCGACGGCGCGCTCGCCGCTCGCTTCCGACCAGGAACTCGTCACATTGCCGACAACGGCCTGCACCTTGAAGGTGTAAACGCCGGTCTCGTTGAGTTCAAAGGTATAGGTGGTAGTTCCCTCCACGGTGACGATGGGGGAGACCTCCGCGCCGTCCTTGAAGAGCTGGACGTTGTAAGACGCAGCGCCCGAAACCTCCGCCCACATGGCGGTGGTGGAACCGTCCACCCAGGTGAGCATCGTGGGAGCCGCCAGATAGAGCGGCACCGTTACGGCCTGTTCATCACTCTTATTTTCGAGAGCATCTTTCGCGGCAAAGCGGACGTTCACCTCGGCGCTGCCGGTAAGGCCGGTGAGCGTGAGCGTGTTGTCCTCGCCCTTTTTGATCTCCTTGGTCAGCTTGGAGTCAAAAATTTTGGCGGGCTCGTCGCCGACGGCATAGTAGAGCGTGCCGTCCTCATCGGAGACGAAGGCGATGGAGGCGGTGTCCTGCGCGGTGCGCTGGATGCCGTTTTCCTTGACCTTTACGGCGGGGGCCTTGGTGTCGCGCACCGTCTCGCCGCTCGGCGCAGACCATGTGCCGACGGTGTTTGCGCCGGTCGCGCAGACCTTGAAGGTATAGACGCCGTCGGACTTCATCACGTCGGCGGAAAGGTCTTCCGTCGCAGTACCCGTCACGGGGATGGGATTGCCGTAGGCGTTGGCACCCAGATAGAGCTGCACAAGATAATCGGTCACGCCTTCCACACCGGTCCACGTGGCCTTTTTGCCGTCCCAGGTGGGATCGGTCGGCGCGGCGAGCACCGCCGGAATGGCGGCCGTTACAGCCGATTCGGTCGCTTTGCCGAAGTTATCCACTGCGGCAATATACACGGTCTGCGCGTCGGCGCCAAGGCCTGTGAGAGAGATTGTATTCGTACCGCGGACGAGCTTGGTCTTATTGGATTCGTTCTTCACGATATCCGCGGCGGTCGCCTCGGTAAGCTGGTAATAGTATGTACCGGCCTTCGAAGCGGTGAAGGTGACGGTGGCCTCGGTCTCCGAGGTGCGCTTGGCGGCGATAATCTCCAGCGAGGGGGCTTTGCCGTCATCAAAGACGAGCTTTTTCCCGGCAGGAACAGCCGCCAGCTGATCGCCATTGGCAGCCGTAGTGCTATCGTCAATGTATACGATGCAGCCGCCTGCAGCGATGTGTCCAAGAGCATTTTTGCAGGAAATGGCACTTTCGCTGCCGATGATTGTTCCGGCAGTAATTTGTAAGGTTGCGTCGGTCGCGTTGGTCACCCCGGCCAGATTGATGCCGTTTGTCGACTGGATCGTGCCGAGCGTGTTTACGCTGATCTTCACGCCGCTCATGCCGGCACGCACCTTCACGCCGTTCGTACCGCCGGAGATGCTGACCTCGCCGGAAATGTTCAGCGCGGCGTCGGTGTCAACGATAACGCCGGAGGCGTTGTCCGGCACCTCAATGGTGCCCTTACCCTTGAGTGTCAGACTGCCGCTTTTCACATGAAAAACGGATGCGTCCTCGCCTGAGGCGGACGGAAGCTTAACCGTCTGTCCGGTCAGCTCGAGCGTCACGTCTCCGCTGATCTCAACGGGCTGAGCGAGCGTGATCTCCTTCTGCTCTTTGTTCAGAACATAGGAACCCGCTCCGGTAATGCCCGAAGGGCTGTCGATCGTAGTGGCGTCGTCTGCCATCGCCGGCATGGGCAGCAGCGATACTGCCATCAGTACGGCGAGCAGAAGAGCCGTCAGTTTCTTTGTCATAACAAAGTTACCTCCTTGAAAACGGCGCACATAAGGGCCTGCCGTTTGCTTTCTGACTATAAGACGCGCGGCGAGAGCAAAAGGTTTCCTCCGCGCCCGGAATTTTTGTTATTTTTCGTTGCCAGTTTTTACCGGATGCCCTCCGCAAGCGCATCGGCGAGCGCCTCGATCTCCGCAAGCTGGCTCTCTGCGAGCGAGGAGCGGATCGCAACACTCTGCTCGAGCACCGTCATGTTCTTGAGCGGGGCGAGGATCGCCGCCATCTGCCGCGCGCTCACGGGCGCCCAGGTGCCGTTTTCCAGAAAGGCAACAGTGCGCTTCTGGAGATTGTGCGCGGCGATATCGCGCAGCAGCTCGTCCATCGTGACGAAGATGCCGCCGTTATACGTCGCCGAGGCGAACACGAGATGATTCCACCGGAAGCACTCGGCAATGATGTCCGAGGCCGGGGTGACGGACACGTCGTACATCGCGGTGCGGATGCCGCGCTCGCGAAGCTTCGAGGCAAGGATCTCCGCGGCGTTTTCCGTGTTGCCGTAGATCGAGGCGTATGCGATCATCACGCCCTTGTCCTCCGGGGAGTATGTGCTCCAGAGGTTGTACTTCTCCAGAATATACCCGAGGTTTTCCCGCCAGACGAAGCCGTGCAGCGGGCAGAGCATGGAAATGTCCAGACCCGCGATCTTTTTGAAGAGATTCTGCACCTGCACGCCGTATTTGCCGACGATGTTTGTATAGTACCGGCGCGCCTCCTTGAGATAATCGCGGTCAAAATCGACCTCGTCGGCGAAGATCGCGCCGTTGAGCGCGCCGAAAACGCCGAAGGCATCCGCGGTGAAAAGCGTGTGCGTGCTCTTGTCATAGGTCATCATGACCTCCGGCCAATGGATCATCGGCGCCATATAGAACGTGAGCTCGTGCGCTCCGGCAGAGAGCGTGTCGCCTTCTTTTACGAGCTGCATGTTCTTCACGGCGTCCCGACCGAAGAACTGCGCGATCATCACGGCGGTTTTGTCGTTGCACACGACCGTCGTTTCCGGGTGGCGCAGCAGCAGCTCCGAGAGCGTGGCGGAGTGGTCGGGCTCCATGTGGTGCACGATCACATAGTCGAGCGTCCGGCCGTCCAGCTCATGTGCAAGGTTTTCAAAGAATGTGCGGCTCACGGCCTTGTCGACCGTGTCAAAGAGGACGGTCTTTTCGTCTTTGAGAAGATAGGAGTTATAGGAAACACCCGCCGGAACGGAATACACGCCCTCAAACATGGCGAGACGGCGGTCATTCGCTCCGACCCAGACAAGATCCGACGCAATATTTTTTGTGCAGTACATATACTACCTCCATGTTAAATTACATACAAATACAGTTTACCCGGTAACGCGCCGAAACGCAAGTCCCTTCCCGCCGGAAACGACATTCCCGGGAATGTGTTCATTGACAAAATCTTTACGGTATGGTATCACATAGTAGTATGCCAAAGTGTATAAATTTCTTTATGTATCTGCGAAAGGATCGCGTTCATGCAGACTTTTCTGAAATCCGTTCTCCCGTATGTGTTCTGCGCTCTTGCGGGCTATCTGGCCGGGGCGGTGAATTTTGCGTGGCTGCTGGCAAAGAAGCGCGGCTTTGATATCCGCACGAAGGGATCCGGCAACGCCGGGACGACAAACGCCGGGCGGACGATGGGCTCGGGTGTTGCGGTGGTCGTCTTTTTGTGCGACGCGCTCAAGTCGGCGCTCATGGTGTGGCTGGCGGGATTTTTGTTCCACAGCTCGCCCTCCATCCAGACCGTGACGATGGCGGCGTGTGTGGCGGGGCATCTCTATCCGTTCTATCTGGAATTTCAGGGCGGCAAGGGCATTGCGGTGCTGCTCGGCAGCGCACTCGCGCTGGACTGGCGGCTGTTCCTCATCCTTGTGGCGGGCGTCGCCCTCATCACATTCATCACGGACTATATGTTCATCGGCACGCTCTCGGCGAGCGTGGCGTATCTTGTCTGGTGCATCCTCACGGGACGCAGCGGCTGGGACATCGCCATCATGGCGGCGACGGTCGCACTCATTTTCTGGAAGCACCGGAAGAACTTTGTCCGCCTCGTCAAGGGCAAGGAGCTCGGCATCCGCGCGAGCTTCTTCAAGAAAAAATACCGCGTCGATAAGTAAGAAAGACGACTGAACGCTCAAAGGCAAGAGGAGCGCTTAATGGCCGCCGGGGCTCTGATCCGATCAGAGCCCCGGCGGTCATTATTTCTATTCCGTTTTTTCTCTGTCGGCGTGGTACAGACTCGTAAGGATCGTCATTTGCAGCTCAAAATTCTGCCGGCTCATCTTGCCCTGCGTATCCAGGATCAGACCGCAGATGAAGCTTTGCAGAGAGAAGAGCGCCATGAAGCACGCTGCCACAAAGGTCGGGAGGCGCGGCACGAGCCCGGTGTGCAGATACTCCGAAAGTACCGGACACAGAAAGAGCAGCGCCGCGATCATCAATATCCCGGCGATGATACCGAAAAACGGCAGAGGCCGGTAGTCCTTGTACAGCCGCGCGATCGTCCGCAGCACCTTGAAGCCGTCCGAAAAGGTGTTCAGCTTGGATTCGCTTCCCGCCGGACGGTCCCGGTATCCGACCGGGATTGATGTGAGCGCGAAGTTTTTGTCCAGCGCGTGGATCGTCATTTCCGTTTCGATCTCAAAGCCCTTGGAGAGGATCGGAAAGCTCTTGACGAACAGGCGGCTGAACGCGCGGTAGCCGGTCATGATATCGGTCACCTGTCCGCCGAAAAACCGGTTCACCAGCTTTCGCACCAGAACGTTTCCGCTGTTGTGGAACGGCCGCTTGTTCTCCGTGAAGTAAGTAGAGGAGAGACGGTCGCCGATCACCATGTCATAGCCGTCCCGCAATACGCACTCGGCCATGGCGCGGGCATCCTCCGCCGGGTAGGTGTCGTCCCCATCAATCATGAGATAGCAGTCTGCATCAATGTCCCGGAACATCGTCCGGATCACGTTGCCCTTGCCCTGCCGCCGCTCATAGCGCACAACGGCTCCGGCGGCGCGGGCGATCTCGTCCGTGCCGTCGGTGGAGTTGTTGTCGTAAACATAGATCGTGGCCTCCGGCAGCGCCGCGCGGTAATCCGATACCACCTTGGCGATGGTGGCGCTTTCGTTGTAGCACGGGATCAGAACAGCAATTTTATCCACGGTCATCCTCCTTTTCCGGCACCGCGTCCGAAAGGGCCTTCGCCGGTTCGGGCGGCTGCGCGCCGTCCCAGACTTGCTTGAGTGCGATAGAGAGAAAGAGCAGCGCCATCACGCTCACCTGAACAAAATACACATACCGGAAGCTCTGGTGATAGAGCACCAGCATGGAGGCCGCAACATTCCCCAGCATGGGGACCGCCGCCCACCACAGCCGGCCCATACGGTTTCTGTTCCAGAAGAGCAGCAGCACCCAAAACGCGATCAGATAAGCGCCGGTGCGCCAGAGGAGAATATCCGCGGCGCTGTTGAGCGAAAAGTAATACGTTGTGGCGTAGTACGCTCTGGCCAGCCAGGTCGTTTTCACGTAGGAGCCGTCCTCCTGCCGCTCAAGACCGTCCGTTCGCAGAGGAAGGGAGCTCTCGTCAAACGGACTGATAAAGCTGAACGATTTCGCATTAAAGCTGTCCGGCGGCTGCACGATATCCCAGAGAATGTCCATGCCGTCCAGACGGTCTTTGATCACCACGTCCGGGTACTTCCGCAAAGCCTCGAGATAGACCGTAAAGGCATCCCCGGCGGTAATCTCGGACGGAGTGTAGGGAACGGAGCCCTCCGGACGGCCCCAGTAATAGGGGTCGTGCCCCGCATAGCGGGAATAATATGCGCCCCAGTCGTCCAGCGACAGCGCCTTTTCCATGATTTGCTCGCTCTCCTCCGAGAGCGGCAGACCCTTGTTGATGCAGGAGCCGACGGCGCAGAGCATCGTCGTATAGGGTGACATGCCGTTGGCTCCGATGCCGAGCGCCGTGAACACCGGGCCTTTGTATACGGCAAAGAGCGCCGCGGCGGCCAGCACCGCGGCCAGCGCCTTCCATTGGACGGCGGCATAGCGCTTCACGGTCAGGACGATGCAGAGCACCGCGATCGCCAGACCCGGCACGATACCGTTGTGCCGCAGCGTGCAGATAAGAAAAATGTCTATGGCCAGGCATGCGTAATACCCGAGCGATTTGCTCCACGGCTTCTTCATCGCCAGCAGTGCGAGCAGGTAGAGCCCCCACAAAAGCGCGAGAGTGAACGGAAAATCCTTGAGCACGTTGGAGCCGGAAAGCGCCTGATTCGGCAGAAACTCCACAAAAGCGCCGAGAACGGCCAGCAGCCGGAGCGGGATGCCGCTGTCGTACCCGATCATCAAAATGGCGGTCAGCAGCCACGTGAACAAAAGCATCTGTACGGCAGTGATCGCCCCGGCGTTCGGAATGACGGTCAATATGAGCTTTTCCAGCAGCGTGTGCATCGCTGGGTGCCAGTCGTTGATGTACCCCCATGTGGCCTGGGAAAGCTGGTCTATGGCATCCACGGGAAAGCCGCCCGGCCACAGGATCCACAAAACAACGATCTGGCAGACGGCCAGCCAGGCGAACAGGATCCACCCGGCGCGGCGGCGTTTTTCCGGCTTTGGCAGCGTCCGCGGCCGCGCGGCGAACCATTCGAGCGCAAACAGCAGCAGCCAGATGACCGGGATGAACCAGAGAGTGCCGCTCAGAACATAGAACAGCCCCGGCAGAGAGAAGTGCATCCGCGTGTTGCCGTCGAGAAAGAAGCGCTGCGCGAAGCTTGCGAGCGAAGCGTATACGGCGATCAGCACAATGACGGCGCGGGAGCCCTTCGTGCGGTATTTCTCCATGCAGCCGCTCTTCCGGTTAAAGCACCAGACGGAGGCAGCGGTAAGAAGCAGGAGAAAGCCCTGCGTGAGGTGCGTCGGCTGGATCTTATCGCTCGTAAAAAAGAGGAACACGAAATTTCCCATGAGCAGAAAGGCAAAGACCTTCTGCCGCTCCGTCCAGCCGCGTTTTTCGATGGGGCGTGCGAGAAAGAGCAGCGCGAGCTGCGCAAAGTAGGATACCGTGATCCACGCGCCGAGCGTGTAGAGGATCTTCTCCCAGAGCGCATATCCATACGAGTCCTCTGCCGGGAAGCGCACGCCCGGCAGGAATGTGTTCCACCCCGCGCCGACGAGCAGCGCGGCGAGCGCCGCCGCGGCGATCCGGCTTTTGGCCGGAAACGGCTTTCCCTCAGCGTATTTGCCTTTCAATGCGCACGCCAGCACGCCCATGAGCACAAAATAGCAGAAGATAAAGACCCTCTGCATGGCGGTCTCCAGCGTGTGGCGGCCGACCAGAAAGGTGAGGTAAAGCGCGGCCAGAACGATGGCCGGCAAAGCCCGATAGTTTTTACCTTTTTTCATGACTCGTACTCCCAATAAGCTGTTTCGGTCAGGAGACCCTGTTGCGCCCGAAGAGCCTTTTCAAAAAGTCCGTGACGACGCGGATCGGCTTGGTGATCTTCCAGCAGGTGGAGTTTTCGTAGCGGTCGCACTCGCTTTTGTAGTAGGCCAGAAGCTGTGCCGTGTCGCCGGAGACCGGCGCGCCGCCGGCTCCGTGCAGCAGATCCCATGTGAAGTAATGCTTCAGGACTTCATACGTATAATCCGCGGCCGGGCCGCCGTCCTTTTTCGGCCGACTTCCCTCGTAGTGGCGTTCGCAGATGCATTTCCCGTCGTGGACGTTTACGGTCATCCGGTTGGCGCTGAATACCCGGATATTTCCGGCCAGAAGCTGTGTTTTCCCGTTCAGCTGAAGGTTTGTCCGTTCGGTGAGAAGCTGCGTAAGACGGTGCGGTATCGTGACGGTCTCCCCGGCTTTTTCGGCGGAAAGGAAAGACTCGTTTTCGTACAAGCGGCGCAGCTCATCAAGGAGAGCATGATCCTTTGCCGCGCCGACGATCGCGGCGTTGACGAAGCTCGGTGTTTCAAAAGCAAAGAATGCGCTGCAATAAAGGTATGTCTCCAACGGCTGCCGCAGCTCCACATCGGTATCCATGCCGACGCCGCCATATTCGCAGAGAGCCTTCAGCCGGAAGTAATCGGCCACAAAGGCATACTGCTTCTTCTCATAGGCCGCTTCCACATACCGGTTCGTATGGATGTCGCAGTTGGACTCGTTCCACTCCATGAGCGTAAAGTCCGGCGCGTGCGTCTTCCAGGAATCCATGCATTTTCGGATGAGCTCGCTTTTCTCTCCGCCGCCGAACCAGCAGTAATGGATGATCTTCGGGATCATGTCCAGATGCTCAAAGTCCAGAAATTCGCCCTTCCGAACGGCGTCGGCAATGTAGGCGTTTCCGCGGAAACAGCTCCGGTTCCGGTCGTAATAGTCCTTGGACTGCTTCGTGAAGTCGTCGAGGAAGTTGGTGCAGAAGAAGTTAAGGCTCCAATATATGGCAAATTGTATTTCTTTTTCAAAAAGCGGGTTGGCGTGCCCGCGGATGCGGTCCCAGGCGGCATAGCAGTCGAGCAGGCGCTTGTCGCCGGATTTGATCGAGGTGATGGAGCCGGGGCGCTGGCGGTAGAAATACAGACCCTCGCGGACGTAGCAGACGTTTTTTGCCCAGCTCAGCAGGATCGGCGTTGTGGCAAGATCCTCATAGAATCCGGCAGGGAAGAGGACGGTATCGAAAAGCTCTCGTGCGACAAGCTTCGTGCAGGCATTCACCGTGCCGTACTTGGCGGAATACCGCAGGATATCGGGACGTCCGGCGTCGGGAAGCTCGACGGAGCGGACGTACTCCCGCTTCCCATCGTCCCAGAAGGCGATGTAGTCCGACATCACGCAGTCGGCGTTGTGCTGCTGCGCCGCCGTGTACATTTTTTTGAGCATGTCCCCGTGGATGAGATCGTCGGAATCGACGAACGCGAGATATTCTCCGCGGGCCTTGCCGATGCCGTAATTGCGCGCGTTCCCCAGCCCGCCGTTCGGAATGGCAAAGGCGCGGATGCGGCCGGGAAAGCGGCGCACGTAATCGTCAATGATCGTCTGCGAGGCATCCGTGGAGCCGTCGTTGACGAGGATGATCTCATAATGATCAAAGGACTGGTTTACGACCGAGTCAAGACACGCCGGGAGATAATCGGCGGTATTGTACACCGGGATGATAACGGATATGTCCGGCGCGGCCGCGGCTGTTTCCTGGAGGGAGGGGGCGGTATCCATCGCGGCATATCCTCCTTCTTCGGTGTTTGAGAAAAGAGCGTTCAGACGCTCCTGGGTCCCGTTGTTATCGTATGTATAGGCGCAGAGCGCCGCTTTTTTTCTCGCCAGCAGCTTCCGGTCATTATAAACGGCGGTCATTCCGTTCACGATCGAGAGAAGATCGTTTTCGATGATCCAGCCGCATTCGTCCGAAAGGATCTCCGCCACGCCGCCGGTGCGCGTGGACAGCACCGGCGTTCCGGCGGTAAGACTTTCCGCCACGGTGAGAGCAAGCCCCTCATATTCGGAGAGGATCGCCACCAGATCGGCGGCTTTCATGCAGGCATACGGATTCGGACAAAACCCGAGAAAGTGCACGTTGTCGAGCCCGTAACGCCCCTTTTTCTGCAAAAGGGAATCGTGTTCATACCCGCTGCCGAGGATCAGCCATTCGATGGACAGGCCGTGGTCCTTCAGTATTTTGGCGGCGTCCAGCGTCCGGTGAAAGGCCTTCTGCTCTTCCAGCCGTCCGGGCAGAACAACGGTGAGCTGCTCGGGCGTCTTCTTTGCGAAAAGCTCCGCATCGACCGGCTCGGCCGCCATGGAGCGGATCTGTTCGGTGTCAACAAAGTTATATACAACGGCGCTTTTCCCGGCGCATTCCGGGAAATACTTCAAAAAGCTTTTCCGGTTGCTTTCCGAAACGAAAACGATCCGGTCGTAGGCCGCAAGCAGCCGCCTTCTCCGCTCCGTGTCATCCTGTACAACGTATTTCCATACGCCGTAATCGACGTGGATCCACTGGATCTTCTTTGCGCGGCCGGCTTTGAGCGCTGCGACCCGTTCGAAAAACTCGGAGTTTTCGAACGGGACAACGATGTAATCGGCGTCGGCAAAAGCTTCCGTTTGCGTGATCTGAACCCCTTTTGCGACATACGCGTACACGGATTTTTCGACTTTGACCGGGGAATACAAGATCACGGTATGCCCGCTGATGCAGAGATAGTTGGCAATCTTGAACGTGGCAAAATGCCCGCCGCCCTTGTAGTTTATATTGTCGACCGTAAAAACGATTTTCGCCATGGCTGGTTCCTTTTTTATAATTGCATGATGGATTGGATGAAGCTCTCAGTGTCGTTTGCGGCTGTGCCGAATTTCCCGCCCTCGAGCATCTCCGCCACACCGCCGACGTCGTTCGCGATGACCGAAACGCCGAGCGCCTTGGCTTCGTCGATGGTGACGGGCGTGCCCTCATACTCCGAAAAGAGCACGAGCGCACGGCAGCGCGCGAGCAGGGGACAGGGGTTTTCCATGTACCCGGTCAGCGTTACGCAGCCGGAAAGACCGAGCGCATCGCGCTGCCGCTCGATCTCTTCGCGCAGCGGCCCGTCGCCGGCGAAGTACCAATGGAACGAAATGCCGCGCTCCCGGAGCCCTTCGGCAATATCGAGCAGACGGTCATAGCGCTTTTCGCGCTCAAGCCGCCCGATGGTGATGAGATTGCAGACGCTCCCGTCCACCGGCACCGAAAGCGGCGCCTTGGCGCGCTCTCGTATCGCCGGGCGGAACACCGGATTCGGTACCGCGATCGTCTTATTTGCAAACTGCGGATACACGGCGAGGAACTTTTCCCGCAGCGTCCGGTTGAGACAGACGATCGTATCAAACCGGCGGTAGAGCTTTGCATCGTTTTTCGTAACGGCGCGCGTCCATTCGTTCAGCTCCCGCCAGGCGGCGTAATCCGTATGGATCCACTGGATCTTTCCCGGATGGCGGCAGCGCGAGACGAACTCGCGCATTTTGGAGGCCTCGCTCACGACGAAGACCGTGTCGAACCCCTCAAAGGCCGCGGCCATGTTCCGCCGCAGCAGCGCCTTTGGCAGCACCGGTTCGAGCCCGATGTGCGCGAGCACGGCGTAGGCGAGCCGGAGAAGCTTCCCGGCGCGGGATACGCCTCTGTCGCGCAGCACCTGCCGCGTCGGCCGTGAAAGGAGCCGAAGCGCACCGCTGTTGGGCGTTTCCAGAAAATGGAACTCCCTTTTGAGCGCGGCGTCCCGGCACGGCTCGGCGGAATAGATCCATACCTCCGCCACGCCGGACACGGCGCGCGCCTGCGCGAGCGCGGCGGCGCGCGCCCCGCTCGCGTAGTTTATATCGTCGAATACATAGAGAACTTTTTTCGTGTTGTTTTCCAGCAGCGTTTCCAACGTTCCCGCCGCATCGGCGGCGGTGTGATTTCCTTCGTTCCGGTGTAGCGTGTCCGCCGTGCCGCCGGTGAGAAAGGTGCGGAGACTTTCGGCGATCTCCCCGGCGGAAAAGCCGCAGAGGATGCCATTTTCGCCGTCTGCGATCTGCTCAAGCGCGCCGGACGTGCGCGTTGCGATCACCGGCACGCCGAGCGCCTTTGCCTCCGTGATGACCATCGACCATGACTCATGGTCGGAGAGGACGCACACGGCAGAAGCCCTTCGCATCACGCCGTACGGATTGTCGAGCGGGCCGGTCAGCGTGAAATAGTCCTCCAGCCCCGCATTCTGAACTGCGAGCCGGAGCTTTTCCACGAGCGGGGCGTTCGCGAGCGAGCCGATGTTTACCCAGTGAAACCGCAGCCCATCGGAAAAGAGCTGCTGCATCGCCTCGACCTGCCGCAGATGGTTCTTCTCCTCGCGGACGTTTGCGACCGTCACGAGCAGAGGAAGACCGTCCTCCGGCAGGGAAATGGGAAACGGATCCTCGCTCATGGCGAGAATTTTCTCGCTGTCCACGCGGTTCGGGACGACGAGAGCGCGGGAGGCGAGCTGCGGATATTTTTTTATCGCCCCCTCCATCGAGTGGCGGGAGGCGAAGAGAAAGCCGTCGAACTGCGCTTCAAAGCGCAGAATGTCCGGGTGGAGAAAGGCGGCCTTGTCCATGTCCGCGTGGATCCAGACATATTTGCGCCGCGCGGCGGCATAGCGCGCGCAGAGCGCGCTGGAAAACCACTCACCGTAGGAGATGGCGGCGTCATAATACCGCCCCTGCAGATACCGGATGGCGCCGCGCCGGAACGGCTGCGTGCCGGTGAGCTTCCGCTCAAATTTAAAAACCGCCTTTTTCAGGAACGCGGCCTTCTTTTCGTTTTCGGCCACATTGATAACGTGTACCCACGCCGGGATCTCCGGGATGAGCGAGAGACTGCCCGGCAGGTCGATCATGTCAAAGATGAGGAGATCAACATCGAAGCGCGAGGCGTCCATCGTGCGCAGAAGATTCACAAGCGCCGTTTCCGCACCGCCTTTGAAAAACTGGTTGATGACGAAGAGAAGGCGCTTTTTTTTCGGTGCAGCGGTGCTCATGAGCGCATATACTCCCCACACACGGCTTCCACGTCGCCGAGCATGCGCATCTGGCCATGCTCGAGCCAGAGCGCCTTTTTGCAGATCTTCCGCACCTGTTCGATCGAGTGGGAGACGAAAACGACCGTTGCGCCGGAGGCGATCATCTCCTGCATGCGGGCAAAGCTCTTTTCCTGAAACTTGTAGTCGCCGACGGCGAGGATCTCGTCGATGATGAGAATGTCCGGCACATTCATCGTCGCGATGGCAAAGCCGAGGCGCGCCACCATGCCGGAGGAGTAGTTTTTCACGGCGGTGTCCACGAAATCCTGCAATTCGGCAAATTCGATGATCTCGTCGAACCGCTCAGCCATATACGAGCGGCTGTAGCCGAGGATCGCGCCGTTGAGATAGATGTTCTCGCGCGCGGAGAGGTTGGCGTCAAACCCTGCGCCGAGCTCGATGAGAGGGGCAATGCTGCCGCAGGTCTCCACGGTGCCCTTCGTCGGCTTCAAAATGCCGGAGACAATCTTCAAAAGCGTGCTCTTGCCTGAGCCGTTCAGCCCGACGATGCCGAGAGAATCGCCCTTTTCCAGCGTGAACGATATATCCCGCAGCGCCCAGAACTCCTGAAAATGCAGCTCCCGGCGCACGGCCTTGATGAAATATTCCTTGATGCTGTCGATCTTCTCCGAGCTGAGGTTGAACATCATCGAAACATCGTTGACTTTGATAACGCTGCCCATGGTGCACCTCCGCTCAGACATACAGGACAAACTTGTCCTGCTTTTTATAAAATACGAAAAGCCCCAGCGCGAGCATCAGAAGCCCGAGACACAGGCAGAGAAGATTCTCCTTCAGGCTGGGAAACACGCCGTAGAGCACGAGCGAGCGCATGTAGGCAACGAGATGATACATCGGGTTGAGCTGCATGAGCTTCATCGCAGCGTCCGGCAGGATATCTACGGGGTAGAAGATGGGGGTAAAGTAGGTCCATGCGAGGATGAACACGCTGTAGAAATGCGCAATATCGCGGAAGAACACCGTGATGGCCGAGAGCAGAATGCCGAGCCCGGCGGAGAAGAGGAACGTATAGAAAATGGGGATCGGCAGCAGAAGGAGCGTTGCATGGAACGGCGCGCCGGTGACGAGCATCACGATGAACATCGCAATGAGCGAAAACCCGAGATTCACGAGCCCCGAGAGCACATTGGAGATCGGGAAAAGGTACTTTGGGATATAGACCTTTTTGATGAGCGAGGCGTTGGAGTAAATGGAGCTGAGCGCGGTCGTCGTCGATTCCGAATTGAACGAGAAAATGAGCGAGCCCGCGAGATAGTAGATCGGGAAATTCGGGATGTTCTGCTTGAAAAGCGTGGAAAAGACGATCGTGATGACGACCATCATCAGCAGCGGGTTGAGCACCGTCCACACGAGCCCCAGCACGGAGTGGCGGTAGCGCACCTTGATATCGCGTACCACAAGCTCGCGCAGCAGCGGTGTGAACCGGCGAAAGCCCTCCATTTTTTCTTTTACGTAGCTTTTGTTGAATGCCATGATCCGGTATTCCTCACTTTTTTCCGGCGCGGCTCTGCCGTTTCCATTGCAGCCGCTTTACCGAGCGCATCATACCGCGCGGAACGCACGCCATGATGAGCGGTTTGACAAGATAAATGTAGTCCGAGACGGGGGAACCCATCACGCGCAGCCCGCGCGCGCGGACGCGCACTTCGTAAAGACGGGTTTTTGCATTGTGACGGAGATAGGCCTCCTGCGGTTCATATACCGAGTAGAGGATCTCCTGCAGATTTTCCCCGATATCGCCCTGCGCGGCCAGGCGCATCACAAGATCGTAGTCCTCCGTGCGGCGCGTTTCCGGTGAGACGCGGTAGCCGTTCGCGCTCTCGATCACCGCGCGGCGGAAGATCATCGTCGGGTGAAAGAAGGGGTTCTTCTGCGCGATGATGTGCTTTGTGATCTTCTGCGGATACTGCCGCGTGCTCCATACGCCGGAATCGTCGAAAACGCGCACGCCGCACGCAGCGTAGGGCGCGCCGGACGAGAGAAGAAAGTCCATCGTCCGCTCGATCCGGTCGGGGTCGGAGACATCGTCGGCGTCCTGCCGGGCGATAAATTCGCCCTTTGCGCGCGAAAGGCACTCGTTGAGCGAAGCGCCGAGACCGAGATTCGTCTCATTTTGAAAGATCGTGACGCGTGCGTCCGAGCGTGCGATGCGCTGCATGATGCGCCATGTATCGTCCGTGGAGGCATCGTCGCAGAGAATGAGCTCCAGATCGCGGTACGTCTGTGCCAGAACGGACGCCGCCGCCTTCTCCAGCGTGGAAGCGCCGTTATATACGCTCATGAGAACGGAAACGAGTCCGTGATCGCAGCCGGGCATTTTTTCCCCTCCCCGGGATAGTATAGACGTATCAGAGGCATAAAAACCCTTTATAAAGGTAACACTTTTGCGCATTGATAGCAAGTAGTATGTTTTTCCGCCGCGGAAAAAGCGCCGGAAAGAGTCATTTTCCCGGTTGACAAGCGGATATTTCGTGATAGAATGTATAAGATTTTTGGGCTATGACGAAGCAAGCCGCGCTGATACGGTCTACAGAGAGAGGGGGAGGCTGAAAGCCCCTCGTCCGGCGCCGCGGCAGCCACTTTCGAGCCTTCGCGCGAAGAGCGCGGCGGTCCGCCACCGTTATCGGGCGCACGAGATACGGTTCCGAAGGACCGCAATCAGGGTGGTACCGCGTGGAATGTTTTTCCCCGCCCCTGTATTTCAGGGGCGGGGTGTATTTGTTTTTGGAGGTTAGTATGAAAAATTTCGGACTCAATGAGCTGCGGGAGATGTATCTCTCCTTCTTTGAGACAAAAGGTCATCTGCGTCTGCCCAGCTTCTCGCTGATCCCCCGCAACGACCCCTCGCTTCTGCTCATCAACGCCGGCATGAGCCCCATGAAAACATGGTTCACCGGGGAAGAAGAGCCGCCGCGCCACCGCGTGACGACCTGCCAGAAGTGCATCCGCACGCCCGATATCGAGAACATCGGCAAAACGGCGCGCCACGGCACGTATTTTGAAATGCTCGGCAACTTCTCCTTCGGCGATTACTTCAAGCGCGAAGCCATCCATTGGGCGTGGGAATTCCTGACCTCCCCCGACTGGGTCGGCATCGATCCGGACCGCCTGTATCCGAGTGTATATCTTGATGACGACGAGGCCTGGAACATCTGGCACGACGAGATCGGCATCGCCCCGGAGCGCATTTTCCGCTTCGGCAAGGAAGATAACTTCTGGGAGCACGGCAGCGGCCCGTGCGGCCCCTGCTCCGAGATCTACTACGACCGCGGCGAGAAATACGGCTGCGGCAAGCCCGGCTGCACCGTGGGCTGCGACTGCGACCGGTATATCGAGATCTGGAACATCGTGTTCTCCCAGTTCAACAACGACGGCCAGGGCAACTACACCGAGCTCGCCCAGAAGAACATCGATACCGGCATGGGGCTGGAGCGTCTCGCGGTCGTCTGCCAGGACGTGAACTCCCTCTTCGACGTCGATACCGTCATGAACATCACCCACAAGGTGAGCGAGATCACCGGTGCGCACTACGGCGAGACGAACGCGAAGGACGTGTCTCTCCGCATCATCACCGACCACATCCGCTCGTCCACGTTCATGATCTGCGACGGCGTTCTTCCCTCCAACGAGGGCCGCGGCTACGTGCTGCGCCGCCTGCTCCGCCGCGCCGCACGCCATGGGCGTCTGCTCGGCGTGAAGGAGCCGTTCCTCTATAAGGTCTGCGATACCGTCATCCACGAAAACCGCGGCGCGTA
>CAKTBC010000033.1 GCA_934533005.1 uncultured Oscillospiraceae bacterium | reverse complement strand
TCTGCGGCGCTCGAAAAATCACAGTACGCCGTGAGCCCGGCCATCACCGCCTCGCTCTGCGCGGAGGTCTATTCCCGCGCGCAGACGGCGAGCGCGGCGCTCTCGTCGCTCTCCATCCCGCTCATGGAGCTGGAGAACACGGCGTCCTTCTTCGCCAAGACCGGCGACTATGCGCTCTGGCTCCTCCGGGAGAGCAGCGGCGGCGACGATGTGACCGAGGAGGCGCGGGAAAATCTGCGTGCGCTCGGCGACACGGCCGCGCTCCTCTCCGGCAATCTGGCGCAGCTGCGCTCCGATGTCGCCGGGGGACTTGTGGGCACGCGCGCCGCCGCGGCGATGGACGACGCTCTTCCCTCGCTCGGCGACAGCTTTCTCGGCATGGAGCAGGAGTTCCCGGAAATGCCGGCGCTCGTATACGACGGGCCGTTTTCCGCCTCCGTGGCCGAGCGGGAGCCGCATATGATAAAGGACGCACGCGAAGTGACGGCGGACGCCGCCGCGCTCGTCGCGGCAGGATTTTTGGGGCTGCGCAGCAATCTTGTCTCCGCCGCCGGGGAGAGCGACGGCAAAATTCCCGTCTACCGTTTTACCGGCGGGGACTATACCGTGAGCGTCAGCCGGAAGGGCGGGTATGTCGTGCGCGCGCTCTCGCAGCGCGCGCCGGTGCGCTCAGCCATCACGGCGGACGCCGCGCTCGAAAAGGCCGCGGAATTTCTCTCCGCGCACGGCTACCGCGGTATGAAGGAGAGCTATCATATTCTCAAAGACCACGTGCTCACCGTAACGTACTGCGCCGAGCAGAACGGCGTGATGTGCTATCCGGACATGGTGAAGCTTGCCATCGCCATGGATACCGGCGAGATGCTGCGCTTTGACGCGGAGGCCTATCTCACATCGCACACCGAGCGCGATCTGCCCGAGCCCTCGGTCTCGGAGGAGGACGCCCGCGCCATGGCGGGGGCGGGGCTCGCGGTCCAAAGCGAAAAGCTCGCCGTCATCCCAACGTCCGGCGCGGAGGAGATCTACTGCCGCGAGCTCATCTGCGAAACGGAGGACGGGCGGCATTATCTCCTCTATGTGAATGCGATGACCGGCGCGCAGGAGAAGATATTGATCCTTCTCGAGGACGAAACCGGCACGCTCGTGCTCTGAAAGCGCCCGGGAAGCCTCCAAATACTGGGAAAACTTGACAGAGACCGATTCGTATAGTAAAATACACACGCTACTGTGGAATAGTATAAATTCCAAAATTATGCAGTTTTTTATTATACGAAGGAGGTCATCCTATGGGCTTCATTCCGGAAACCACCTGCCGCCGCTGCGGCCAGAAATACTCCGGACTGCGCAATCGCTGCCCGAACTGCGGTACGCCCCGGCAGAATCAGCCGAACCGCGTACCGTATACGACCGCATCCGCCACGCCGAACACCGCCGCATCCCGCCGCGCCGGCGCCGACATCCGCTGGCAGCTCATCTTCGGCGGCATTCTCCTCATCGCCGTGATCCTCGCGGTCGTCGTGCTCATCGCCGGCGGAGGGAAGGATCCCGGTTCCAGCTCCAACCGCCCGTCCGTGACGAACAATCCCGGCAGCCAGATCGTTTACAGCGCGGCCGACCTGCCGACGCCCAGCCCCTCGCCCATACCGACGCCCGAGGCAAGCCCCACGCCGGTCATTGAGCAGATGGCAATCACATTCCTCAACAAGACCGTCACGAACCACGAAGCCTCGCTGACGCGCGCCGGAGAGATCACGATCGACTTTGACCTGAACATCTTCCCGAACGATGAGAACCTCGTCGTCACGTGGCGCAGCAGCAACGAAAAGATCCTCACCGTGGACGACCGCGGCGTTGTCACCGTTGTCGGCGCGTCGCCGAACATGACCGTCCACGCCACGATCATCGCCGAGTGCGGCGGACTGCAGGACTATGTGACCGTCTACGTTCCGGCCTATCAGGCGGCGTACCTCACGGAGAATCTGTACGATCCTGACACCTATGAGCAGGACAATCTCGAGTGGGACAGCATCATTTACGCCAAGCCCTCGGCCAAGGCGGGCTGATCCGCGCAGAAATTTTCCGAAAAAGAGCGCAAAAACAGTTGACAAGGGGTATTATCTTTTGTATAATACCCCTTGCCTTGAAAAATTCGGACGATTAGCTCAGCTGGTATGAGCATCCGCTTGACGTGCGGAGGGTCACAGGTTCGAGTCCTGTATCGTCCACCAAAAACCACCGTTCCTATGGAGCGGTGGTTTTTCTGTTTGCAAAACGAATCTCTATAGCACAAGCCGCCGGCGAAACCGGCGGCTTGTCTTTTTATTATTCTCTCTGCGGATCGTTTTTCTTCACCCATTCCTCGGCGAAGCGGGCGAAGCGGCGCGTGGCCGGGCCGGCGCGGCCGCCGGCGGGGACGGCCAGCGCGATCGTCCGGCTCGAAGGCGGCGTCATCTCCCGCACGGCGATGCCGTCGCGGTGGCCCTGCAAAAGAAGCTCCGGCACGATGCTCACGCCGAGTCCCTGGGAGACCATGGCGAGGATGGCGTAGTCATCCTTCGTCGTAAAGCGAACGTTCGGCTTCACCCCGGCGGCGTCGAGTGCGCGGCGCGCATCGTCATCCGAGGATTCCAGCAGCGAAATGAACGGCAGCGCCGCTACCTCCGTCACCGGGCAGACGTCCTCTTTCGCAAGCGGATGGTTCTCCGGCAGTATGGCAAGAAGCCGGTCCTCCCGCAGCGGGATGCACTCGCACCGCAGCGCCGTCGGCAGCGTGATGAATCCGACGTCCACGCTCCCGTCCGTGAGCCAGCGGTCTACGTCGTGGTAGTCGCCGTTGAAGAGCTTAAACTCCACATGAGGGTAGAGCGTCTGGAACTCCTGCATCATGCCCGGCAGCCAGTGCACCGCCACGCTCGTGAACGTCGCAATGCGCACCGTTCCCGCCGAAAGGCCGCGCAGCTCGGCCGCCGTCTGATCAAGCTGCTCCTGGGAGCGCAGGATGTCCCGCAGAAACGGCATGATCTTCTCGCCCTCCGGCGTCAGGCGCGCGCCTGTGCGGCTGCGCGTTAATAAGGGAAAGCCGAACTCCTCCTCGAGCGCGGCGATGATGTGGCTCACGCCCGACTGTGTCAGCCCCAGCTCCTCCGCCGCCTTTGTCAGTGACGAGAGCTCTACCGTTTTTTCGAAAACTTCATATTTTTTTGTATCCATGAAAATTACCTCTTGCAATTTAGTGCGTTAAGGTGTATAGTACGCCCATAACATTTTTATCGGTAATGTATCGCATTATAAAATGTAATGTGTCGATTGTCAAGGGGGCAGAAACATGAATTTATCCGAGCTTATGATGTTTATCCTGTATCTGGTGTTCATGCTGGGTATCGGTATCTGGTTTTTCGTGCGCAGCAAGGACGCCGGAGAGAAGGACTACTTCCTCGGCGGGCGCGAGATGGGCGCGTGGGTGTCCGGCCTTTCGGCAGGCGCGAGCGACATGAGCGCGTGGGTGCTCATGGGCATGCCGGCATCCATCTATGCTTACGGTATGGGCAAGGCGTGGATCCCGGTGGGACTGTTCATCGGTTACTCGCTCAGCTGGATCTTTATCGCGCCGCGGCTGCGCTCGTTTTCCATCGTATGCGGCGACTCGATCACGATCCCGCAGTATCTCACGAACCGCTTCAAGGCGAGCTCCCGCGCGCTGCAGATCATCAGTGCGGTGATCTTCCTCGTGGCGTACACCGTGTATTCCGCGAGCAGCATCAAGGCGTGCGGCACGCTTTTTGAAACGGTGCTCGGTATCCCGGCGCAGATCGCGATGTACGCCGCGGCGGTCATCATCGTAGGGTACACGTTCCTCGGCGGCTTCAACGCCGTTTGCTGGACGGACTTTTTCCAGGGACTGCTGATGCTCGGCTCGCTCTTCGCCGCGCCGATCGTTGCGCTGTGCATGATGGAAAAGAGCGGCACGACCGCGGGGACGCTGCCCGCGGGCTACTGGAACATGATGACCTCGTGGCAGGATATCCTCTCCGGTCTTGGCTGGGGTCTCGGCTATGCCGGCATGCCGCACATCATCATCCGGTTCATGTCCGTGAAATCGGACAAGGAGCTCAAAAAGGCCGCGAAGGTCGGCATCGGCTGGACGTTCTTCATTCTCGTGTTCGCGGTGCTCGTATCGGTCGTGGCGCACCTCTTCCTCGGCAACGGGCAGGAGAGCTCCACCATCTTCATCGCCATCGTCCGGAAGATCTTCACCGGCCCGTGGCTGGGGCTCATTTCCGGTCTGCTGCTCAGCGCCATTCTGGCCGGCGCGATGAGCACCGCCGATTCGCAGCTGCTTGCCGCCTCGAGCGCGTTTGCGAGCGACGTATATAAGCCCGTGATCCGCAAGGGACAGAGCACCGACAAGGAAATGCTCTGGGTCGGGCGTATCGTGGTGCTCGTGATCGCCATCGCCGCGCTGCTCATCGCCTCCGATCCCGGCAGCGGCACGATCATGTCGCTCGTCGAGAACGCCTGGGGCATCTTCGGCGCATCGTTCGGCCCGGTCATCGTGCTGAGCCTCTTCTGGCGCGGCTTCACGTTCTCCGGCGCGGCGGCGGGCATCGTCACCGGCGCGGCGGTAGACGTGCTGTGGCTCGTGCTCTTTAAGAGCACGGGGGTGTACGAGATCGTCCCCGGCTTCGCCGCCGGACTCCTCGCCGCGGTCATCGCCTCGAAGTGTTCGAGCGCGGCGCACAAAGACGCCGCCGCGGCGATCTTCGATCAGTGCATCGCATATAAGGATTGACCCGGACGGATTTCCGGACGATAAAAGGACCTCCTGCCGCAGAGAAATCGCGGCAGGAGGCTTTTTCTTTCCCCTTCCGGTTCCAGCCGTGTCGAAAAAAATCGATACGGAGGCGATGTTATGAAACTTCGCGTGCTGATCGCCGACCCGAACCGGGAGTTCCAGCAGATGATAACCGCACTGCTTTCGCAGGAGAGAGACATGGAAGCAGCGGATGTTTCATCGGACGGACTGGAGGCTCTCACAAAGATCAAGACGCTGCGGCCGGACGTTGTGCTGCTCGATCTCGTGCAGCCGCGGCTCGACGGGCTGGGCGTGCTGCGCCGGCTCGCCGCGCAGGAGAACGCCCCGCCGGTGCTCGTTTTGACCGGGTTCGTGAATTCCCATGTCATTGCCGAATGCTCCGAGCTCGGCGCGGCATATCTGCGCCGCATCGAGCACGGCACGGCGAACCCGACGATCAACGAGCTCTCCCACATCGCGGAGGCTCTCGGCGCAGAGTTCCGGAACCCCATTTATGTGCCCGAGCCGGCGGACACAACCAAACAGTCCGGCGTCCCGGACACACCTTGACCGCACGCCCCGCCCCCATAAGCAAACCGCGCCCCGGCAGGAAATCTGCCGGGGCGCGGGTTTTTCATGGAATAGTGCCATTACTTTTTGCCGCCGAAGCACTCGTCGTAGTGCTTGAGCGCGCTTTTGATGATCTCCACGGCGGCTTCGCGGCCGTTCACGTCGCCCGCAACCGCTTCCTTTCCTTCCAACGCTTTGTAGACGGTGAAAAAGTGCGCCATCTCGTCGAACGTGTGGTCGGGCAGATCCATAATGTCGCGGTATTTGTTGTAGCTCGGGTCGGAGAAGGGAATGGCGATGATCTTCTCGTCGTTCTTGCCGCCGTCGAGCATGGAGATGTACCCGATCGGGTAACACCGTACGAGCGTGAGTGGATCGAGCACCTCGGAGCAGAGCACGAGCACGTCGAGCGGGTCGCCGTCGTCGCCGTAGCTGCGGGGGATAAAGCCGTAGTTCGCGGGGTAGTGGGTCGATGTATACAGAATACGGTCGAGAATGATCAGGCCGGTCTGCTTATCCAGTTCGTATTTCTTCTTGCTGCCCTTGGGGATCTCGATCACGGCGAGAAAATCCTCCGGGTTGATGCGGGCGGGGTCAATATCGTGCCAGACGTTCATGGCGTTACCTCCGGGAAAGTAGTGCCGCGCTGCGGCGGGATTGGATTATATCACGAAGGTGTCCGTTTTTCAACACGCCAAAAAAGTTCTTCGCCCGTTATTCCTCAAAAAATATCCCGGCGTCCTGCCGGAGGGCAAGATCGCATTCCGCCTCTGCGCACTTGGTGATCCCGGCGATGACCGGACAGGAGGCGTGAACGGGGAAATGCTCCGCGGCGTAGGTGTAAAACGGCCCGGTGCCCGGCTTGGTAAGGCAGACATCAAAAGCGCTGAACGTGCTGCCGAGAGCCTTCATCATCTCCTGCACAGCGCCGCAGCCGCTCGCCACGCGCAGCCGTACCGTATAGTCCTCTGTGGCCTCCGCCTCCGCGATCGCGGTAAAGCCGCAGATGCCCGGCTCGATGCGTACCTTTGTCATGAGTGATCCTCCCGTCCTTTTTTTCCTTGTTATATTGCGGCGGTCGGGCAGCGTCTGGAGGTATCCGGCGCTTTTTTGGTACGATATTTGTCAATGTTTCCCGCAGACGCGCTTGTTTTTCCGGGATGCCTGTGATACTATGATCCTGCAACGCAATTCTATATCGACAGGAGCAAGTGTAAAGGATGCAATTTTGCCTTTTGGTAAAAATGCACCCTCCATTTTGGCATCCTTTGGGCTTGCTCGAATGAATTGCGTTGCGGCAATCGAGGCTCTGCATTTTTCGGTGCGCGGCTTCGGCTGCGCACCTTTTTATTTTGGAGGAAAGAAAGATGAAAAAAGCCCTCGTTCTCCTGCTTGCCCTCTGCATGCTGCTGACGCTCTGCGCCTGCGCCGACTCCGGCGAAAAGGAATTTGAAGCCGCGAAAGCCCTGTACGACGCCGGAGACTACGAAAACGCCATTGAGGCGCTGCAGAGCCTCGATCAAAACGCAGAGATTGAGAGCATGATCGCGGATGCGCAGAAACAGCTCAACGCCAAAAGCTATGAATTCCTGTTTTCCACTGCGTGGAAAGACGTGAGTTCCGACGGAACCAGTACGATCGTTTTTCACGAGGACGGCACCTGCGACATAAATGGAGAATCTATGCCGTATGCCGTAGAAGATAACGGCATCACAATAGCTGGAATTTACACGCTGAACATTACGCAGGAGGATGACATGTACCGTCTCAGCATGTACCATCTCAGCGAAGAGGGCGCTGTTTTCGTCCGCGAAGAGGACTATGACCGGTTCATCGCAGAACACACGGTGGAACTGACGTTGGACAACTACCTCGAATACTACGAATGGGTCGACGGGAATCGGTTGGAGTATAAGGACGATCACGGAAATGTTAACTGCGTTTCCGTCAGTCATGAGTTGAAACTGAAGGACGTCTATGAGGCTCGGATGAACCTGAACCTTTCCGAAGTAGATATTGAATACACCTACGAACAGACTCATTTTTCGGGCGGGAACCTTACTATAAACTTTGATACTCTCGAATATTCCGGCGCATCGTATTCTGATACTGAAACCAGAAGTGTAACGGCATTGCTTTATCAGAATGACGCATGGCCGGTCATTGAATACACCGAACGTTACAACATAGAAGATAATGGGTATGGCGATGTAACCATTGACTCCAAGCCGGAGATTGTCCGCGTGGAAGGCCATCTTGTCATTCGATAACACCCCATAACACAGCAAAAAGGCTAACGGAAAAATCCGTTAGCCTTTTTCGTATACAGTGCAGATTACTTGCCGAAGTAGCGCTTGAGCAGACCCTCGAACGCCTTGCCGTGGCGGGCTTCGTCGCGCGCCATTTCGTGCACGGTGTCGTGGATGGCATCGAGGTTGTACTTCTTCGCGAGCTTTGCGAGCTCGAACTTGCCGGCGGTCGCGCCGTTCTCGGCATCAACGCGCATTTCCAGATTCTTCTTCGTGGACGTCGTCACGACTTCGCCGAGGAGCTCGGCAAACTTCGCGGCGTGCTCGGCCTCTTCCAGCGCGGCCTTCTCCCAGTAGAGGCCGATCTCGGGATAGCCCTCGCGGTGCGCAACGCGGGACATGGCCAGATACATGCCGACCTCGCTGCACTCGCCCTCAAAGTTGGCGCGCAGACCGGAGATGATCTCCTCCTGCACCTCGGTGGGAACGTCCGCACCGAACACCTTGCCGACGCCGACGACGTGCTCCGCCGCCCAGGTCTTCTCCTCCGCCTGCAGCTTGAACTTGCTGCCGGGGACGTGGCAAACCGGGCACTCCGCCGGGGGCTCTTCGCCTTCATGAACATAACCGCAAACCGGGCAAACCCACTTTTTCATAATAAGATCCTCCATCAAATCAATTTTTCTCTTTGTTTTCTTTGTTGTTTTTATGATCGTCCGCTGCGCAGCAGCGGCAGATGCCGTAAAATGTCAGAGCCCAGGAACGGACCTCGCCGGGCATTTCGCCGGTGACGAGCGTTTCGGGCAGCACCGCGTCCACATCGTCCACGCGGCCGCACCTCTCGCAGATGAAGTGCGCGTGGGGGTGCGTCCGGCCGTCGAACCGCTCCTGCCCCGCAACCGTGGCAACGCTCATCGCCTTGCCCTCCTCGCGGAAGAGCGCGAGATTGCGGTACACCGTGCCAAGCGAGAGATCCGGGATGTCCGGCTTGAGCCGCCGGTAGATCTCCTCCGCGCTCGGATGATCGTACGACGCGAGCAGTATCTCGCGGATCGCGTCGCGTTTTTTGCTTTGCCGCCGGGTGCTTTCCATGGGGTTCTCCTTCGCTGTGGGGCTTCATAATCAATAACGATTATCGTTATTGCTAATATAACAGCCTGTTCCCAAATTGTCAATAGGGTTTTGAAAAAAATTTTGCCCGCCGTTTTCCGGCGGGCATTTCATTCAAATAGGAGCAATGGAAGCGGAGGGCTCCGATGGCTGGGGCGTCCAGTGCTGCGCGCCCCAATGTTCGAAATCCCATCTTTCCATATAGGCGTTGCATTCGTAGTCGATGTAATAGAGTGTTTCACCGCAGGGGACAAAGTTGGTGGGATAGTAGTCGATGTTCAGCCCTGCCGGATACAGCATGGCGCACATAGCGCGCACCTGCTCCGTCCAGCGCTCGTCCATCTGCCCCGCCGCACGCCGCTCCGCGACCGTCGCTCCGGGGATGTATTCCTTCAAAAGGCGCTCCCGCGCCTCGTCCACCGCCAGCAGCTGCGGCATAGGGATGCCGAGAGAGCGCAGCGTTTCATAGTCGCGCAGCTCCGACTGCAGCTTGTCGCCGAAGGTGTAGTACTCGCACGGCTCGTGGTGGATCTGCTTGAGAACGTATTCCCGCTCTCCGTCCGTCACGAGATAGGAATAGCCGCCTTTTCCTTTCCCAAGGAGCTTGATCACGGCATATTCCGCATCGTTTACCGTCAATGTGTTATGCATAAGGTGACTCCCGTTCCATATCCCGGCGTGGCTCACAATAGTAGTTGATACCGGCCAGACGCGCCTGCCGGCACAGGTCTCGGGTCTGGAGCTTATACGGCCTGCCGTCTTTGATGAAGTGCGTTCCGCATTGGCGGAACTCGAAATTGACCTGCTTTCGGATGCACTGTTCCCGGATGTCCAGCACCCAGTCATAGTCGAGAGGTCGTGCATCCCGGTCCGACTCCCCGCCGGCAACGACCAGCTCCACGCCGTCCAGGTACGGCTCTAAATTTACGCGCTCGATCAGCGGCTGCGCGGTGATGCGCTTGTGTTTGATGGGAAGGGCTTGAAAAACAGACCGCTTTTTGTCCGCATTGCGCTGATTTTCAATGGTACAGCACACGGTAACATTCTCGTATCCGTCCGCCCAATCCTCTGGTATACATTGAGCAAATCGCTCAATGCGCTTGGTCAAAAAGAGAAAGGTGCAGTCTGGGCGCATTTCCGCCCGGCAGAACCGCGTGTGCCCTTGTCAATCGACGCTATCGTTACTTGACGTACATTTCTTCCACCGCGCCGAAAGCATCCTGCCGTTTCCCACTGGCGGTAAACCCGTGCGCTTCGTAAAACCGGACCGCACGCTCGTTGCGGACAAATACCCAGAGCACGATCGTTTCATATCCGGCGGCTTTGACGTCCGCGAGAACGCGCTCCATCATCCGGCTGCCATAGCCCCGGCGCCAGTTGTCCGGCAGAGAATGGATGCACCGCAGTTCCGCAGCGCCCGGCATGTCTTCGCTCTTTGCTGCATCCCACCATGCGATGCAGTGCGCCCTGCCGTCCAGTTCCAGAATGTAGCCGTTTCCCCGGCGCTCGGCGAGAAGCCGCGCGTACATCCTCTCGGCGCGCTCGAGGCTTGTGCATTGGGTAAGAAGCTCCGCCGGGACGATGCCCGCGAACGCCGCCCTCCAGCTTTCGGTTTGTATGCGGGCGAGGGCCTTTTCGTCACCGATCTTCGCTCTTCGGATCTGTACCATGAAAGCTCCTTCCGCCGTCATTTTAGCTTTTTTCCCATTTCGAGACGCACTTCGTGCCGCTCCGGATCGGTGTTGGAGTAAGAATAGAGATCCAAGCCGATGATCGAAAATCCGTTCTTTTTATAAAAGGCAATGGCGGTCTCGTTGCAGGTCTGCGTTTCCAAAACGATCATCCGCGCACCCGACGCCGCGGCGGCATGCTGTATGGCGGCCATGAGCGCCGTCCCGATCCCACGGCTGCGCGCGGCCTTTTCAAATATACAGATGTTGCTGATCCGAAAGCGGTTGTTCCAGCTCTCTGGCGAGCCCTCGGCGTAGCCGAGAAGCTTTTCTCCTTCAAACGCACCGAACGCGACCGGCTCTTCCAGCCACTCGCCGAAGAATACGTCGTCGAACGAGCGCTCGAGAGGCGCTTCGAAGGGCGTATACTGCATCGCAAAGCCGCTTTCCGAGGCGGCGATATCATAATACCCGCTTGTCGTATACCGGGCGGTGAATTTCCTGCCCGCATAGGTTTCCTTATCCAATGGCCGAATTTCCATAGATTTTTCTTCTCCTCTGCTGCCATATGTTTTTCTTTGCGGGATGCATCACAGCTCCAGAAGCATGGAAATGACCTCCTGATACCCCGCTGTTCGGGAGTTGAACCCTCTGGGGTTCCGTCCGCATTCCACGAACCCAGCCCTTTGGTACATGGCAACCGCCCGCGCGTTGTCCGCTACCACGCTCAGCTCCAGCTGGACATATCCGGCGTCTCTCGCGCATTGGATGCACGCTTCCGTCATCGCGCGGCCGATGCCGAGCCCCCAATATTCCTTCAATACGCTGATGCCGAATTCGGCGCGGTGCGCCACTTTGTATTTTGAGCCGACCGCATCGACACCGGCGGTGCCGACGACCTTGCCGTCAACCACCGCGAGAAGCTCGATCTCCCGGGGGCTCTCGGTCTTGCGTGCGAGAAAACGGCCCTCCTGTTCCGCGTCGAAGCGGTTCTCGTCGGGGTACGTGAGCAGATAGTCGGTTTCCGCATGCGTCCGGTTGAAGTTTTCGAGCACCGCAGCGCCATCGGCGGCTTCTCCGTTTCGGAGAAGAACCTCTTTGCCGTTTTTCGCAAGGAAAGTTTTGCGGTATTTCATAACGGTATGTCTCCTCTATTCCAATGTTTCGGTTTCCCCGGCCAGCGCGCGAAAGGCCGCGTCGCGGTCAAAGGTCCCCGCGGCGAAGCCGGGGATTTCCCGGATGGACTTGAAAATGCTGAGGCTGAAGCCCGTTAGAATACCGGCGAGCTCCGCGTCGGAGTAAGGGCAGTCGCCGGTCACAATCAGCGTGGCCAGACTGTGCACTACAAGCCACAGATCGCGGAAATAGAAGTCCGCTTCCTCGGCAGTAACGTGATAGACCTCCATGAGCGTCGAACGGACAAGCGTTTGCAGACGCCGCATCGAGTCCATGGCGCTATATTCCCGCGCCCGCGTCAGAAACAGCAGGCGGTAAAGCTCCGGCTCCTCGCGCGCAAAGCGGATGTATTGCCGCCCGACACCGAGAAAGGGGATAGCCTCTTTCAGCCCCTCGGTCGTGTAGCGGTCGTACACGCCCACCGCGGTGGCATAGACCTCCGCCTTCACGCCGTCCATGGAGCCGAAGCCGGTGAAGACCGGCTGCGTGGAGGTGCCGAGCTCACCGGCCATCGTTTTGGCCGTCAGGCCGTCGATCCCCTTCGCACGCACAACGCGCAGCGCCGCCGCCACCATCTCGTCTTTTGTAAACTTGTTCTTCGGAGCCATGGCGCATACTCCCCTCTTCGCCCGAAAGCGAATTGTTCGATATACATCAATCGATGTGTATTGAGCAGTATACTTTTAAAGTGCGCGTTTGTCAATGGGATCTCTATCGTTACAAAGCCGCTCTTCTCCTCGTCAGGCAATACGTACACGACCTTCAGCCAACCACCGGCAACTCCGGTTTTCGGGCGCGGCGCAGGTTTTCCTCTGCCGGAAGCGAGTTTTTCGGTTGAATTTTACATAATACCGCGGTATAATATAGTGTCTGAGTATAGCCTCACTCAACAGGCATGCTCAGAGTCCATAGCTAACGGAGGATAAAAATATGGCGAAAAAAGAATTTCAGGCGGAATCCCGGCGGCTGCTGGAGCTGATGATCAATTCCATCTACACGCATCAGGAGATCTTTCTGCGCGAGCTGATCTCCAACGCCTCGGACGCTATCGACAAGCTCTGCTTCCGCTCGCTGACCGACGAGAATGTCGGCATGGAGCGCGGAGATTTCTTCATCCGCATCAAAGGCGACAAGGAAAACGGAACGCTCACGATCTCCGACAACGGCATCGGCATGACCGCTGAGGAGATGGAATCCAATCTCGGCGTGATCGCGAAGTCCGGCTCGCTCGCCTTCAAGAAGGATCTGGATGCCGCCGAGAAGGACAAGGCGGACATCGACGTGATCGGTCAGTTCGGCGTGGGCTTCTATTCCGCGTTCATGGTCGCAAGCAAGGTCACCGTCATCTCCCGCGCCTACGGGCAGGAGACCGCCAACCGCTGGGAGAGCGAGGGCGCGGACGGCTACACCATCACCCCCTGCGAGAAGGAGACCGTCGGCACCGACGTCATCCTCACCATGAAGCCCGACACGGACGACGACTGCTACAGCGTGTATCTCATGCCCTGGAAGATCCAGGAGCTTGTGAAGAAATATTCGGACTATGTCCGCTGGCCGATCCGCACCGATGTGGAGACGACCGAGAAATACGAGACCGGCGAGGTGGACGAGGCCGGCATCCAGAAGATGGGCGTGCGCACCGTTACGAAGGAAGAGGTCGTCAACTCGATGATCCCCATCTGGCAGCGCAGCAAGAAGGAAGCCTCCGACGCCGACTGCATCGCCTTCTATAAGGAGAAGTTCAAGGACACCGAGGATCCCGTGTCCGTCATCCGCGTGAACGCCGAGGGCACCGTGAGCTACCGCGCGATGCTGTTCGTCCCGGCAAAGGCGCCCTACGACTACTACACGCGCGACTATGTCCCCGGTCTGCGGCTTTACTCCAACGGCGTGATGATCATGGAGAAATGCCCCGACCTGCTGCCGGAGTGCTTTCGCTTTGTGCGCGGCATCGTCGATTCGCCCGACCTTTCGCTGAACATCTCCCGCGAGATGCTCCAGCACGACCGTCAGCTCAAGCTCATCTCCATGAATCTGGAGAAGAAGATCAAGGGCGAGCTTTCGCGGCTCATGGAGTGCGACCGCGAGAAGTATGAAAAGTTCTTCAACGTGTTCGGCACGCAGCTCAAATACGGCATCATCGGCGATTACGGCATGAAGCGCGCTCTACTGACCGACCTTCTGCTCTACCGCAGCGCGGAGAAGGAAAAGCTCATCTCCCTGCGCGAGTATGTGGACGCGATGCCCGAAAACCAGAAATACATCTACTACGCCGCCGCCGAAACGCCGGAGCGCGCCGCGAAGCTCCCGCAGACCGAGCAGGTGCGCGCCAAGGGCTTCGACATTCTCTGCTTCTCGACCGACGCGGACGAATTTGTCGCGGAAATTCTCGGCACCTACGCCGAAAAGAAGTTCTGCAACGTCTGCTCGCAGGATCTCGGTCTCGAGTCTGACGAGGAAAAGGCCGCCGCGGACAAGGCCGACGAGGAATATAAGCCGCTCACCGACTTCGTCAAGGAAACGCTCGGCGACGCCGTGGCGAACGTGAAGATTTCCCGCAAGCTCAAAAACTACGCCGTGTGCCTCTCCGTGGAGGGCGGCATCACGCTCGAAATGGAGCGCTACTTCCACGCCATGCCGGGCGCTGACCCGAACGCGATGCGCGCGCAGCGCGTGCTCGAGCTCAATCTCGACCACCCCGCCGTCAAGGCGCTCGATGCCGCGCGGCAGGCCGACCCGGAGCGCGCCGCCGTGATGGCGAAGGTGCTCTTCGCGCAGGCGCAGCTCGTCGCCGGCATCACCCCGGACGATCCGGCGGAGTATGGCGAGCTTGTCTGCAAACTATTCTGACGAATTCAAACAAACCCCACTCCATTGAGGGGTTTGTTTGAGGGGATCACGGCTCGCCGCAGCGCACTCACCACGTTCGCACGTTTGCGAGCCGAGCTTGCCATCGATGGCCGATTTTCTCCGACGCACATGTCGCCGGAGAAAATGATCCCATTTATTTGCTCCTGCGGGAGCAAACTCTGCGAGGCAGAAAACCACCGCATTCTGGAGGAACTATGAGCGACCAAGACAAACGCCTGGGCGTATATTTTCACATACCGTTCTGCGCATCGAAGTGCGCGTACTGCGACTTTTGCAGTCTGCCGGGCAGGGACAAGCTCATGCCCTACTACCAGGACGCGCTGCTCATCCAATTGCAGGAAACGATGCCCCGCATGACCGATTACTTCATCGACACGGTGTATTTCGGCGGCGGCACGCCGAGCTATTACGGCGCGCGGCGCATCGTGGAAATCTTGCAGGAGCTGAAGGTCACAAACCGGCTGATGAAGCAGAGCGAGATCACCGTGGAGTGCAACCCGGACAGCGTCCGGCGCAAGGAGCTGCGCATGCTGCGCAAGGAGGGCGTGAACCGCCTTTCCATCGGCGCGCAGAGCGCCAACGACGACATTCTCCGGCTCATCGGCCGCCGCCACAACTGGCGGCAGGTGGAAATGGCGGTCAAGCGCGCGCGCAAGGCCGGCTTCCGCAACGTGAGTCTCGATCTCATCTACGGCCTGCCGAGCCAGACGCGCGAGGACTGGGCGGACACGCTCACCAAAGCACTCGCGCTCAAGCCTGCGCACATCTCCTGCTATGGTCTGCGTCTGGAGGAGGGAACGCCCATGTACGACGAGTACGAAGGCACCGACATCCTCCCCTCCGACGACGATCAGGCGGACATGTACCTTTACGCCGTGGACTTCCTTTCGCGCCACGGCTTCCGACAGTATGAGATCTCCAACTTCGCCCGCCCCGGCTACGAGAGCCGCCACAATCTCAAGTACTGGCGGCTGGACGATTACATTGGCTTCGGCGCGGCGGCGGCCTCGAACATCGGGCTGCTGCGCTATACCTATACCCACAACGTGCGCGAGTATATTTCCGGCGTTTTGGGGGACAAGGATATTATTGCCGAACAGGAGGAGCTGACGCCGTTCGACCGCGCCAGCGAGTATCTGATGCTCGGCATGCGCACCGCGGGCGGCATCTCCGCCGAGGAGTACCGGAGCGTGTACCAGAGCAGCTTTGATAAGCTCGAAGAGATGCTGGAGGTATTCGAGGAAAACGGCTGGGCCGTCTGCGACAACGGCCGCTGGCACTTCACGCCCGGCGGGTTCCTCGTTTCCAACGTTCTCATCGGCGTGCTGCTCGAATCGCAGACGAAAGAAAAATTCAACGCCAACCCGTGGATCCGCGAGGCGTTTGAGGCAAAGGGGCAGAAGATCCCGCTGCCGACGGCGTCCGAGCCGTATATGAACTGAGGCGAAAGCCGCAAACAGAGAAAGGCGGTACCCATCATCCGTAACGACGAAAACTACACTCCCTTCCCGGACGAAGAGCCGCAGGAGGCGGGGAATACCGAATATAACGAATATGCGTCCGAGCCGGAGATCGTCGGCGAGAGCTACGACTCCGCCGGCCTGGACACGGGCGAGACCATGACCGGCGAGGCCGAAGCCGCGCCGCAGAATCTGAGCCGGAAGGAACGCCGCGAACGCGAGGCCGCCGCCGAGCGCGAGAAAAACTCCCGCGCCGCGAAGCGTGCGCGCCGCGAGGCCGAATACGCCGCGCCCCCGGCCGATCTCCCGCCGCTGCCGGTGCGCGCGCACCGGGCAGAGCCGGAGGCGTCTGAGGCGGAAGCACCGAAAAAGCGCCTTCGCCGTTCAAGCGAAGCGCCCATCACGCCGGACGCACCCACGCCCCGCGGGAGCTGGAAGCTGCCGGTCATCATCGTGTGCGTTGTGCTGCTGCTTCTGCTCGCGCTTGTCGTGACGGGGGCGCTGCTCGTGCACAAAGTGGATACGATCTATCCGGGCGTACAGGTTGCGGACATCGATCTCTCCGGCATGACGCGAAATGAGGCGCGCGACAAGCTCCTCGAGCTCGGCCACGAGCGCTATGACGGCTACGCCGTCACGGCGAGCCTCCCGCTCGGCAACACGCTTTCCATGTCCTCCGCGGACGCGGGGATGCGCTTTTCCGCCGACACGGCGGCAGACGCCGCCTGGAACTATGGCCGGGGCGACGGCCTGTTTGGCGCGCTGGTAAAGTATATCCAATGCCGCTATCTCGGCAAGTGCGGCTTTACCTACGAGGGGAACCTCTTTGATGTGACGCTCGACGAGGCGAAGATGCACTCCATCGTCGATGCGAAAGCCGTGGACATCAACGCGCAGCTTCTCGAGAGCAGCATCGTCATTGGCGAGGACAGCATCACCCTTCTCAAGGGCGCGAGCGGCATGACGCTCGACACCGAATCGGTGTTCACCTCCTTCCGTGATGCCTTCCTCTCCGGCAGCAGCACATCGTTCACCTACGAAAGCGCCCCCGACCCGGACGAATCGTTCGATTTTCAGGCGCTGTACGACGACATCTATTCCGAAGTTGCCGAAGCGGAGCTCCTTTACAATCCCGATATCGTGACGACCGACCCCGGCAAGGACGACGGCAAGGGCGAAAAGCCCACCGCAACGCCCACGCCGACGCCCGCGCC
>CAKTBC010000032.1 GCA_934533005.1 uncultured Oscillospiraceae bacterium | reverse complement strand
TCCAGCCACTTTTCGAGCAGACGGCAGCCCTCGACGACCTCGTCGGTACGGTCGAGCATGGTGCGGTGGTCGCTCGTAATGTAGCCTTCGCATTCCGCGCCGTTGATGATGATCTCCTGGATGCGGGACGTATCCTTCACATCCAGCTTCACCGCCGTCGGGAATGTGGCACCGCCGAGACCGACAACGCCGCTGTCGCGCACGGCGTTGATAAAGCTCGCATAATCGGTGATTTCCGGGGCCTTGACCGTGTCGGCGACGGTCATCTCACCGTCGGACTCGATCACGACCGCCTGACAGGTCGCACCCATAAACTGCAGCATGGGGACAATCTTCTTGACCTTGCCGGAAACGCTCGCAAACACCGGGGACGAAACAAAGCCGCCCGGCTCGCCGATCATCTGACCGACGTTGACGTGATCGCCGACCGCAACGATGCAGTTGGCGGGCTTGCCGATGTGCATGCTCATCGGAATGGTCACCGTAGCCGGGGGCGGCATCTTGATCGCCTGCATCCCGGCGGTGTTCTTCCGATGGGGGATATGTACACCGTTCAGGTTTTTCCGTGACATCCTTTCCACCTCTTGTTTATATTTCGCTTCTTTGCAAACTCTTTACGAGCCCTTGCGGACCCACGCGAACGAAGAAAGCCGGTTCAGGGACATTTTTCGTGGAAAATGTTGTGTACACCACGTACCCTCCGCATTATATCCCCTTGCGAACGGTGCGTTTCCATGTGATGAATAACATTTCATTTTTTGCATGTTTTGCCAGTTAATTTCCGCAAAAAAGTCCGAAAAAACCGGGTATTTCCGACAAAATAATATAGCACATTGCTGGAATTAAATCCAGTACAAAATTTGGTTTTTTCTTTTTTGTCCCTTTTGCCGGAAAAGCGGGCGCGTATCCGCTTCGCTTTGGTTCATCCGTCCTCTGCGAATCCCTCTTGTAATTGCGCCGGTTATTTGTTAAAATAGTAGGAGACTCGGATACTTCCGATCGGATGGAGAACAAGAAACATGAAAATCAACGAAATGACAGTCCTTCTCTCCGGTGAGGCGCGCACCGCCGCCCATGCGGACGTGGACATTGCCTCCGCCTACGCCGGCGATATGCTCAGTGATGTGCTCGCGCTCGGCTCCCAGCCGGACGTTCTGCTCACCGGCCTTCTCAACCCCCAGGTCATCCGCACCGCGGAAATGCTCGATACTGCATGCGTCGTATTTCTGCGCGGCAAGGAGCCGGAGGCCTCGATCCTGGAACTGGCAGAAAAATGCGGCGTTTGCGTACTTACCTCTCCCCTGGAGATGTATGATGCCTGCGGCATTCTGCATCAGCACGGGGTGACGGGTGCGAAATGAGCCCGCTCGTCCGTGAGTATGAGGTTCCCGGCGACGATTTTGCCCGCGCCGGAGAAGCCTCCGGGCATATCAAATCCATGCTGAAGGAGCTTGGCTTTGCTCCTGCCATGATCCGCCGCGTCGCCATCACGACGTATGAGGCGGAGATCAATATGGTCATCCACGCCGGCGGCGGCCACGTCCGCGCGACGGTCACACCGGAAGCCGTCAACGTCGTATTCACCGACCACGGCCCCGGCATCCCCAACGTGGAGCTCGCCATGCAGGCGGGCTGGTCCACGGCGCCGCAGAACATCCGGGCGCTCGGCTTTGGCGCCGGCATGGGTCTGCCCAACATCCGCAAATACAGCGATGATTTTGACATACAAACCGAAGTCGGAAAGGGTACGACCCTCTCGATCACGGTGTATGCCGGAAAGGAGTCATCGTGAGCACCGGTTACGCTTCCATATATCTCGAAAATGAAAAATGCGTCGGCTGCACCAAATGCATGCAGCGCTGCCCCACGGAGGCGATCCGCATCCGTGACGGCAAAGCCGTCATATTACAGGAGCGGTGCGTAGACTGCGGCGAGTGTATCCGCGTCTGCCCGCATCATGCGATGAGAGCGCGTGTGGATTCGCTCTCGGATGTGCTCGGGAAATACAAGTACACGATCGCGCTCCCCGCGCAGGCGCTCTACGGGCAGTTCCCCAGTGTGCAGACCCGCGCTCCCATTTTGGAGGGGCTGCTGCGCATCGGGTTTGACAGCGTATTTGAGGTCGCCGCGGCGGCGGAGGTCATGTCCGCCGTGACGCACTATGAGCTCAACTACGGCAACATCCCCCACCCGATCATCACGACCGACTGCCCGGTCATTCTGCGCATCGTCCGCATCCGCTTCCCGTCGCTGCTGCCGCATCTGCTCAACTACCGCTCTCCGATGGAGGTCGCAGCGCGCTGGAGCAAGCGGCTCGCCGTGAAGGAGACGGGGCTTTCGGAAGACGATATCGGCTGTGTATACATCTCCCCCTGCCCTGCCAAATGCGCGGGCGCCAAGGCCGCGCTCGGCACGCTTCGCCCGGCGATCACCGGCGTTGTGTCCATCGCCGAGGTAGCGCCCCGGCTCACCGCCGTCATGGGCGACATTGACGACCATGAGCGCTACGCTCAGGCAGGCGCCGCGGGCGTCAGCTGGGCGATCTCCGGCGGACAGTCTTCCGCCGCGGGCGAGCCGAACCATCTCGCCGCCTCCGGCATTGAAAATGTCATCGGCATTCTCGAGGCGCTGGAGGACGGCAAGCTCTCCAACGTTGATCTCATCGAGCTCAGCGCGTGCTATCCCGGCTGCGTCGGCGGCGCGCTGACGGTGGAAAACCCGTTCATCGCAAAGGCACGCCTTCAGCAGATGATGATGGGCTTTGCCCCTCCCCTTCCCCCGAACGACTGCCCCCGCGAGGATATGCGCTGGGAAAAGACCCCCACGGCGAGCTCCGCGCTCCGGCTGGACAAGGACGTGTCCGTCGCGATGGAGAAGATGGAGCAGATCCGCCGCATCACCGAGTCGCTGCGCGGCATCGACTGCGGCGCGTGCGGCTCGCCCTCCTGCCGGGCGTTCGCCGAGGACATCGTCGCCGGACGGGCTGACGCAGGCATGTGCGTTTTCTCAAACATCCAATAAAGCATTTCCCTTCAGTTAATTACGGCGAGCGGATATCCGCCGCCTTCAGGTGGTAACGATATGATCCTTACAGACCTTCACATTCACTCCTGTCTCTCTCCGTGTGCGGACGATACCATGACGCCGGCAGCCATCGTAAAGGCCGCCAAGGACGCGGGGCTGGAGCTGATCGCCATCACGGATCACAACTCGGCGCGCAACTGTCCCGCCGTGGCGGCCGAAGCGGAGAAAGCCGGCATCGGCTTCATCCCCGGCATCGAGGTCACGACCTCGGAGGAGATCCACTGCGTCTGCCTTCTGCCCGATCTCGGCAAGGCGGCGGCGTTCTCCCGCTGGCTCGACACGCTGCGCCCCGGCATCGTCAACCGTCCGAATGTTTTCGGACGCCAGACCGTGATCGGCTCACGCGGCAGCCGGACGGAGGAGCGCGAGCTTCTCTTCATGGCGCGGCGCATTTCCGTCAACGAGCTCAGCCGCGCCGTGCGGCAGTATTCGGGACTGATCTGGCCCGCGCATGTGGACAAGCCCTCGAACTCGCTCTATTCCATTCTCGGCTGCTGGCCGGAGGATCTGGACATGGACGCCGTGGAGCTTTACTATGAAAAGGAACCCGCGGGCATTCCGGAGCACATCCACCGGCTGCGCTGCTCGGACGCGCACCGGCTCTGGGACATCAAGGACGGGTACCCGCTCCCGCTCGAGAGCGCCGACTTTGCCGGATTGAAGAAATATCTCCGGGGCGAATAAGAAATTGAAATGCGCGGCAGGTTTTCATGACCTGCCGCGCCTTATGCCGTTTTATTCGAAAAAGAAAGAGAGAGAATATCCCATGGACTCCGAAAAGACCGCGGCGGAGAGCAGCAAAAGCCTCTTCCGCCGCCACGCGAAGCTGACGCTGCGGTATATGCGCACGTTCATTTTGTGGGCAGCTGCGGGGCTCGTGATCGGCGCGCTCGGCGGGCTGGTCGGCACCGCGTTCTGCTATGCCATCCGCGAGGCGACGCAGCTCCGAGGCGCGCACCCGTGGCTTTTGTATTTTCTGCCGCTCGGCGGTCTTCTGATCGTGTGGCTTTACCGGCTGCGCGGCATGCACCCGACGGACACCAACGGCGTGCTGCTCGCCATCCACGCGCCGACCTCCATTCCCGGTTCGACCGCACCGCTCATCTTCATCGGCACAACGATCACGCACCTGTTCGGCGGCTCCGCCGGACGTGAGGGCGCGGCGCTGCAGCTCGGCGGTGTGCTCGGCTATCAGCTGGGCAAGGCGCTCCGGCTGGACGAGAAGGACACGCACCTCATCGTCATGTGCGGCATGAGCAGCGTGTTCTCCGCGCTCTTCGGCTCGCCGCTCACCGCGGCGGTGTTCGCGATGGAAGTCGCGAGCGTAGGCATTCTCCACTTTTCCGCAATTCTTCCGTGCCTCACGGCGTCGCTCACGGCGGCGTATCTTGCAAACGCTCTCGGCGCGGCGGCGGAGACGTTCCCGCTAGGCGCAGCGGTGCCGTTTACGTGGGCAAGCGCCGGAACGGTCGTCGCCATCGCCGCAGCCTGCGCAGTGCTGAGCATCATTTACTGCATCGCGCTGCGGCAAGGCGGCAAGGCATTCGGAAAGGCCGTTCCAAACAGCTATCTTCGCGTGTTTCTCGGCGGCAGCGCCGTCGTGCTGCTCTCCGTGCTGCTCGGCACGCGGGATTATAACGGCGCAGGGATGGACGTGATCGCCGCCGCCATGCAGGGTCACGCCCGCCTGGAGGCGTTCGCGCTCAAAATGCTCTTCACCGTGCTCACGATGACGACCGGCTATAAGGGCGGCGAGATCGTTCCGGCGATGTTTATCGGCGCGACCGCCGGATGCGTGCTCGGCAATCTCTTCGGTCTCGCGCCGGGGCTCGGTGCGGCGGTGGGACTGCTCGGCATGTTCTGCGGCTCGCTCAACTGCCCGATCAGCGCCATTTTCCTCGGCGTGGAGATGTTCGGCGGGGCAAACATCCAGTACTATGCCATTGCCGCCGCCATCAGCTTCATGCTCTCGGCGAATTTTGGGCTTTATAAGGAGCAGAAGATCGTTTATTCCAAGATCCGCGCCGAATTCATCAACCGCTATACAGATTGAAACAGCGTGACTTTCAAAGTCACGCTGTTTCAGTCTTCCTATATTTTTCTTCCAGTTCTTTCGTGTGCGCCTGAAGCAGTTCCAGCGCCCGCGACTGAATGCCGGAAAGTCCCGTTGGATCTTCGTCCGCAAACTCGCGTTTGGGGCGCGCAGAAGCGACCGCGTGACTGTCATTGACTTTGCTTTCATCCGCTTCCGACAAGAACTTTTGCAGCAAGCCCAAGTCGCCGGAGTAATGGAGCTCCACAAGCTTTGCCCGGTATTCCAGCTCCGCGGGGGTGATTTCCGGGAATTTCTTCATATCCACGGTATGCTGTGCTTCATGCTTCAGCAGAGAAATGAGAAACCGCTCGCTTTCAAAATCATACGCCTGCTCGATGCAGTTGATCGTGCCATCGGGAGAGGCCCAGCCGCCCGTGCCATACCGGCCGAAGGTCAGATAATCCATCCAGCTTCGAAATACGAAGCCTTTGAGAATGTTGACGGTATACTCCGCTGTTCCACCCGGTAGCTCGACACGGTAGGCGGTCGGAACCGTATTCCTCCAGATATAGGGGCCGTAATATCCCTGCGTTTTCCCGAAAAGCGCATGAAAGCCATTCGCTTTGAACACCGATCGGAGCCGCTCCGTCAAAAGCGCTTCGTCTGCATCCGGCATATCCAGGAGCGCTTTCATCTGCTTCCGCAGCTTATCTGCGGCCTCCGCCTCCGGCAGGCCGCAACAAAAGGTATCCCGGAAATACATCTGATATAACCGCAGGATATCGTTGAGCCTGTCCGGTATTTCAAACGTGCGGTATTCACAATTCTCAAAGATCGCAACATAGGCAGGAAGAATGTCTTTGAATTCCTCGTGATCACGCATATAGGCAATCGCGCCTTTTATATCTCCATTCAGGAAAAACTGACGGATCTGCATGCTTCTCTCCTCTGAAAAACCGATTTGCGATTTTCATGGTATCACATAGCCGGGAAGAACACAAGAACAGCCACAGCAGTTCACACAAACTGCTGTGGCTGTTAATGAACTTGTAGGGATTTACAGCAGGTCGTCGAAGAGGCGGATGTTCTTTTCCTCGAGGGAAAGCTCCCCGGCCTGCTCTTTTTTCACGACCTCCACGATGCGATCGTTGATGGGCGTGGGTACGCCGCATTTGCGCCCCCACTCGCACACGACGCCGTTGATCGCGTCGATCTCGCAGGGCTTGCCCTTTTTGAGATCCTGCAGCATGGAAGGCTCGATAGCGCGGTGCTTTTTCATCGCGATGGGGAGAATCAGCTCGGCAACGGCGCGCTTAAAGCCATTTTTATAATAGAACAGCTTTGTGATATCCTTGCCCTGCACAGGCGCAAACGTCGCGCCCGCGGCGTGACCGACGTCGATGCACTCCTTCATGCAGCGCACCGCGATGCGCCGGGCGTCCTTCTTCTCGCTCACATCACCGAACACGCCGCCCACAACGGTGCCGAGACCGGAGAACGTGGCGTTGATAAGGAGCTTCGACCAGCGCGCACCGAGGAGGTTATCCTCCATATCCACCGGGCACATTTTCTCGAGCAGTGAGCGAACCTCCGCGAGCTTTTCACCCGAAACGCCCTTCATACCGCCCATGTGGAATGAGAGGCTGTCCGGGTCGCTCGTGAGGGCGCACTCACCGGGAGCGTCCATCGTTGCGCCCCACTCCACCACGCAGCCGATCGTGCGGCTCTCGCCGACGATCTCGGCGATGCCCGGCTCGGGGATGCCGTTCTGGAACGTGACGATCACGCCGTCGGGCGCGAGCAGGGGCTTCAGGAATGTGCCAACTTCCTTATTGTGCAGCTGCTTCGTCATGAGGAAAATGACATCGTAAGGCGCGGTCATTTCCTCCGGGGTGATGGCCGTCACCGGCGTGGAGAAGTTCACGGTGCCGGTGATGTGCGCGCCCTTTTCGCGCAGCGCGTCCACGTGGGCGCGATTGCGGTTGACGAGCTCGACGGGTATGCCGCCCTTCGTCATGTAAGCGCCGAGCACCGTTCCGAGAGAACCGGCGCCGTAGATCGCGCACTTCATTCGACCGTCACCGTCCCGTCCTCGGCGAGCGTGATGCTCATGCCGGTCTTGACGTATTCCAGAAATTCGTCGCCGAGCGAATCGACAACGGGCATATGCGTCTCCGTCCACACATCGGAGAGAATGGCGCCGGCGGCAGCGAGCGAGTCGATGGGCTTGGAGAAGCACATGCATGCAGGCAGCTTGCCGAGAGCGCCGGCGGTATAGAACACCATGCCGCCGGTCGTGGAGCCGATGGTCTGCGGCAGGCACAGCGCCACGCCGATCATGGGCTTTTTGTAGATATCGGGGTTATTCTGATCGCCGCACTTTACGTCTTTATCGCCGAACATGAGCGCGGACTGGTAGCTTGCAAGCGTATTGAACCCGCCGTGGGAAACGAGAGCTTTGGCCGTGACGGTGCCGGGAACGACAACGCGGCCTTTGAACGTTTTCGCCATGTTATTTGGTCTCCTTTCCGGTGATGATGCCGACGATCTCGTCCTCGGAATAGAACTTCGCCGAGGTGTAAGTACGCAGCTTGTTCGAGCAGGTGATGACCGGCATGGACTTGGAAAGCGGGTTGTTCATGTACATCAGCGGGCAGATATAGCTCAAAATCGCGCCCGTCTTCTTGAGCCGGTAGGCATAGGGGCCTTTGTTGAACTCTTCGAGCACCGGCGGGGCGGTGGTGAGCACCGTCGGCACGGCGAGCTTTTCGCGGCCCGCGGCCTTGAGACCGTCCTCCAGCTTCTTCGTCCAGTCGACGAGCTGATCCATCGTGAGATGCGGGCAGCCGATGAACGCCAGCTTCGGCTTCGCATTCGGGTTTTTCCAGATGACCGGGTAGGACGCCTTCACGCGCTCAAGCTCGGCATCGTCCACCACGTAGACCTGCGCGCCGGGGGCGATGAGCGCGTCGCCCTGCTCCACGGCTTCGGGCGTCAGATGCTCGATATGATAGAGGCCGACCGCGCCGTTCGAAGCGGTCGCCGCGCCGAAGTCCTTGAGATACGCCTTATTGTCCTTGTTGAGCTCCGTGCCGAGCCACGCATCGAGACCGCGAATGTACGGCACATCCTCCATGACCTTCATGCCGATGGCGCTGCCGAGAAGCTGCGCTTCGGGCTTCTTCGTCGTTTTGACCTCAACGACCCAGGTGGCCTTGCGTCCCTCGTCCGTCAGCAGGCCGAAGTACGGCACATAGCCGATCATCGAGCCCATCACGTCGATGATGCCGGAGTTGCGGTTGCAGCGCGCGCCGAGAACGCTGTTGGCGTACACGACAGCGGAGGACTCCGCCCAGGAGAGGACTTCGCCCTTTTCGGGAATGTTGCCGACTTCGTCAAAGTAGCAGGCGCAGGTGAAGTCCTTTTCGTCCTTCATGCCCATGCGGCGAAGCTGCTCTTCGTAGCGCGGCTGGAGCTTATACATGAACTGCTTGAACACAAGATTTTGCAGCGCGTTCGATGGGACGTTCGGATCGAGCGGAAGCGGGTCCGCGGTGAACTTCTGCTGGAATTCCGCGCCGGAGGCAAGAAGCTGGTCGTACAGGTCGTACACCGGCTTCATCGTGTTGATGCCGAAGCTGATGACCGTGTGGCCGTACTTGCTTGTGACCGGCACAAGCTTCTCCGCGCCGAACGCATCGCCGTACATGACAAGCGTTTTCATCACCTTGGCAAGCACTTCGCCCTTTTCACCGTTCAGGATTGCCTGTTGTTCCGGGGTCAGATTCATATGCTCACACTCCTTAATATGTGTTTTTTTCAACATAATGAAATTATAACACCATTTATCCGCAAGTCAATTCCTCCGCGTCATTTTGTGCGCGAAGGACGGCAAGAAGCACGAAAAAGAGCGAAATGCCGGGCGACTGCGCAATGTTGACGGCAGCCTGCACGCCGTAACCGAGAAGCCCCGCCGCAAGCGCAAACGAGAGAGCGCCGCCCTCTTGCATCGCGCGGCGCAGCGTCCAGACGATCCACGCGGCATAGGCGCCGAGACCAAGCACGCCCCAGTTGAGCAGAAGCTGGATATATTCGCAATGCGCAGCGTCCAAAATGGCGTCCGGGAAATACCGGTGCTTCACGTCGAGCGCCGCCAGCACGCCGCAGCCGCCGCCGATGAGCTTTTTCCCAAGCGGGAACTCTCCGAAGAGCGAGAGGCAGTATTTCCATACGCCGCCGCGGTCGGTGCCCCAGGCATCGGAAAAGCGTAGCCATTCGTCCATGCCGCTGAGCGGCACGGCGCTCCACACGGTGTTGAGCAGCGCAAGGAGGACCGCCGCCGCGAGGAACGCCGCAAGCAGGACGAAGCCGTACATACGCCGGACGCGAAGGAGCGTCCGCTCACTCCGCCTCCGCAGCAGGAAATATGCCGCAAGTGAGACCGCCGCAAGCGGCAGCATCAGCACCGGCTCCGAGAGATGCCGGCCAAGCGAGGAAAGGAGCTTTCCGAAATCATAAACGATCGCCCGGTAAGCGAGCATGGAAAGAGCTGCACCGGCAAGCAGAAGCGGATAGCGCCGCAGCGCGTCCGCTTCCTTCTTCGCGAGCAGCGGCAGAAGTACGAGCGCCGCACCGATGCCGAGCACCGCGCACTCGCTCCGCACCGCCATGCCTGCCCAGAGGCCAACTATGCAGACGATTCCGAGAAGGACACCTTTCCAAAGGCGTTTCTCCGCAAGAAGCGCCGCAGCGCAGACCGGCCAGACAAGCGTGAGATATGCCCCGGCAAAATTGATGTTGCCGAGCGTGGATATGTACCGCCCGCGGTCAAATTCCCGGAGCTGTGAGCAAAAGCCGAGCGCATCCCACCCCAGATGGTTGCACACCGTGAGCGCGCCGCTGAGGAAAAGGCCGAGGCAGAGCGGGACGAGGACATCCTGCCGGCGCACGTGCATGCCGGAAAAGGCAAAATACAGCGCGGCATAAAGCCACATCATGCCGAGGCCCTGATAGCGTCCGCGCTCGCCGAGAAACGATCCGGCAAAGTCCCCGCCCGCGACGGAGGCGGCAAAGCATACGGCGCAAAACGTGATCGCCGCCCATTCCGCACCCGTAAGCTTTCGGCGCGGCAGGCCGTTTTCCCGATAGAGCGTAAAGCCGAGTCGCACGAGAACAAGCACGACCGTCGGCACGGTAAAACATATGGTTTTCGTTTCCGTGATATCGAAAAAGCCGTCGTGCACGGCAAGCGGCAGCAGCGCGAGCATCAAAAAGAGATACCCCCGGCAGAGCCATGTTTCCACGGACGGTTTTATCTTTGTTTCCATCACCGCGCCGCCTCCTTTTTTCCGCATGATACCATAAAAATATCCCTCCCGTCTACTTATATAGCAGACGGGAGGGATAATGAAAAAGTTTACCGGAGACTCCATGTTGTCTGATCGGTGTGGAGCAGTTCGTGAGATTTGTGCGAAAGGGGCTTATCGAAGAAGTCTTCGTAGGCCTTCTGCACGGAAGCGTTTTCGTGCGAAAAGCGCACCGGATTGTTCCGGTCGATCTCGTAGAGCGTTTCACCGCGCTCTCCGGCGAGCTCGAACCCTTCGCGGAACGGCTGACCACCGCCGCCGGCGCAGCCGCCGGGGCAGGCCATGATCTCCACGAAGTCATACTGCGCGCGTCCGGCGCGGATATCCTCCACGACGGCGCGGGCATTCGAAAGCCCGCTCGCCACGCACGCGCGTACCGGCACGCCGCCGATCATCGCGCTGAGTTCCTTGCGCCCATCCGTGCCGCGGACGGCTTTGAAGGCGTCCGGGTCGGGGTTATGGCCTTCGAGCACGGCGTACGCGGTGCGAAGCGCCGCTTCCATCACGCCGCCGGTCGCGCCGAAGATAACGGCCGCGCCCGTGCCCTCGCCGAGAGGCGAATCAAAATCTTCTTCCGGCAGGTCCGCCACATTGATCCATTTGAGCCGCAGCAGGCGATCCACTTCGCGGGTCGTAAGCACGGCGTCCACATCCCGGAAGCCGGAGCTGTTGATCTCCGGCACGGCGCACTCGTACTTTTTCGCGACGCACGGCATGACGGAGACGCAGAAAATGTCCTTGGGATCGATGTTGTGCGTTTTGGCAAACCACGTTTTCGTCACCGCGCCGAACATCTGCTGCGGGGACTTGGCCGTGGAGAGCTGCGGCACCATGTCGGGGTATTCGAGCTTCAAAAACCGCACCCAGCCGGGGCAGCACGAGGTGAAGAGCGGCCGCCGAAACTCCCACGAATGCTTCATTTTATAGAGAAGCTCGCTGCCCTCCTCCATGATCGTGAGGTCGGCGGCAAAATTCGTGTCAAAGACGTAGTTCGCGCCCGCGGCGCGGAAGGCCGCCGCCATGCGCCGCTCGGTGGCGAGCTCTTTGGGAAGTCCCAATCCCTCACCCCACGCCGCACGCACCGCCGGAGCGACCTGCAGCACAACGACCTTTTTCGGATCGTCGATGGCGGCGATGACCTTTTCGGTATCGTCCCGCTCGCGGAGAGCGCCGGTCGGGCAATGGGTGATGCACTGACCGCAGTAGGTGCAGTTGACCTCGTCGAGCTTCTTCGCCCCGCGCACGCCGACGGTGGCGCGGCTGCCGGTGCCGAGGAAGTCCCAGACATTCATCCCCTGGATCTTCTCGCACACGGCGATGCAGCGGAAGCACTGCACGCACTTGGACGCCGTGCGGATGACCGGGAGCTTTGGATTCCAGTTGTTGGCCGGAAGCTTCGTCTCGTAGGGGTTTTCGATGATGTTCATATCCGAGGCGAGCTTCTGCAGTGTGCAGTTGCCGCTGCGGACGCAGGTGGCGCAGTTGCAGTCGTGCTGGGAGAGGATAAGCTGGACATTGTTGCGCCGTGCGACAAGCGCGCGGAGCGTGTTCGTATAGACCTCCATGCCCTCGGCGCAGATCGTGTCGCACGCCGCCATGAGACGGTCGGTGCCCTTGATCTCCACCATGCACACACGGCAGGCTGCAACCTTGCTCACGTGCTTCAAATAGCAGAGCGAGGGGATCGTGATGCCGTTCTGTCGCGCCGCGTGGAGAATGGAGGTGCCGTCCTCCACCGTGACGGGCTTATCGTTGATGCGAAGATTTACCATCTGTCCTTCCTCCCTCCGCGGAACGCGCCGTAGCCGTAATGGTCGCAGCGCAGGCAACGCGAGCATTCCTGCGCGGCCTCCTCATCCGTGAGGCATGCCTCCATGAGATTGAAGTCCTCCTTGCGGTCTCCGGCAGTGCGCTCGCGCATGTTGACGCGGCCCCACGCGGGCTTGCCGATGGTCTGCGCCGGAGGAATGTCCACGCCTGCGGTGATCGGCGTATGGAAGCCGAAGTAGTGGTCGATGTTGCCCGCGACGACCTTGCCGCTGTCGATGGCGCGCACGACCGTGGAGGGACCAAAGAAGCAGTCGCCGCCGGTGAACACGCCCGGCATGCCGGGCACCGCGCCGGAGGGATCGGCCTTGATGCGGCGGCGCTCGGTACCGACGCCGCTGCTTTCAAAGTGCGCCGAGTCGATAGCCTGTCCAATGGCGGTGATAATGACGTCCGCCGGGAGAACGATCTCCGGTTGATCGGCGTTGATGGGCTTCGGGCGGCCGTTCTCGATGGGGCCGGAGAGCTGCGGCTGCACCGCAATGCCGACGGCGTGATCGTCCTCGGTCTCGATGCGCACCGGGGAGAGCATGGGCATAATCTCGCAGCCCTCGGCGATGGCGCCGTCGATCTCCTCGCGGGCAGCGGTCATATCCTCGATGCGGCGGCGATATACGCAGGTAACGGACGCCGCGCCGAGGCGCTTGGCGGTGCGCGTCGCGTCCATGGCGACGTTGCCGCCGCCGACCACGACGACGTTTTTGCCCGTGAAGTCCGGTGCTTCGCCCGCGCCGACGGCGCCGAGCAGCTCGACGGCGGAGAGAACGCCCTCGCTGTCCTGCCCGGGGATGTTCATGCGGTTGACGATCTGCGCGCCGATGGCGATGTATACACTATCATACTCGCTGCGGATCTGGTCGAACGTGATCTCGCGGCCAATGTCCACATCGAGCTTGACCTGAATACCGGTGGAGAGAATGGCGTTGATGTCGCGATCGAGATCATCGTCCGGCAGGCGGTAGCTCGGGATGCCGTAGCGCAGCATGCCGCCGAGACGCTTGTGCTTTTCAAACACCGTGACATGGTAGCCCTTGAGTTGAAGATAATAGGCCGCCGTGAGTCCCGCCGGGCCGCCGCCGATGACGGCGACGGTCTTGCCGTTGAACGGCGCGCACACCGGCGTGGGGACGATGCCCGCGCGCTCTACCGCATAGCGCTTCAGGCCGCGGATGTTGATCGAATCGTCCACGATCTGGCGGCGGCAGTGCTTCTCGCACGGATGCTCGCAGATGAGGCCGCACACGCCCGGGAAGGGGTTGTCCTTGCGGATGAGGCGCACCGCGTCGGCATAGCGCTCTTCACGGATGAGGGCAATGTACCCCGGCACGTCCACATTCGCCGGGCAGCCGGCCACGCAGGGCACGGCGTCGAACGCCTCGGTGCAGACACCCTTTTCGATATGGGACAGGTAATCGTCCCGGAAGGCCTCCAGCCCGTCGAGCACAAGGCGCGCAGCCTCAAACCCGATGGCGCAGTCGGCGCTGTCGTAAATGGCGGCGGCGCTGCGGCGCACGGCGCGGAGGTCGTCCGTCGTGGCGCGGCCGTCGAGGATCTTTTCCAGAAGCGCGTGCAGCCGGTCCAGCCCCACGCGGCAGGGAACGCATTTTCCGCAGCTCTGTGCCAGGCACAGCTGCACGAACGAGGCGGTCAGATTGACCGGACAGCTCCCAAACGGAGACGCCCCGCGGCGGCGTCCAAGCGTGGCATACAGCTCGTCCACCTTTTTCTGCGCGGCGGTTTGCTGATTGACGATCAAGAGGCACTCCTCCTTGTATGAATGGTTTCAAACACATTATACGGAAAACCGACACAAAAAGCAAGATGTTCTCCGCCAAAAAAACTTGAATATTTCATTTTATGACACCGCGTTGGTTTTCCAACACTTTAAGGGAGTCCGTTTTATGGGTCACACAACGCGCTATACTTGTCCCATAAAGAAGATGTTACTTTGCAAGGAGGAAAATGAAATGGGGATCGTTGTTTCGGTTATGGCGCTGGTGCTGTATGTCCCGATGAGCATGGTGTTCGTTTTCGGCGGGAAAAAATAATTTTCGGGCTGCCGGAGCTCCCCGGCAGCCCACCGCTTTGTATATCTTTCAACCGTGGTTTTTTCCCCCTTCGGGCGCGTGCGCTCCGGCGTGCAGGTACTTTCTCCGGGTCGCATCGCCGCCGCGCAGGTGCCGTTCCGCCTTGTTCTGCTCGAGAACAAGGCGCACCTTTTCATACAGCAGCCGGTCGATCTGCCGCAGTCGTTCGGACAGATCCTTGTGCACCGTGCTTTTGGAGATGCCGAAGCGTTTGGCCGCCGCGCGGACGGTGGCGTTGTTCTTTACGATCCACCTCGCCAGCTCACACGCTCGCTCCTCTCTGTTCGTTTGCATTATGCACCACTCCCCTTCCGGCAGTTTATCTATATGTGCGGAAGGTTCGTCCTATGAAAATACCCCGGGCAGAAGCAAATTCTGCCCGGGGTAAACAAATTGGGTCCGTTTGTTTGAATGTATCAGACGATGCGCCGGTCGCGCACCTGCGAATCATAGTGCTTGTTCAGCAGGGGACGCACAACATAGTAGATGAGCTTATTTTCGCCGTTGACCATGTACAATGTGAACGTGGCAACGAAGAAGATCAGAGCGGCAAGGAGCAGCTTGCCGAGGAGCTTGAAGAGGAACGTGAGAAATTTCTTCATAACATATTCCGCCTTTCTTAGTATGCCATGGAGTCGTCAAACTCTACGATGGTCGGGTCAAGCGGCTTCTCGTTGAGAACGACGGACATGTACTTGTTGACGCAGTTTCTCATATCCTGGCGGGATACGGTGCGGCAGTCCTCCAGATCGTGCTCGATGAAGATGAAGTGGAAGCCCAGCTCGCGTGCCTGCTCCTCCATAACCGCGTGGACGCCCAGCATGCCCTTGCAGGCGATGTTGTCGTTGAAGAGGACCATGTCGCAGTCAAACTTTTTCGCCCACTCCCACACGGCGTTGACGTTCTCCCAGCCGCCGACGGCGTGGTGGCGCATGGTGGCCTTCTCGGAGAAGAGCGCCAGATCCTTTATGGCCTGGTCGGGATCTTCGGTGTCGATCATGTTGTGACCCATGGTGGAATCCATGTTCAGCACGATGTTGATGCCCCAGCAGTTCTGCGTCCAGGTCGGGAAGTCGGTGTAGTAGACCGCGGAGGGCCCCCAGAGGAACGCGCGGTGGCGCGTCTTGCCGCCGAAGGGCTGATACTTTTCCTCATACGCCCGGCGCATGATTTCGATGACGCGCCGGTCGACCTTGTTAAAGTACGGGTCGGTGCCGTTGACGGACGCCCAGGAGTACAGCCGGTAGAGCGTTTCAGCGATGCCGACGAGCGCAGAATACGGGGTCTTGAAGTAGTCCCACTTTTCCAATTCGATGGTGTTCTGCTCGTTCATGAGCTTGGCGTACTTGAAGAGCTCGTCCCAGTCGTACTTGATATTGTATTCCTTTTCGATGAATGCGATAGCGTCCTTGAGCATCTGCGTGGAATAGGGGTGTGCGCCCGGCTCGTTATGGATCATGGCGAGCGTCACGGGGAAGTCCGGCAGCGCCACGCGGCGGCGCTGGATCATGGAGGTGCACTCGGAGGCGTTGCACGGCATGTTGGTGGTAACGAACGCCTTGCCGATGATGGGGAACGCATCATCGATCGCAACGCCGGTCTCCGCGGCGCAGCGGGAACAGACGTCCGCCGGCAGGCCGTAGGATTCGGCTACGTCGATGTAGTAGGGCTCGATGTGCTGGTCAACGTCGCAGATGATGAACTCCGGCAGCGTCTGGAGCGGGAACGGAATCAGGCCCTTGAAGCCGGTCATGAAAAGCGGCGGCAGCACTTCGTCAAAGGGGATGAAATCGTCGCTGCGCGGCCCGCCGCCGAGGCGCTTGTCGTTGGAGAGGACGAGCGCTATGCGCTTGGTAAGGCTCTGGACGATGGCGTGCATATTTGCGTGGGCAGTGCGGAGCTCATAGCCGCGGTAGCCTTCAAACAGGCGGTCGATGAACATGAAAGTGCCGAGATACGAGCCCATCCAGCGGTACTCCCAGAAGCCCTTGAGACAGGAGACGGGCGCAGACGCCACCATCTGCACCATGCTCGAAAGGTTGTTGAGCCACTGCGTATAGTCGTAGAGCGTGTCCTTCACGCCGCGCCATTCGCGCCACTTGGCCACGCCGGTCTTGTCGTAATAGCGGGATCTCTGGCCGCCGGTGCCGTGCTCGGCCTGCCAGATGGGGTCAAAGCGTTCGAGTTTTTTGTCGATCTTCGCGATCAGCTTATCCATTGCTTTCATATCTCACTTGCCTCCCTGCTGTATCTGCTTGATTTCCAAAGATTCGATGAATGCCTGGAAGCGGGTGCGGAGCTGGCCCACGGCGCCGAGAGCGTATTCCTTCTCGATCGTGCAGGTGGGGATGCCCAGCTCGTTTGTGAAAATATGGTGGGCGAGGACTTTTTCGTAGCTCCAGAACTCGCAGAACTTCATGTTCTCATAGATCACGCCGTCCGCTTTGAATTCATCCACGAGCTTTTTGACCTCGCTGTGGCGCTGGTCGATCTTCATGCCGTCCATGAAGCGCGCGCACTGGTTCCAATGGAGATAGTGGCGGCAGATCGCATCGAAGGCGGTCTCGCCCTCGCGGATCTCGATCTGCTCGCGGCTGGGGAAGGAGCCGAAGCAGTAGCGGTCGGCCACGACCATCGCGCCGCAGGTCTCGATGAGCTTCGTGAACTCCGGATCGTCGATCTCGGAGCCGACGAGGACAAGCCTTGCCCGGAACGGGAACTTTGCCTCCGGCTCGCGGGTGCGGAGCTCTTCGAGCGTTTCTTCAAGATAGGGCTTTATCAGCCGATGGGGGCACACCTGGCTGACGAGCTGGATCACGTGGAACTCGTAGCCGGTGATGTTGGGGTTATCCGCCTTGCGGAAATTGCCGATCTCGGTGACAATGCGGCTGATCTCGTTATGATCTTCAATAGCGCGGCGCATAGCCTCCTCGGAGGTATCGATGCCGTAAGCTTCGTGCAGCTTGTCCACGACCTTGAGCTTGAGCTGCGCTTTGTAGTAATCGAGATTGGTCTGATCGCCCTTCATGGGAGGGTCGATCTGCGTTACGAAGAACTTTTCGTTCTTCACGGGATGGATGAGGAAGAAGTGCTCCTCCATGCGTTCCATGGTCGCGCAGCACTCCGCGCCGAAGAGGGCGTTGAGATAGTTATACCCGCCTTCGATGGCGCGTTCCAGAATGGAACGGGCATAGGGGCAGGTGCGGTTGGTCATGTAATAGCTGGCGACATCGGTGGATGTGCAGCGCGGCGCGCGGAGCCGGGAAGAAAAACAGCCGGGAAGATTGAGCAGCACTTCGGGTATGTAGTAGCAGTTGTAGCCAAGCGCGTAATCTCCCTCGTTTACCGCCTGAGCGACAAGCTCGTTGTGTGCATCCTGAAGCAGATTCTCAAAATAGATCAGATGCTTAAGGTCTTTCACGCAATACAC
>CAKTBC010000031.1 GCA_934533005.1 uncultured Oscillospiraceae bacterium | reverse complement strand
GTCCTTCTTCTGTGCGCCGTTCTGGTCGGGGCTTCGTTCTGGCTGGTGGGGCGCGGAAGCAGGGCTGATGTAGAGCGCAATCCGGTCAAGGAAACGGACATCACAGCATCGGCGCAGGAAACCGCGCCGCCGCAGGGCAGCATCCCCGTCATGAACACCGACGAGGACGAGCATCTCCCGCTCGGCACGGGCGTTCTGCCCGCCGCGGCGGGCGAGGAGCTGCCGGAGGCACAGGCTCCCGCCGTGCAGGAAGAGCTGCCGGAGATCCCGGCGGCGGTAACGGTAAGTGAGCCGGTGTTCATCCGTCCGGCAAGCGGCACGCTTCTGCGCGGCTACAGCGCCGAAGCGCTCTCCTACGACCGCACGATGGCCGATTGGCGCGTCCATCGCGGCTGGGACATCGCGTGCGCTGCGGGTGAGCCGGTGCTCGCCGTATCGGGCGGCACAGTGACGGCGGTGTATGAGGATGATCTGCTCGGCACCGTTGTGGAGATCGACCACGGCGGCGACGTCGTGAGCATGTACGCCAATCTGGACGTCTCCCCCGCCGTCGGCGTCGGGCAGACGGTCTCCTGCGGCGACACGGTCGGCACCGTCGGCGCTACGGCGCTCGCCGAATCCGGCGAGGAGGCGCATCTCCACTTCGCCATGCGCTGCGGCGGCAGCAGCATTGATCCCGGCGAATACGTGCCGGAAGCATAAGCGGAACTTTTCCCCGGGCGGCTGCGTCTTACCATCAGACGCAGCCGCCTGCCTTTTTCCGCCGATTGACGAGCGGCGGAAAAACGGCTATACTTATTGTTTGATATATCGCTGTACCGGGAGGACGCCATGCATCCGATCACAAAGAAACAGAAAATATTGTACATACTCGCCGCGGCAGGCTTTATCCTGTTGGCGCTGGCGCTGCTGTTTCTGCTTTTGCAGGGGCCGGGCACAAAAAATAATCCGGACGTGACGCCGACGCCCGAAGTGACCGCCGAGCCGAGCGCTTCCACGGGACTCATGATCGCCGGGGCAAGCGTTGATCCCGCAGCCGATGGCTTTGAGCTTGCCGGCAAGACGCTCTCCGCCGAGGACTGTGCCGCCATTGCCTCGCTCGGCAATCTGACGACGCTCTCGCTGACGAACTGCGGCATCTCGGACGTGAACTTCCTTACTTCGCTCACGCAGCTCCGAACGCTCGTCCTTTCGGATAACGCGATCACGGACGCGGCGCCGCTCGCCTCGCTCACACAGCTTCGCACGCTCTATCTTGATCGGAACCCTGTTGCCGATCTCTCCCCGCTCTCATCGCTCACCGCGCTCACAACGCTCTCCATTCAAGGCGTGGAGATCGCGGACTATGTGCTCGAGGATCTGCAAAAGGCGCTGCCGGGCTGCCGCGTATTCAGCGACAGCGTGGTGAAGGGCTCGCGCCCGGTGTCGCTCGGCGGGCTGGACTTCACCGAGTCGGTCGAATCGCTCGATCTTTCGGGGCGCGGCATTACGGATATTTCCGCGCTCTCCGGCTGCTCGGAGCTGCGCGAGCTGAATCTCTCCAACAACCCAATTTCGGACATCTCCGTACTCGCGCTGCTGCCAAAGCTCACGTCGCTCAATCTGAGCGCCACGGGGCGGAGCGATCTCGACAACGAGCTTTTCTCCTCGCTGCGCTCGCTCGCGTATCTGAATCTTGAAAACAACGACGGTATCACCGCCGAGGGCATCGACGCGCTGCAAGCGGCGCTGCCGAGCTGCCAGATCGTCCACGAGCCGAAGTACTATACCGTCATTTTCGGCGAGCAGTCCTTCTCCTCGGACGCCTACGATGTGACGATCGACGCGCAGGGACTCACGACGCTCTCCGGCATCGAGAAATTCCACCAGCTTCACCGGCTGAGCGCCTACGGCAACACGCTCACCGATCTCGCGCCGCTCGCGGAGCTGTTCTCCGTGGAGGAGCTGCGGCTCGGTTACAACAATCTTTACGACATCTCCGCTCTGACCGGCCACACGGCGCTGCGGCGGCTCGATCTCAACCACAATGCGCTGCACGACATCACCGCGCTCTCCGGCTGCACGGCGCTCGAAGAGCTCGATCTCAGCTATAACGATCTGAACTCTCTTGCGGCTCTCCGCTCTCTCGCCGCGCTGCGCACGCTGAACATCACCGGCAACACCGGGCTCACCGCCGACATGGTGCGCTCGCTGCAGGAGGCGCTCCCCGCCTGCCAGATCATCACGGATATCGATCTCTCCATGCCGGAGCCGACCCCGGAGATCCCGGCAGAGACTCCGCAGCCCTGAGTCCGCATTCACCGGTTTAAAAGAAGGAAAAACCGCCCATACTATGTACATCTCGTACATAGAAGGGCGGTTCTTTTTATGCGAAACAACGATCGGCTGCGGCCGTGGGAAACGGCGATGCTCGCGGCGGTATGTGTAACGCTGCTCACCGGCGTGTGGGCACAGGGGCGGCAGAGCGCGCTCGCGGACAAGGTCGTGCGGCTGCACGTGATCGCCTCGTCCGACAGCGCGGAGAATCAGCGCGTGAAGCTCGAGGTGCGCGATGCGCTGCTCGCCTATCTCTCGCCGCGGCTCGAAGCTGCCTCCGGCGCGAAAGACGCCGCGGCGGTAATCGCCGCAGCGTCCGGCGAACTCCAACGCGTCGCCGAGACCGTGAGCGGCGAGAGCGCCCGCGTAGAGCTCGGGCGCGAGATGTACCCCACACGGGAGTATGAGACCTTCTCCCTCCCGGCGGGCGTTTACACCTCGCTTCGCGTAACGCTCGGCGCGGGCAGCGGGCGGAACTGGTGGTGTGTGGTCTATCCCCCACTCTGCACCGCGGGCGTCGAGACGGCGCAGGCGGCCGCGGCGCTCTCGGACGATGACGTAAAGCTCATCACCGAGGACGGCGATGGCTATGTCCTCCGCTTTCGTCTCCTTGAATGGTGGGGCTCTCTCACCGGAAAGTGATCTCGGAATACCATTTCGGTATGAGTGTCCGGAAGGAATCGTAATCGCGCATGATACGCACGGCGCGCACTTTCATTCCGGAGACATCCCTTTCCCCAAACGGCTTCGCCCAGACGATCGAGAAAAGCGCCGCGTGGGCGCTGTATACGGCAAGCGCCTTCCAGAAGTTTTCCGGCACGTTTCCGGCAAAATAGGCGTCGATCTGTCCCGCGCAGTACGCCGCGCTGGCCTCGACACCGAAGCATTCAAGTTTATAGAATTCCTCGTACGGGTCACCAACCTCCCAACGGTTGAAGTCGATCACGCCGAGCGAACCGTCCCTCCGGTACACCAGATTTCCCGGATGGAAATCCCCGTGCAGGTATACCGGCGGCTGCGTCCATATCGCGTCGATATTCTCCCGCACGAAAGCGATGGTTCCGTCGTCCCCGGGTATCCGCACGTCCGACGCCTCGTAGCGTTCAAGCTGTCGGAGCTTCTTTTCCTTTTTTGTCTCCTCCGGCACATCCGCCGCGTCCAGCGGCAGCGAATGGATCTTACGCAGGATGCCGCCCGCCTCGCGTCCGAGACGGTACTGCTCTTCCTTCGGCAGCGCGGACAGAACCTGCTCCAGATCGTCGCCCTCGACCCATGTGAGCAGCATATACGTCCCCGCAGCGCACCGCCCGAACTCCACCGGTTCGGACATCGGAAATCCGAGAGAGGAAAATTTTTCGATGATCTCGTATTCCTTTTTCTTCGCCGCATATCGCTCCGGTGCGGAAAAACGCAGCTGCAGATACCGCCCCTCCTGCGTCCGGACACGGTATTTTGTGTCGTTCGACCAGCCCTTTTCGATTTTTTTCGCGGACAGCCAGCTATCGCTGCTCCGGATCCCTTCAAACATACTCACGCCCCCCTTCGCGGCGCAAAAGGCACTCTCTTGCGAGAGTGCCTTTTCGCGTAAATCTTTAATACTGATAGTGGTGCGCGTCCTGCAAGACCATTTCCTTCACCTTCATGAGGCGTACCTTCGTGGAGTTTTCGTTCTCCTCGAGCTTCATGGAGATGTATTTGATGTTCTTCTGCAGATCGGGGATCATGACGTACTCGAGCGCGTTCACGCGGCGGCGCGTCTTTTCGATCTCCTGCGCGAGAAGCTGCATCGTTTTTTCTACCTGCGCCAGCTCCAGCATGTCCTCAAACACGCCCGAGAGAGCGGTCATGGCGTCGTCCAGCTCGCCGGAGGTCTGCGCGAGACCGTAGGGGAAGATGTCCCCTTCCTCGGCGGTCTTGGTCTGGAAATCGTAGACCGGGACGTTGACGCTCATGATGTTTTTGAAGCTCACGTCGAGCGCCACGCTCTGCCGCGGATAGAGCAGCGCCTGCTCGAGCATTTCCGGCGACATGACCGCGCTCGCCACGCTCAGCGCGCCGAACGCCTCGGTCAGTCCCTGCTCGACCTTGGTACGCAGCTCCTTGTTGCGGCGGACAACGTCCATAAACTGACGCATCAGCTCATCGCGCTTGTCCTTGAGCAGCTTATGGCCGCGGGAGGCGGTTTTCAGTCGGCCCTTCATCTGGTTGAGCACCATTCGGGTCGGTGTTATGGTTGCCATGGGATCACCTCTTCCTTTCCGCGAAGCGCATTACTGCTGCTTCTTGGGAAGATACTTCGCAATGAACTCCGGCTTGATGCGCTTGAGCTCGCGCTCGGGCAGGATGGAGAGCAGCTCCCAGCCGATGGTGAGCGTCTCTTCAATGGAGCGGTTGGTCTCATTGCCCTGAGAGACATAGCGCTTTTCAAACTCCTCGGCAAACTTCGCGTAGAGCTTGTCGTCGTCGCTCAGCGCCGCCTCGCCCAGGATCGTCATAAGCTCCTTGGCTTCCTTGCCGCGGGCGTAGGCCGCGAACAGCTGGTTCATCGTACCGGCGTGGTCGGCGCGGGTCTTGCCCTCGCCGATGCCCTTGTCCTTGAGTCGGGAAAGGCTCGGCAGCACGTCCACCGGGGGCACAACGCCCTTGCGGTAAAGATCGCGGCTGAGGATGATCTGACCCTCGGTGATATAGCCGGTAAGGTCGGGGATGGGATGGGTCTTGTCGTCTTCCGGCATGGTCAGGATGGGGATCATCGTGATCGAACCGGCGCGGCCCACACGGCGGCCGGCACGCTCGTACATCGTCGCAAGGTCGGTGTACAGGTAGCCGGGGTAGCCGCGGCGGCCGGGGACTTCCTTCTTCGCGGCGGAGACTTCGCGGAGGGCTTCGGCGTAGTTCGTGATATCCGTGAGGATAACAAGGACGTGCATGTCCTTTTCAAACGCCAGATACTCCGCGGCGGTCAGCGCCATACGCGGCGTGGCGATACGCTCGACGGCGGGGTCGTTCGCGAGGTTGGAGAATACGACTGTGCGGTCGATAGCACCGGTGCGGCGGAACTCCTGAATGAAGTACTCCGATTCCTCAAACGTGATGCCGATGGCGGCGAACACGACGGCGAAGTTCTCACCGTCGCCAAGCACCTTCGCCTGACGCGCGATCTGCGCGGCGAGCGCCGCATGGGGCAGACCGGAGCAGGAGAAGATGGGCAGCTTCTGGCCGCGGACGAGGGTGTTCAGTCCGTCGATGGTGGAAACGCCGGTCTGGATAAACTCGGCGGGGTAGGCACGCGCGGCGGGGTTCATCGGGAGACCGTTGATATCGCGGTGCTCCTCGGCGATGATGGCCGGGCCGCCGTCGATCGGCTCGCCCATGCCGTTAAAGACGCGGCCGAGCATATCCTCGCTCACACCGAGCTGGAGCGGGTGGCCAAGGAAGCGCACCTTGCTCTCGGCAAGGTTGATGCCCTGCGCCGACTCGAAGAGCTGCACGACCGCGCGGTCGCCTTCCACTTCGAGCACCTTGCAGCGCCGGACGCTGCCGTTCGGCAGTTCGATCTCCGCCAGCTCGTCGTAGGTAACGCCGTCGACGTGCTCCACGATCATCAGAGGGCTGGCGATCTCCTTAATTGTCTTATATTCGCGGATCACTGCTCCTCACCTCCCCGGACAACTTCGTCGATCTCCGACTGCATCTCGGCGAGAATGCCGTCGTAAACCGTTTCATATTCTTCCTGCGGCGCCATTTTCGCGCGGCCGATGGCCTCGCGCGCGCCAATGTTGAAGAGGCCGTTGAGCTCGGCGCCCTTTTCGAGCGCAGCGCGGCACTTCGCATCGTACTGCAGCACGAGATCAAGCAGGCGGTACTGCTTGCCGTAAGAGGAATAGGCGTCCTCGGTGATGAAGGCGTTCTGCTGCAGGAAGTCCTCGCGGATCATACGCGCGGTTTCCATCGTCATGCGGTCGGCAGGGCTGAGCGCATCCTGACCGACGAGACGAACGATCTCCTGAAGCTCGGCCTCCTCCTGCAGGATGCTCATGGCCTTCGTGCGGTTGGCCATATACGTTGCGCCGAATTCCTTATCGTAGAACTCGCGCAGCGAGTCGGTATACAGCGAGTAGGACGTCAGCCAGTTGATCGCCGGGAAGTGGCGGGCGTAAGCCAGCGAGCTGTCGAGCGCCCAGAACACCTTGACGATACGCATCGTAGCCTGCGATACCGGCTCGGACGTGTCGCCGCCCGGAGGCGAGACGGCGCCGATGGCGGTAACGCTGCCCTGGCGCTTGTCGCTGCCGAGGCAGGTGACGCAGCCGGCGCGCTCGTAGAACTGCGCGATACGGCTGGCAAGGTAAGCGGGGTAGCCCTCTTCGCCGGGCATCTCCTCGAGACGGCCGGACATCTCGCGCAGCGCCTCGGCCCAGCGGGACGTGGAGTCGGCGAGAACGGCAACGTCGTAGCCCATGTCGCGGAAGTACTCCGCGATGGTGATGCCGGTGTAAATGGAGGCCTCACGCGCGGCCACGGGCATATCGGAGGTGTTCGCGATAAGCACCGTGCGCTTCATCAGCGGCTCACCGCTGCGGGGGTCTTTCAGTTCGGGGAACTCGTTGAGAACGTCGGTCATCTCGTTGCCGCGCTCGCCGCAGCCGATGTAGACGACGATGTCCACGTCCGACCACTTCGCGAGCTGGTGCTGCACGACGGTCTTGCCGCTGCCGAACGGGCCCGGAACGGCAGCCGTGCCGCCCTTGGCGACGGGGAACATGGTGTCGATAATGCGCTGTCCGGAGTTCAGCGGACGGCTGGGGGTGAATTTACCGGCGTTCGGGCGCTGGATACGCACCGGCCAGCGCTGGATCATGTCCAGCTCGATCTCGCTGCCGTCGCCGAGCGTCAGGCAGGCGATCTTTTCCTCGACGGTGAATTCGCCGCCGCGGATCCACTTCACGGTACCCTTCTTGATCGTCGGGGGAACCATGATCTTGTGGAGAATGGCGCTCGTCTCCTGCACGGTGCCGATCACGTCGCCCGCGCCGAGCTCGTCGCCTTCCTTCGCCACGGGGACGAAGTTCCATACCTTCTTGCGGTTGAGCGCCGGAACGCTCACGCCGCGGGCGATCGTCTCGCCGGTGAGATCGCGGATCTCCGGCAGGGGACGCTGGATACCGTCATAAATGTTTTCGAGCATGCCGGGCCCGAGCTCCACGCTCAGTGGCATACCGGTCGTCACGACCTCGGCGCCGGGGCCAAGGCCGGAGGTCTCCTCGTAAACCTGAATGGAGGCGCTGCCGCCGGTCATATTCAGGATCTCGCCGATCAGGTGCTGTTCGCCGACGCGGACGACGTCCGATACGTTGGCGTCCTCCAGACCGTCGGCCACCACCAGCGGTCCGGATACTTTAATCACTTTTCCGCTCAATGTTCTACCTTCTTTCCGTTAAGGTTCCGGCGCGGCGATATTCGCCGCCCGGCGCGCCGTATATGGCGCAAAAGGGTTATTATTATAGAATGTTGCTGCCGACGGCGCGTTCCACGGCCGAGCGCAGCGCGTTCTGGCCGAGGCCAAGCGTCCCATCCCGTCCGGGGATGAGGATGATCGCCGGCGTGGGGCTGTCCTTGAAGCGGTCGATCTCGTGCGAAAGCTCCGCGGCCAGGTTCTCCTCCAGATAGAGGATGGCGTATTCGCTCTCGCCGGAGGTGATCCGGCGGAGGGTGTGCCGCGCCTCGTCCGCGCTGTCCACGGGGAACACGTCCAGCCCGAGCGCTTTAAAGCCCATAACGGTCTCTCTGCCGCCCATGACGCCGATCTTATACATAGCTCTCACGCAGCCTTTCTTTCAGTCGCTCCGGGTCGATGCCGGCCAGAAGCCCGGTGAGCACCATGCGGACCGCCATGGTGTTGCCCTCCTCCGCCGTCAGATAGCCGACGACCTGTTCGGGGCCGAAGCTCTTGAGATGCGCGCCGGTCATGTAGCGGTTGACGGCGTTGTCGCACTCGCGCTCAAACTCCGTCATCGCGCCGCCCTCGATCGCCGCCGCGCCGAGCACAGCGGCATCCCGGAACGGCGTCGCGGCGAACGCCGCGGCGATCCCTTCGCCGGAGAACACCGCCTGCACGAGCCGCTGCACCGGGACATTGCCGCCCGCAACGAGCGCGCCGCGGAGGAACTCCGCGTCCTTGCCCATGCGCACACAGCGCACCGCGGCGCGAAGGTTCGCGCTGTCGATGAGCGTTGTGACGTAGCCTTTCACAAAGGAACTCGAAACCGCGTCGGCCAGCGCCTTGAGATCCTCATAGTACGCCTTGTCGAGCGCAAAGTCCGCAAGCTGCGGATTGCCGGTACGGGCAAGAATGCCCTTGGCCTCCGCCATCGCGGGTCCGAGCTTGCCGGGGATGAACTGGAAGCTGTCCTCGCGGAACGCCTCTTCGAGCTTTTCCGGCTCGATCTGTCCGGCGTCGGAGAGGAGGTACGCTGCATCAACGCCCGCGCCTTCGCCCTTGACGATGGTTTTGGCGTTGTGGTAATCGTACTTCAGCCGGAAGATGCCCACCAGTTCCTTTTCCGGAACAAAACGGGTGATCTCCGCATAAATCTCCGCCTGGCGCTTGGCGAGCGCCTCGCTCACCGCCGCGCTGCCCTTGCCGGAGAGATCGGGCCAGCCGATCTCGGCGAGGAGACGAGCGGCCTCCTCAAAGCTGCCGGAGGAGAGCATCTGCTCGAGCCGGTCGCGGCGGAGCATGCGGTTCTCCCGTGCCTTGAGCATCGAGGAGATGAACAGATAATCTCTGTCCGAAACGTTTTTCTTTGCCATTTTCTTCCCGCCTTCCAGCCGAATCAGTCAAAGAGGATGGCGGCGATCTCCGCATCCAGACTGTTCCGGCTCAGCGCAAGAAGCGTGTCAACGGTGCAGTTGACTTCCACGCTGCCCTCGCGGAGCTTGAGACCGCCGGAGAAGTCGCCGCTCTCGTCCGAGAGCGTGAGCCCGGCGGGGAGACCCCGCTCGGTCAGGATTGCGTTCGCGCCGCGGACGATCTCCTCGCCCATGGAGCGATCCTGGCTGTTGATGACGAGCGTTTCATGCCCGGTGACGGCGGCATGGCCCGCCTGAGCGGCGAGGAACGCCGTATACTCCTTCTCCGGCAGGGCAAGGAGCTTTTCCTTCGCTCTGTCGTAAGCGCGCTCGAGAATGCTCTGCTTGAGTGCGAGCGTATCCTTGCGGCTCTGGAGCTTTGCGGCGCGCTCAACGCGCTCGGCACGGAGACGAACCTCGGTGTTGCCCTCGTTCATGCGCGCTTCATACGCCTCGTCCGCTTTTTTCTGATAGGCGGCGCGGATCTCTCCGGCCGTCTTTTCGGCCCCGGCGATCACGGCGGCGGCGGCTTCGTCCGCCTCCGCGGTGATGCGGGCCGTGATTTTTTCAATTCCGTTCATGGCGATACCGGTCCTTTCCGGATCAGGCGCCGAGGTGCAGGTTCAGCAGCATCAGGAAGGAGGCGAGCAGCGAGAGGATGGCGTAGAACTCGACCGTGATGCAGAGGATGATGCCCTTCGCCCAGTCGTCGGGACGCTTGGCCATCAGGTTAACGGCGGTAGCGGCAACGCGGCCCTGCGCCGGAGCGGAAATGGCAGCGCCGGTCGCCATCGGGAGGCAGGCGCACGCAACGCGCAGACCGTCAACGACCGTCAGGCTGGTCGGATCGATGTTGCCGCCGAACACGCCCATCTGGAGCAGCGCGAAGAACCACACGACGAGGCCGTACAGGCCCTGCGTGCCGGGGATGACCTGAAGGATCATGACCTTGCCGAAGTAAGAGGGATCTTCGCTGAGAAGGCCGGTACCGGCTTCACCGGCGAGACCGCAGCCCTTGGCAGAGCCGGCGCAGCAGAGGCCGCACGCGAGAGACGCGCCCAGGAAACCGATGGCGAGACCGCCGAAGCTTTCAAAGAATGCACTAATCATTGTTTTACTCCTCCTTGATATCTACATATTTCGTTTGGATTTTCAGAGGCCGGAAGGCCTTGCCGCCGTCCCGGTACCACTTGCCGAAGAATTCGAGGAACTGCAGTCGCAGCGTGTGCACGAAGCAGCCGATCAGGTTCAGCGCAAAGTTCAGCGCATGGCCGATGCAGAACACGAGCACGAAGAGGATCGTGCCGCCCACGGTCATGCCGTTGGCGTTGCCGAGCGAGCCGAGCTGGTTGAAAACGCTCGCAATAACGCTGCCGGCGAGCATCAGCGCCATCAGACGCGAGTATGAGAGCAGATCGCCCAGATACCCGGTCGCGCCGTTGTACACCGCGGTGAATATGCCGGTGATCTTTCCGAAGCCCTTGCCGGTGATGAGCTGGCCGAGCACCATCATGCCGATGCCGACGAAGAGGACGATCTTCGTCCCGCCGGTCACCATGACGAGAATACCCGCCATCATCACCCACCAGCACAGATCGTTGAGCAGGGCATCCGCCCACTCTCCGTCTCGGAGCTTGAGGTAAATGCCGATGCCGACGCCCACCGCCAGGTGGATTGCGCCGAGGCAGATCGCCGCGACGAGTACGTACAGCGGGTTATTGCCTTCGAGCAGGTTGAGCGGCAGATCGATCGTGATACTGCCGAGATGGATCGTGCCGAGATACGGTACGATCGACCAATCCTTGCCGAACCAGCCGCCGATAACGGAGACAACGTCGCCGAAGAAGCCGCCGGTCAAAAAGCCGATGATAAATGTGGAGATGCCGCATTCGATCAGCAGCCCCGCGGCGTTTTTCATGCTTCCCTTCGGCTTCGCCTTCCAGAGGAAGAGCAGTCCCGCGATCAGCAGGATGAGGCCGTACGCCATATCCGCAAACATGATGCCGAAGAACAGTGCGAAAAACGGCATGATGAAGGGATTGGGGTCCAGTCCGTTGTACGCCGGGAGAGAGTACATCTCCGTAACGATGTTGTACGGACGGGTCAAGGCGTTATTGCGCAGCTGGATGGGAACCTCCTCCGGATGCTCGGGATCGGGCTCCTCGGTTTCCCATGCGCAGCAGTATTTTGCGAGAGTTTCGCCGAGCTTCTTCTCTTCCGGCACGGTGAGCCAGCCTTCAAAATAGAAGGTGCTGTCCGACTGCAGGAGCTTTTCCGCCGTCTCCTCGCGCGCGATGCGCGTTGAGAGCGTATCCGCGCCGAGCTGCAGTGCGTCGCGGTGCGGGGCGTAAGAGGCAAGCTCTTCGATCTTTTTGGCCGCCTGCGCGGTCAGTTCCTCGCTGCGGGAGAGCGCAGCAGTGCGGATCTGCTCCGGCGTCCCGGTGCCTTCCGGCAGCGAAACGGCCGAAAAGCCGAGCGGCCGAAGCGCCGCGGCGACCGTCTCGCGATCCTCCCGGCGGAAGAGCAGCGAAACGTACCGGCTGGTCTTGTCCTCGGAGACGAGATCAAAGCTGACCTCCAGCGGCGCGAGCGCGGCGTTTACTTCCTCCATGGGAACAGCGGCGGGAAGCGTGCCGAGCTGCATTTCGCAGCTTTGCGTCTCCATGCGCTCGAGCGGGACGTTCATCGTCGTCCAGGGGCTCATCGCCTCCGCCGAAGCGCGTTCCCGGCTGGCGCGGGTGAGAAGGCTGCGTGCCTCCGCATCCAGCGAGAGGATCTCTCCCGCCAGAGCGAGATCGGCTTCCAGAGCGCTCTCGTCGAGCAGCCTGTCGCATTCGACCTCCGGCTTCGGCGTAAGCAGGCCCTTTTTGGCGGGGGCATGCTTGTCCAGCAGGCGCAGCGCGTTGAGGATCGTTGTCTGATCCGAGCGCTTCTGCCAGACCTTCCCACCGTCCGAACGCCGGAAGGCCGTCAGCTCCTCCCGGTCGGGCCGGCTTGCCGGATCCGACACCTCCACGCAGCCGAGAAGCATCAGCTCACGCAGCAGTTCTTCCTTTTGGGAATGAACGCCGATGAGCCGGAGCTTTTTCATGGCTACAATGCTCATTTTATCCGTTCACGATCCTTTCCACGATCCGGTCGGCCGCCTCTTCGAGACGGTTCTCCGCGAGAGTGCGCAGAGCGTCCATTTCTTCGCGCGCCGCATGCCGGATCTTTTCACTTTCCGCAGCGCTCTTTTCCTCCGCTTTTTTCGCAAGCGTCCAGAGCTCTGCCGCAGCTCTTTCCGTGGCTTCCTTCACAGCCGCGGTCCCTTCCGCCTCGGCTTTTGCGGCGATCTCCTTTGCTTTCTGCGCCGCTTCCGCCTTCTTCCGGGCCGCTTCCTGTTCCGCCTGCTCTACGGCAAGAATTGCTTCCAGTGCCATTTTTTGAAACACCTCCCGTCGCCGTTTAATATTCTGACAGCGTAACTGTACACTTTTTTCTCATCAATTTCAAGTGATAATGTCGCGAAATTGTCATGTCATTCATTATATGATGAAAATTTCCCTGTTTTGACTAAAACCAGTTTTTGCGTTTTGGGCATGTTGCATTTTTTGCTTGCAAAATACGAAAGTAACTATATAATATTATATAATAAACAAATTGTGTCCATCGATCGGGCACGGAAAAACCCCCATTCTGCACGCATAAAGGAGACTCTTTCATGGCAGACCGATATACCCGACATATGAACGACCGGCGGGAGGGCCGTCAGCTCTACACGCTCCCCGCCTATAACCGCATCCAGCCGTACATCCTCCGCCGCCGGAGCGACGCCACCTGCTTCCTCTCGGACAGCGTGGAGGTGACCGGCGTGGAAAAGTGGCTGCGGGAAAAGCGCGCCGGCGGCTGGGCGAATCTCGGCTTTCTGCATCTGATCATTGCGGCCTACGTGCGCACGGTGTCCATGCGCCCGGGCGTCAACCGGTTCGTATCCGGCCGGCGCATCTACGCGCGCAACGAAATTGAAATCGTCCTCCCCGTCAAGCGCAGCGCCTCCGTCACCGCGACGGAGACGAGCGTCAAGGTCCGCTTCGCGCCGACCGACACGGTGTTTGATGTTTACCGCAAGCTCACCGAGGCCACGGACGAGGTCCGTGCCGACATTTCTCTCAGTGCGCCGGAAAAGCTTGCCAACTCGCTCATGCGCTTTCCCCGCATCCTGCTGCGCATGGCGATGAGCATTTTCCGCCTGATGGATTACTTTGACTGGCTGCCGCGCACATGGCTGGACGCGAGCCCCTTCCACGGCAGTGTGACGATGCTTGATCTCGGAAGCTTCGGCGTCCCGCCTGCGGATCCGCATCTCGCCGATTTCGGCAACGTCCCCTGCGCCGTTTCGTTCGGCGCGCGGCGCAAGGTGCAGGAGGCCGACGGCACCGCCTCCGGCGTCGAGCGGCACTACGTGGATCTGCGCATCGCCTGCGATGAGCGCATCGCCGACAGCTATTACTTCGCAAGCGCTCTCAAGTGCCTGAAGTATTTCCTCCGCAATCCCGCCCTGCTCGAGCTCGCTCCGGAGTCCGTGGAAGAGGACGTGAACTGATTTTTCCCCCGGGCGGAAGCTTTTTCCGCCCGTTTTCCCTCTTTTGCCATATATTTCCGCGAAAAATGCTGCGGCGGGGGCTTGCAATTTTCCCGGCTTGTGGCATAATATTATGTTAACAGCTTTGTCTCTATATTTTAAATGGTACATAACGGGAGATACTCCATGAAACGAAAGATCCTTTCTCTCATTCTCTGCTGTGCGATGCTGCTCGCTCTCGCCGCCTGCGGCAAGACCGAGACGCCGCAGCCGACGGCGAGCGCCGGAACGGAGACCGTTTCGGAAAACGCCGGCCCCGCCGCGGCGGAGGGCATTTCCTATGCCGACGCCTACGCGCAGTACACCGCGATCTACGGTGCCATGCTCAACGCCGTGCAGCAGCGGCTCGACGCGCACGATACCCGGCTCCAGGCCGAGTATCCGGACAGCTACTATATGAACTCCGATTACCTGCTGCTCGTGTACGTTCCGTTCACGACGGCGTATCCCTCGCTCGGGCGCGAGCTGCGTGCCGATAACCTGGACGCAGCACAGACCTCCCTTCGCGAAACGTTTCCCGACGCCGTGCTCACGATGACCGCGCCGGGACGCTACGAGGCCGCGTACACCTACGTGGACAAGACCTCCGGCGAAGCGGTGCAGCGCGAGGGTAAATGCGAATGGGACTGCGACGGCCTGACCGGCGCGATCCGCGTCCGCGCCTACATTGACGGCGCGCTGACCGAGTTCACCGAATTCGTCCCGCTCGGCGGCAGCCGCTATCTTCTCTACACTGCGACCGACAAGGCGATCGTTGAGTACATCGAAGGCGAGATCACGGCGCTCTGGCATGCCCACCGCATCAGCGAACCGGCGCAGGGCCTGTTCCCCGGTGATATGCGTCTCATGCGTCTCGACGAGCAGGACTTCTTCCCCGGCGAGGGTGCTTCCTTCTCCGGCACGGAGTGGATCACCGATGACGCCGACGCGCAGTATGTCCTCACGCTGCAAAACGGCGAGATGGTCTATACCGGCAAGATCTCGCAGGATCTCGTTGATCAGGACGGCAACCGCACCGGCATCGTCTGGCAGGACATCGCGCCGATCACGCTTCTTGCGTGAACGGATCGCCCCGTCCATGCGTCATTATTATAGGTAAACCGATACGAACGATTTTCCAAACTACGCGACCCCCGCGCGGGGTCAACGGAGGGAGAAAACTGATATGAAAAAACGCCTTCTTTCCCTGCTGCTGACCGTATGTCTCGTTGCAGCGCTCTTCACCGGTCTCACCGGCACGGTGAACGCCGCCAACGACAAGGTCGTGGGCTATCTTACGAGCTATACTCTCAAAGCGGGCGACACGATCTACGGTGTGTGTGAAGCGAAAAAGATCGACTTCAACTCCAATCTCGCCTCGATCGGCAAGATCAACAGCATCACGAACTATAACTACATGATGCCCGGAAAGGTCCTCTGGCTGCCGACCAAGACGGCCACGACTTCGGAGTCGTATTATTCTCTCCTCTCGCACACGCTCGTCGCCGGGGAGACGCCTGCCGCGCTCTGCCAGAGCTACGGCATTGACTACAACGCCAACTACAAGCTGCTCGCCGCACTCAACAACAATCTCAATGTGTTCATGGCCGGCCAGCAGTTCATCCTGCCGCTGTACGTAACGCCCGCCGGCGCCGCAACGCCGACGCCCGCGCCCTCTGCCGGGACCTCCACCGCGCCGACCGCCACGCCCAAGCCCGGCACGACGCCCGCTCCGACGGCGAACGTCCCCTCCGGCGATACCGTGAGCTACTATCTCGCGCAGCACACACTGCAGTACGGCGAGACCGTTTCCGGCGTCTGCGCCGCGCTCGGCGTGGACTTTTCCTCGAACGATGCGACGATCCGCAAGATCAACAACATCACCAACTACAACTATATGATGCCCGGAAAGGTCATCCTCATCCCGACGAAAACGGTCCCGGGTTCCGGTTCTTACTACAAGATCATGGCGCACAAGATCGTCTCCGGCGACACGCTCTACGCGCTCTGCGCCTCCTACGGTCTGGATTACTACGCCTATTCCAAGCTGATCTCCCTGCTCAACCCCAACGCGGCCTATTATAACCTGCTCCCCGGCAATATCCTTTATATGCCGCAGTATGTCGCCGCCTCTACAACGGTGAAGCCTGCCGCAACGCCCGCGCCGGCCGCCTCTGCCGGTACGACAGCCGCCCCGGCTGCGACGCCTGCTCCGAGCGCGTCTGCCGGCACAACGGCTTCCGCTGCGCCGAGCGCCACAGCCGCCGCCTCCGCCAAGGCTACGACGGCGCCCAACATCCCTGCCGAGGATACGCTCAGCTACCTCGTCATCCCGCACAAGATCCAGGCCGGCGATACCGTCATGAGCATCTGCGAGAAGTACAAGGTCGATTTTGCCGAGAACGACGCAATGATCCAGCGGCTGAACCCCAGCGTGAGCTACAGCTATCTGCTCCCCGGCAACATCATCCTCATCCCCTCGACGACGTATCCCGCCTCCGGCTCCTACTACAAGATCATGGCGCACAAGATCGTCGCGGGCGACACGGTCTACGATCTCTGCCTCACCTACGGACTGAGCTATGAAAACAACATCACCTTCCTGCAGCGGCTGAACAACCGCGACAATCTCGCCACGTACTACGTCGGCCAGACGATCTACATGCCTCTCTACGTTGCAGGCTGATGCCTCTTAAGCGAAACCCTTTCAGAAAAACCAGAGCGGCGCATCCAAAAGGATGCGCCGCTCTGGTTTTAATATTATATCCTTATATCTTTTCTCAGCTCTCAGCCGTTATCGCGCACGGCCTTGAGCGCCTGCGCCAACTGATCCGGGCAGGACGTCGGCTTCATGCCGCAGCGGATGCCCTCGAGCCGGTCGATGACCTCGTTCACATCCATGCCCTCGCAGAGCTTCGCAACGCCCTGCGTGTTGCCGCTGCAGCCGCTGATGAACTGCACATTGTGCACCTTTCCGTCCTCGACCTCAAAGAGGATCTTGCGCGCGCAGGTGCCGCGGGTCGTATATTCGTGTGTCATGTCCTTATCTCCTTTTTATCGCTTGGATCGTATTCTCAGAGCAGGGTGCTGCCGTTGTAGCTGACGATGTTGACGTCGGAAATGCCCTCGTTATCGAGCAGCGCCTCGAGCGAGTCCATCTGCTTGGCGGTGAGCTTTGCCTCCACGACGAGCTCGGTCTCGGCAAGATTCATCGTGCGGCTCTTAAGCTTATATTTGCCGAGCGTGCCGAGCTTGGAGCGCACCGCGCTCTCGCCCTCCGGCGTATAGCGGAAAACGACGAGATACGAGTTGGTGTGCAGCTTGCCGGAGAGAAGGTTGAGCGCCAGAAACAGCGCGCCGAGCAGCAGCGCCGCAAGGATGGCAACGGTGATGTATCCCGCGCCGGTGATGATGCCGGTAACGATGCTCCAGAACATGAACACCGTGTCCATCGGGTCCTTGATCGCCGTGCGGAAGCGGACAATGGACAGCGCGCCGACCATGCCGAGCGATAGAACGACGTTGGAGCGCACCGTCAAAATGGCGAGCGCCGTTACCATCGAGAGCATCACGAGCGAGAGAGCGAAGCTCTTGCTGAAGCTGACGCCGCCGTAGGTCACGCGGTAGATCACGAGCACGAACAATCCCAGAACGAAGCTTAGAAGCAGCGTCGTGAGCAGCGTGCCGACGGAGATCGCGGTGAATTCCTCAACGAATTTGTTTTTGATGAGATCGGAAATACTCATTGGTTTTTACCCCTCTTTATTCCAGAATGTCCAGACATTTGGTGTACTTGGAAACGGCGCAGCGCTGTTTTGGCACGCCCTCGAGCAGCGCGCGCACCGGCGCGGGGAAGAAAGCGTCATACTTGACCTCGAGCACGGCCTCGCCCTCATCGAACACCGGCACGGTGAGCGCCCGGTCATCGAACAGGTCGGTTTTGAATGGTGCGGTGCGAAGCTCCGTATCGATCGTGACACGGACGTTGCCGGTCGGATACACGAACGGATACCGGACGTAATCGACCAGCACCGCCGGCTTCCAGCCGTTCTGCCGCAGCCGGGCAAGCTCCCGCGCGAGCCCTTCGGTGTCGCGCAGCACCTCGCCGCCGGTGAGGTACGCCTCGGCCAGCTCGCGGGAGATGCGCACCGACTCCTTGCCGGAGAAGTCGCCGTCCTTGCTCTTCTTTTCGAGCGTGATGCGCGAATCATCCATGTTGTAAAACCGAATGCGGTACTTTGTGCGCTCCTTCACGCCCGCGATTTTCTCGTGGTAGGCGCGATAGTCGGTATCGTCAAAATACAGGCTGCGGATAAAGTAGCTCCCGTCGGCGCGGACGTGCGGGTCAGGCCGGAGCAGGGCGCGCAGCCGGTATTTCAAAAGCTCCGCCTCCCGCAGGGAGATGATGTATTTGATCTCGTGGCGTTTGATCTC
>CAKTBC010000030.1 GCA_934533005.1 uncultured Oscillospiraceae bacterium | reverse complement strand
TCTGCCGCGAGCTTTTGCGCATGGCGTTGGAACGCGGCGCGCCCGACAATGTCACGCTGGCGCTTGTACGCCGATGAACCTACGGGGGAACGATATGGATACAAAAAATCAGGACAAATACCGCGGCATGATGCTCGACGGCCGGTATGAGCTTGTGGAGCTCATCGGCAGCGGCGGCATGGCGGTCGTATATAAAGCGATGTGTCACCGGCTCAACCGCTATGTGGCGGTGAAGATCATGCGGCCGGAGCTTGCAAAGAACGAGAAGTTCCGCCGCCGTTTCCAGACGGAATCGCAGGCGATCGCAAAGCTGAGCCACCCGAACATCGTCGGCGTTTACGATGTCAGCCGCAGCGATCATGTGGAATATATCGTCATGGAGCTGGTCGACGGCGTCACGCTCAAGCAGTACCTTCAGGAGCATGGCCCGCTGGATGCGGCGCAGACGGTGGATTTCTCCCTGCAGATCGCAAGGGCGCTCAGCCACGCGCATGGCAAGGGCATCGTTCACCGGGACATCAAGCCGCAGAACATCCTCGTTGTGGAAGACGGAGTCATCAAGGTCTCCGATTTCGGCATCGCCAACCTTCAGTCCGAAATGCCGGACGTGGAAAACGAAGCCATCGGCTCGGTGCATTATATCTCGCCGGAACAGGCGCGCGGTCTGCCGGTGGATGGGCGGAGCGATATCTATTCGCTCGGCATCGTCATGTACGAAATGCTATCCGGAAAATTGCCGTTTGACGGCGACGATGACCGTACGGTCGCTCTCAAGCACCTCTCCGCCGTACCGGCGCCTCTTCGTGAGATCGCGCCGTCGGTCCCGGAGGCGCTGGAAAAGATCGTGATGAAGGCGATGGACGCATCTCTCGACGAGCGTTATCAAACGGCGGATGCGCTTGTTGCCGATCTGGAAGCGCTGCAAAAAACGCTCAACGGTTCTCTCGACCGGATCGAAGGCAACGTTGCGCCGCTCAGTACGGCAGGGGAACTCGGCAAGGAGGATTATATCCGCCGCCGCCGCCGTGCCCACCGCGTCAGCATGCTTTCCGGCTTCTTCGGCGTGATGGCTGCCATACTGATCATCGCCGTGTTCCTCTGGAACTATTTTCTGAGCGATATCTTCGTTGTCAACCAGCGCGTCGCCATTCCCAACTTTGTCGGCAGCAATTACGAGACGATCATCAACAGCAAGGAATTTAAGGACAAATACAACTTCGATCTCATTTATGAGATCGATCCGAACGTGGAGCGCGGGATCATCATCGGCCAGTCGCCCGACGCGGGGAAGAGCTATATGCTGACCCCGGACGGCATCAAAGTTACGCTTACCGTGAGCACAGGCGTTATGTTAACCGAAATCCCGAACCTGCTCAATTACGATTACCGTGAAGCAACGAGTGAGCTCGAGAAGCTCGGCTTCGTGGTGGACAAAACGTTTGCTGATTCCGACGACGTGGCGGCGGACTGCGTAATGCAGATCAGCCCTTCGCCGGGCGAAAAGCTCCCGGCGGGTGCGACGGTCTATCTTACGATCAGTCAGGGCGCCAAAACCGAAACGGTCATTATGCCGTACCTCGTCGGCAAGGACTATGCCACTGCGGAAGCGGAACTTGCCGCCGCGCCTCTGACGCTTGTTTCTGTGAGCTACGTTTACAACAATACGATCCCGGAAAACTACGTTGTGAGCCAGACAGTCGAGGCGGGAACGGAGATCCCCGCATACTCCAAGATCTATCTGCAAATCTCACTCGGTCCTGAAACGACGCCGACACCGTCGCCCTCGCCGCTCCCGACCCAGGACCCGAACGTTGAGTGAGCCGGATGGAAGGACGTATCATCAAGGCTCTGAGCGGCTATTACTATGTGGACACCGGCGCGGAGCTCATCACGTGCCGCGCCAGAGGCAAATTCCGGCTGGATGGCACAAGTCCCCTTGTCGGCGACCGGGTACGGCTGGAAGTTTCGCCGGACGGCACGGGCAGCGTGCGGGAGATCCTTCCGCGGCGGAACTACTTCATCCGACCGGCTGTCGCGAACATCGATCTCATGGTGATGCTCGCCGCGGCGGTCAATCCGGTCACGGATCCATTTCTTATTGACCGGGTGTCTGCGCTTGCAGCGCATCATTCCTGCAATTTTCTCCTTTGCATCAACAAGGCCGATCTAAACCCCGGCGACGCACTTTTCTCGATCTATTCCGCCTCGGGCATCCCCGTGGTGCGGACGAGCGCCGTTACCGGCGAGGGGCTGCCGGAGCTCTCCGAGCGCCTGGCCGGCCGGGTCTGCGCTTTTACGGGCAACTCCGGTGTTGGAAAATCCAGCCTTTTGAATGCACTTTCACCGAAGCTTTCGCTTCTTACCGGCGAGGTCAGTCAGAAGCTTGGCCGCGGGCGGCATACAACGCGCCATGTGGAGCTTTTTTCGCTTGAGAACGGTGGGTATGTCGCCGATACGCCGGGCTTCGGCTCCTTTGATATCGAGCAGATGGAATCCATTCGCCCGGCGGAGCTGCAATACTGTTTTCCGGAGTTTGAACCGTACCTTGGTTCCTGCCGGTTTACGGACTGCACCCACCGCAACGAGCCGGACTGTGCCGTCCGCGCCGCTGCGGACGAGGGAAAGATCCACCCGTCCCGGCTGGACTCCTACCGCTGCCTGTGGGAGCAGGCAAACCGGAAAAAGGACTGGGAAGTCCGCGAATAAGAACATATGATCCCCCGGTGCGTACTATGTAGTAAAGCATGGTGCGCATCGGGGGATTGTTTATGCGGCGCGGAAATCGGCGAAAAAATCCCGTCGGATGGATCATTGTGACGGTGGGGATCATCGTCCTGCTCTCGCAGATCCTTCCGGTGGGATTCTGGTGGTTCTTGCTCGGCGCGTGTCTGATCGGCGTCGGCATATGCATCAATCGAAATTGCTGTTGAGGAGGATCGTATATGAAGGTCATCTATATCCGGCTTCCCGGCTTTCTTTACCGGATGCTTCTGAAGCTGGAGTGACATATTTTCCGGGCATTTCTCATAAAGTATACCGAAAACGGACAAGGAGAGGAATGCCTATGGAAGTCAATCTGAAACGGGAAGCCATTCAATACTGCACTCCTGTTTATTCCGATACACTCAGCCGCGAGGAAACGCTGGAAACGGTTGTTTCAGACACTCTGCCGGATATTGTCCGGATCCTGGACGTGGACGCCGCGGTGTATCTGCGCTCCAAAACGATACAGCAGGGGACCATTCGCCTCGAGGGAAACATACGCGGAACGGTGCTGTACATCGGTGAGGGCTCGGAGCGCCTGCAAAGAATCGAAACGGAGCTTCCGGTCGTCTTTTCTGCGGAGACCGGCGGTGCGGAGGATACGGATACGTTTGCTGCCAATGTGTGCGTTTCGTCGGCAGATGCAAAGCTCCTCAACCCGCGAAAGATCCAGTTTCGTGCTGGTGTCTGCGCCGCGGTTGTTGTTTACCGCAGCGTGACGGCGGAGCTTCCGGCGGAGGCGGAACAAACACCGGGGCTCTATACGCTGACCGATACGAAAACCGTCTGCTTTCTTTCCGGCGTGGAGGAAAAGAGCTTCCTCGTCTCCGACGAAGCGGAGCTTCCCGCCGGATGCCCGCCGATGGAAAAGCTGCTCTGCTATTCGCACACGGAAAGCGTTGATGAGCTCAAGCAGGTCGGCGGCAAGATGATCCTGCAGGGAACGGTGCGGCTTGACACGCTCTATCTGACAGCGGGGGACGACGCGCCGCAGCATCAGAGTTTCCGTATCCCATTCTCGCAGATCCTCGACATAGCGAATGGCAAAGCGGAGCTCTCAACCGTGATATTGACCTCCGGCGGATGCTATCTTGAGCCGCTTTCCGGCAGCGACGGCATTACGTCGCTTCATCTGGAGCTGCATCTGTGTGCACAGACGCTCTGCCGCAGCGAAACAGAGATCCGCTACATAGCGGACGCCTACAGCCTGAAAAATACATGCCGTCTGAAAACGGACACCGTGCGCACGCTGAGCGCGACGCGCCCGGCCGTACTGCGGCAGTCGGTGCGCGAGACGCTGGAAACTCCCGATTCTCCGAAGGAGATCGTGTATGCCCGTGTAACGGCGGCATTCCCCGCATGTGCGGAGAATGGCATTTCGGAGAATATCTGCGTCCGTGTGCTCTACTGCACGCAGCGCGGCAGCTTGTCTTCCATGAGCCGCGTGCTGACGCTCACGTTTGAAAACGGGGAATCGACTGGCATGACGCTGCCGGAGACAGCGCGGTTTGGCGAGATATATGCTGCCGCCGGGGACAATACCGTAGAATTGCGGTGCCCGGTTGAGCTCTCGATCAACATGGCGGCTGCCTCGGAGTTTACGTATGTGAGCGAAATGGAGCTGGACGAGAACGAAAATACGGAGGAAACGGAACGCCCGTCGCTGATCGTGATCCGGCTCGGTACGGAATCGCTCTGGAACGTCGCGAAAAAGTTCGGCTCCACCTGTGAACTGATCGAATCCGCCAATCCCGGGCCGGTAGATCCGGGAGATCTGATCCTTATTCCGCGCGGGAGATAAGGAAAGCTCTTGTCATCCGCGTGCGAAAGTGCTATAATTCCCTCAAACGTATTTTTGTTTGGGGGAATTACAGTATGTCCGGACATTCCAAGTGGCATAACATACAGAAAACCAAGGGCGCACAGGACGCCAAGCGCGCACAGGCGTTCACCAAGATCGCCCGCGAAATGATCGTTGCCGTCAAGGAAGGCGGCAGCGGCGATCCGGCGAACAACTCCCGTCTCGCGGCGGTCATCGCCAAGGCGAAGGCGACCAACATGCCGAACGACAACATCAAGCGCACCATCGAAAAGGCGCTTGGCAGCGGCGCTACCGATAACTACGAAAGAGTTACCTACGAAGGCTACGGTCCCTCCGGTGTTGCCATCATTGTGGACGCCATGACCGATAACCGCAACCGCACCGCGTCCGACGTGCGTCACTACTTTGACAAGTACGGCGGAAACATGGGCGCTGCCGGCTGCGTTTCGTGGTCGTTTGATAAAAAGGGCGTCATCGTGATCGATAACGAGGACGAGGATCTTGACGAGGAAGCCGTTTTTGAGGCGGCGCTGGAAGCCGGTGCGGACGATCTCGAAGCGGAAGAAGACATCTTCACAGTCTATACGCAGCCGGACGATGTCGCTGCCGTGGCCGAAGCGCTTTCCGCCAAGTACCACCTGCTCTCCGCACAGGTCGAAATGGTCCCGCAGAACTACATCACCCTCACCGACGAGGGGGATATCAAGAACATGTCCAAGATGCTCGAGATGTTCGACGATAACGAAGATGTCCAGAACGTCTGGCACAACTGGGAAAACGAAGAATAATTCCCCAAAGTTAAAGCCCCCGGCTGTCCTTAGACAGCCGGGGGTTCGTCATGTTGTCTTATTAATTAAGTGTGTCGTTTGAGATATTCCACGATCTCCGGATACCGATCCGGCTGGATGTGGATGCCGTCACCGGAGTTGAAGCTGTCCAGATAATACCCGGTCTCATCACACATCATGCGGAAAAGATCGATGTATTCCGTATCGTATTCGCGGGAAAGCGCTTTGACGAGCTGCGAATAGAAGATCGTGCTGTCGGGATTGTAGAGCTCGTTCATCGGCGTGCTGCGGCCAACGGGGACGAGAGAGAGGAGATAGATCTTCGCATCCGGCTGCGTTTCTTTTACAAGATCGAGGATCGTGCGCATCGGCGTCATGAACTTTTCCACGCGGTCGGCGTCCAGGGAGCTGTCGTTGATGCCAAGCATTATGTAAATCTTTCCGTAGGCTTTGCTGTGCAGACCGTCGCTGAGCGTGCCGTACCGGCCGTCCGGGAGCTCGTAAAAATCAAAGTCCACAACGGCCTGTGCCGTGTGGCCGACGACAGCATAATAGTCGGGGCCGTACAGCCCGGAGTAACGCTGCATGCCTACGATCTGCGAATGACCGATGAAGCAGACGTCGCTGAACCAGTCGTCCGTTACCGGTTCGCTCTCGGCGACGGTGGAGACGGGGAGGGCTGTCAGAATGTCCTGCTGCGTGCCGATAAAGCGGAGGAGGATCTCTTCACCCTCAGCAAGCGGCACGGTGTCATTATAATGAAAGAACCCGTCCGATCCCTCGATCATAACTCCGGCGCGCTGGATGGTGAAGGCGGCGGTTTGCGCCTCCGGCGTCATCAGCCCTCCATCCAGAAACGAATACCATGGGTTGATCATATCGAACGATATGCCGCAGACGTTGGCGCAGCGGTAGAGCGCTACGAGAAGTGTTTCGCGCGTGAGAGGACCGTCAGGGCGGAAGCTGCCGTCCCCGTCGAGGGAGATGATGTTCTTTTTCGCCGCCCATGCCGTTCCGCCGGCGTACCATTGCGAGGCATCCACATCAGCGGGGACCATATCGGCATCCTCCGCGTTTCCGTAAATGCGGTACAGGATACCGGCGAGTATGGCGCGCGTCATCGGAGCGCCAATCCCGCCGCCTTCGGCATCGCGGAAAAGCTCGCAATAGTCCGACATGGAGGCGGCTTCGCAGTATTTGGATATGCGCAGACTGGATATCTCCGGCTCTGCGGCGCAGACCGGCACAGCAAGAGCAAGGAGCAGAACAACGCACAGCAGCAGGGATACAATACGCTTCATGAGTATACTCGCTTTCGTATTTTATGAAATCAGAGAAGCTGCAAGCTCTCCATACACTTTTGCAGTTTTGCGGCGTGTTCCTCCGCCATCGGGCAAAGCGGCAGCCGCAGCCGTCCGGAATCCCAGCCGAGCATCTGCATTGCGGTTTTGATAGGGATGGGATTGACCTCGAAGAAGAGGGCATCAAAAAGTCCGGCATACGCCTCATGTATGGCGCGTGCGGTGAAGAAATCGCCGCTGAGCGCCGCGCCGCAAAGCGTTGTCATGACTTGCGGCACGATGTTCGATGCCACCGAGATCACGCCCTTCGCGCCGAGCGCGAGCATGGGGAGGGTCTGGTCGTCGTTTCCGCTCCATATGTTCAGCGCGTCGCCGCAGAGATGCCGGGTGCGCGAAACAAGGGAAATATCGCCGGACGCTTCCTTTATGCCGTTGATGCGGGGAATCTCCGCGAGCCGCGCGTAATGTTCCGGCGTACAGGATACACCGGTGCGCCCCGGGACATTGTATACGATGAGCGGCAGTTCGGAATGCTCTGCGACATACGTAAAGTGCCGGATGATCCCGGCAGAACTCGCTTTATTATAATAGGGCGTCGTAAGGAGCAGCGCATCCGCACCGAGGCGTTCGGCGCGCCGCGCCGCGTTTGCGGCGGCGAGCGTGTCGTTCCCGCCGATCCCGGCGATGACCTTCATACGGGATCGTGTGTAGACCGAGGCAAACTCGATAATGGAAGCGCGCTCCGCCTCGGAAAGCGTTGCGGCCTCTCCGGTTGTACCGCACACGGCGATGGCGGCAGTACCGCTCTCGGCCTGGCGGTCGATCGCCGCGGCGAGACGGTCATAGTCCACGCCCCGGTCTGTAAACGGCGTGACAAGCGCAGCAGCGCTGCCGGTGAAAACAGGTTTTTTCATGTTCCGTCCTTTCTGCCGGTCCGTACCACGCGCTGCGCGGTAGGGAAGGGAACGGCAAAAAATACTCCCGCGTCATTGTATGCAGCGGGACACGCTGCGGTGCGCGGAAGTTCGGCGCTTTTGCGGTTGCAAAGCATGCGGAACATGATATATAATATTTTAAAAATATAATATCACTCCGCCGTACTCCCGTCAAGGCGAGCGCGGCGGCAAAACGTAGTGGCCGGAAAATCCCGGCAGATGGAGTAACCTTGAAAAAATCGGACTTTTATTACGATCTTCCCCCGGAGCTTATCGCCCAGACACCGCTGGAGCAGCGTGATTCATCGCGTCTTCTGACGCTCGACAAGCGTACCGGCGCCACGGAGCATCACATCTTTCATGAGCTGCCGGATTTTCTCAACGAGGGCGACTGCCTCGTGATGAACGATTCCCGCGTGATCCCGGCGCGGCTCTTCGGCACACGGCCGACGGGCGGCAGCGTGGAGGTCGTGCTGCTGCGCGATCTCGGCGGCGGGGACTGGGAATGCCTTACCCGCCCGGGACGCAAAACGCAGCCGGGGACGCATATCTCTTTCGGCAACGGCGAACTGACGGCGGAGGTTGTTCGTGCGGAAGCGGACGGCAACAAAGTGCTTCACTTCCATTATGACGGCATCTTTCTTGAACTTCTGGACAAGCTCGGAAAAATGCCGCTGCCGCCTTACATCAAGGAAGAGCTGACGGATAAGGAACGCTACCAGACGGTGTATTCCCGCGATCCCGGTTCGGCGGCTGCGCCGACGGCGGGGCTGCATTTCACCCCGGAGCTTTTGCAGCGCATTGCCGACAAGGGCGTTTCTCTTGCGTATGTCACGCTGCACGTAGGTCTCGGCACGTTCCGCCCGGTCAAGGAGGACAACATCGAAGATCATCCGATGCACGCGGAGTTCTGCATGGTAAGTCAGGAGACGGCGGACATCGTGAACCGCACGCATGCAAACGGCGGGCGTGTAGTCTCCGTCGGTACAACGTCCTGCCGTACGCTCGAGAGCTTCACCGGCGAGGATGGCATTTTGCAGCCGAAAAGCGGCTGGACGGACATTTTCATTTATCCGGGCTACCGCTTCAAGGCCATCGACGCACTTGTGACCAATTTCCATCTGCCGGAGAGCACGCTCATCATGCTCGTCTCCGCGCTCGCCGGACGGGAAAACGTCCTGCGCGCCTATGAGGAAGCTGTAAAGGAACGCTACCGCTTCTTCTCCTTCGGCGACGCGATGTTCATTTACTAAATAAGGGGAAAACGAATGTATAAACGAATCAAGCTGGAAGGCCGCGCCCGCCGGGGCGAATACACCACGCCGCACGGTACAGTGCAGACGCCGGTATTCATGAACGTCGGTACGCAGGCGGCCATCAAGGGAGGCCTCTCTGCGGACGATCTCCGGGAGATCGGCTGCCAGGTTGAGCTTTCCAACACCTATCATCTGCACGTCCGTCCGGGCGACGAGCTGATCCGCGATATGGGCGGGCTGCATAAGTTCATGCGTTGGGATGGCCCGATTCTGACCGACTCCGGCGGATTCCAGATTTTTTCGCTCGCGCAGCTCCGCAAAATCAAGGAAGAGGGCGTATACTTTAATTCGCATGTGGATGGCCGGCATATCTTTATGGGGCCGGAGGAGAGCATGCGCATTCAGACCAATCTCGGCTCGGACATCGCCATGGCGTTTGATGAGTGCGTTGGCATCCCCGCGCCGCGGGAGTACTGCGAAGCCTCGTGCGACCGGACGGTGCGCTGGCTCGCCCGGTGCAAGGAGGCACTCGCGCGCTACACCTCCGAGGATAACGCCGTCAATCCCGGTCAGGTGCTCTGGGGCATCAACCAGGGCGCGGTGTACCACGATCTCCGCATCCGGCATATGCAGCAGATCGCGGAGCTTGACCTGCCGGGCTATGCCATCGGCGGCCTTGCCGTAGGGGAGACTGCCGCGGAAATGTACGACACGATCTCCGCAGTCGAGGAATACATGCCGCAGGACAAGCCCCGTTATCTCATGGGCGTCGGAACGCCGGGGAACATTATTGAAGCAGTGTACCGCGGCGTGGACTTTTTTGACTGTGTGATGCCGGCACGAAACGGCCGCCACGGCCATCTTTATACCTGGGAAGGCGTCATCAATATCAAGAACGAGAAGTATGCCCGCGACGAGCGCCCGATTGATCCGGAGTGTCATTGCCCGGTCTGCCGGAAATACAGCAGGGCGTATCTCCGGCATCTCATGAAAGCGGAGGAGATCCTGGCGCTTCGCTTCTGCGTTATGCACAATCTTTATTTCTACAATTCTCTGATGGAAAAGATCCGCGCGGCGCTCGACGAAGGGGAGTATAAGGCGTTCCATGACCGGTATGTCGAAAAGTTGGATAAGAGGATATAAATTCTCTTGCTTTTATCGGAAAACATCGGTATAATCAGTAATTGTAATTTACATTGGAGGGTTAACCCATGAAAAAGATCCTTGCAACTGTTATTGGCGTGATTTTCGCCATGTTCGCTTTTGCCGGCTGCAACACGGCGGCTGCGGACGGAAGCGCCACCGGCGCCAGCGGTATTACGAGCATCGTCATGATGGTCGTAATCATCGCTGTGTTCTACTTCCTGATGATCGTCCCCGAAAAGAAGCGCAAGAAGAAAGCGCAGGAGATGCGTGACAGCATCGAAGTCGGCGATAAGATCGTCACCATCGGCGGCATGGTCGGCAAAGTCGTCCACGTTACCAGCGATAAGCTCACCTTCGAGACCGGCGAGGACCGCGTCCGCATCGAGATCACCAAGTGGGCGGTCTCCAGCAACGAAGGCAAGGGTGCCAACAAGGAAACTTCCGATTCTGAGGAGTCTCTGGGCAACTGAGCGCATCCCACACATAGCGTATAAAAACACCCCCGCAGGAATAAGTATGAATGTACTTATCTGCGGGGGTGTTTTTATGGCCAAACAACAACCGAACCGAAGAGGACAGATGATAGATGTCATCCGATCGGGAAGTCTTATGGCGGGATTGTCGCTCCTGTTTGCTTTTCCGGCAGCGCTCTTGATCCGTGATGGAATACTGCCGGAGACATCGGAGCAGATTTCTGCGCTTGTGTGTGCCGGTCTTGCGGCGCTTGTGTCGGAGTGCGTGCTCTTTGGAAAGAAAAGGGCAGGGTATGCGTATATTCCGCTCTCTGCGCTTGTCTCGGTGCTGATCCTTCTTCTGGTTGGGGCATGTATTCCAATGAATGGTTGGAATTTCGGTTGCGTTTTAAAGACGCTGTGTGTTATGACGGCTGCGATGACAATTGTATATTTCATAAAAATTAACAAAAATAACAAAAAATCGCAAAAGAAGCGGGCGCAGTATTACAAATAGGAATCAGGAAGCGGAGTTGACATAAGCGAAAAGAAATGGCCAATATCTTGGGATTATTACAAAACGTAATCGCAAGATATGGGAGAAAACCCTTGATTTTCAATGGTTTTTCGATGATAGGTTACATCGGATAACATAATGTTGTTTACATAATATATAGACATAATTCACAAAGTTCGAAAAACTAAGAAAAAAGGATTGATAACTTTATGATTCTGCGGTATAGTGTGCATACAACAGATTATGTAAATTATTGTTTTATGTTGTTTCTTTTGCTACGAAGTGAGGGGACAGCATGAACGATTCCGGTTTAAACGCGGCGATTTCTGCGCCGCTCATTTTTCGCTTTTCTAAACCGGCCCGCTGGATATTACCACTGGCAGTTTGCCTTGGCGCAGTATTGGGAACGCTTGCTGTTTTCTTTTTCCCGCATCCGGTGCCGGAACGCGTTGCATCTCTTGCGGACGCCGCTTTTTCAAATTCGACCGGGTATCTCCGGCTTCTCTGGACATATTCCGCGCCGTGTTTTATCGCGGTGTTTCTTTCCGCCGTTCTATTCGGCTTTATTCTTCTTCCGATCCTTTTTCTAGCCCGGGGCTTTCTCCTTTCCTACAGCGCCGCGGCGCTGCTTGCGAGTGGTGTTTCTGCTGGGAAAACCTGCCTGATCCTCGGGATCCCGGCGCTATTTTCTCTTTCTGCTTTGTTTTTGCTTGGTGAGGAAGCATTTTGCTCCTCCCTTGACATATACCGAACCTGCCGAGGCTATCCGCGCATCCGGTTTTCCTTTGTTTCCACCGACCGGCTTTTGATTGCCGCACTGCTTTTGTCCGCCGCGGCGTTTGTTCGGCAGCTTTTGATCCCGTTACTATTATAAGAGAAAGAAAAAGAGGAAGGAGGGCGTTGCTATGGATAATTCCGTATGCTTTGAAAAGTTCAAGGACTATCTCACGAATGTCAAAAAAGCTTCCAGCAACACCCTGAGTTCGTATCTCCGCGATATCCGTCAGTTCGGAGAATACCTTGACTCACACGAGACTGTCGGATATACCGAGGCGGACGAGGAGGTCCTGAACGGATACATTTCCTGGTTGCGCGGGATGGGAAAGTCGGTAGCGACCGTTTCCCGCTCCATTGCATCCCTGAAATGCTTTTATACCTTCCTCATTTTGCAGCGTATCGTGAGCGAAAACCCGACCGGCAAGCTGGTTCCGGACAAATGTGAACAGAAGCTCCCGCAGATCCTCACGAGCAGCGAGGTTGAACTCCTGCTCGAACAGCCGGAGTGTACGGACTTCAAGGGTTATCGCGATAAAGCCATGCTCGAACTGCTGTACGCCACCGGTATCCGTGTAAGCGAGCTCATTTCGCTCAATGTGACGGACGTAAATCTCTCGGCCGGTGCGATCCGCTGCGTGAGCCATGACAAGGAACGCTTCATCCCGCTTTATCCGGCGGCGATCCGGGCGCTGAGCGAGTATATGGAGTTTGTCCGCCCGCAAATGCTGGCGCGGAAAGATGAAACGTCTCTCTTTGTGAACGTCAGCGGCGAGCGCATGTCCCGGCAGGGCTTTTGGAAGATCATCAAGTCCTATCAGGCAAAGGCGCACATCGAAAAGGACATCACGCCGCACACGCTGCGCCATTCCTTTGCCGCACACCTCCTGGAAAATGGCGCGGATATCCGAGCGATCCAGGAAATGCTTGGCCATGCGGACATCAGCTCCACACAGATCTATTCCCAACTCGTCAAAAAGCAGCTCAAGGACGTGTACCAGAAATCGCATCCCAGAGCCTAATTTCGGCACATTTTGACTATATCTACGGCGAGGCGTTCCAAAAGTTTTTTGGGACGCCTCTTTATTTTTTGTAATCGATGTGTTACAATAACGTGAATACATTGGGAGGTTAGCAGCTATGCCTGAAAACTATATTACCAGCCAGACGGAAAAAGGGAATATCAGCATTTCGGAGGACGTTATCCAGGTAATGGTGAACGCCGCCGTTTCGGAGATCGAAGGCGTCGCGGGGCTCTCGTCCGTGCCCGGCGCGGATATCGCCGAGTTTCTCGGCATCAAGAGCGCGACCACGCCGCCGAGCGTAAAGATCTCCGCAGAGAATGGCCAGGCGGTCATCGATATCCTTATCATGGTTCGCTACGGCTACGGTGTTACCGTCGTCGCCAAGAAGGTGCAGGATCAGGTCGCCGCGAGCGTGGAGGACATGACCGGCCTCAAAACCGTCGTCAACGTGCATATCACGGGCATCGCCTTTGATAAGACCGATATGAAGGGGTAATTCTCTCTATGACGAGAACAAATGCACGGCAACTGGCGCTCCAGCTCAGCTTTGCCGTTAACGCCGGCAGCGACGTTGGACCGGATGCTTTTTTCGACGAGGACTATTTCCGCGCTCTTCCGGCGGAGGATACTCTTTTCACGGAGATCCCCAGCGAAACGGAACGCGCGTACATCAACGATCTCGTGACCGGCGTGCGCGACCACCGCGAGGAGCTTGACTCGCTCATCGAGCAGTTCTCTCACGGCTGGAAGCTTTCGCGCATTTCGCGCACCGCTCTCGCCGTGCTTCGCGTTGCGCTCTATGAGATCCTCTATATGCCGGATATCCCGGCTGCGGCGTCCATCAATGAGGCCGTCGAGCTCGCCAAGGGCTACGATGAGCCGGAGACCGTCCGCTTTATCAACGGCATCCTCGGCGCCTTTATGCGTTCCCGTGACGAAGCTGCAGAGGAGACGGCCGAGTCGGAGACGGAGCCCGCAGCGGAAGAATGACGGAGATTTCGCCGCTCTCCGTATCGGAGATCACGGAGCACATCCGCGCCATTGTGGAAAGCGACGGTGCGCTGCGCCGCGTTTATGTCCGCGGCGAGCTTTCCAACTATAAGATCTATCCTTCCGGACATCATTACTTTACGATCAAGGACGCCGGGGCCTCGATGCGCTGCGTTATGTTCCGTGCCGACGCCTCCAGGCTGCGTTTCCGTCCGGAAAACGGCATGGCCGTGATCTGCGCCGGGCGTGTCGCCGTTTATCCGCGGGACGGAGCGTATCAGCTCTATGTCTCCGCCGTACAGCCGGACGGACTGGGCGATCTTCACGCGGCGTATGAGCAGCTCAAGGCAAAGCTTCTTGCCGAGGGGCTGTTCGCGCAGGAGCATAAAAAGCCGCTTCCCGCCATGCCGGAGAAGATCGCGCTCATCACCTCCGGCGCCGGGGCCGCTGTACAGGACATGATCCGCATTCTCGGAAAACGCTGGCCGCTCACGAAAGTGCTCGTGATGCCGGTACGCGTGCAGGGAACGGAGGCTCCCGCAGAGATCGTGGGCGCGATCCGGTACGCGAACCGGTGGGACGTGGCCGATCTCATCATCACCGGTCGCGGCGGCGGCTCCATCGAAGATCTCTGGGCGTTCAACGACGAGCGTGTTGCCCGCGCGATATTCGCTTCCGAGATACCGGTCATTTCCGCCGTTGGACACGAGCCGGATGTGACCATCGCCGACTTTGTTGCCGACGTGCGTGCAGCAACCCCCTCAAACGGCGCAGAGCTCGCCGTACCGGAGCAGTCAGACGTTCGTGCGATGCTCCTTTCTCTCGAAAACCGGCTCGCTCAGGCGGAAAGAAAGCGGCTCGACGCGCTTTCCGCACGGCTGACCGAGATATCTACGCGCCCGGTCATGCAGAGCCCGACGGGATTTCTGCAAAACCGTCGGCTGGACGTTGACCGTCTTTCCGACCGTTTGAACGCGGCGGAAAAGCATCTCCTGCTCGGAAAACGGCAGGAGTATGTGCGGCTCGTCTCCTCGCTGGAAGCGATGAGCCCGCTCAAAGTACTTGCGCGCGGTTTTTCTGTTACGACCGACCGATCCGGCGCGATACTCAGGAATGCCAAGGCTGTCGCACCTGGCGACAGTGTCCATATACGGCTCGAACACGGAGCGCTTGACTGCCGTGTCGAGCATCAATCGGAGGTAGAAGGATGAAAAAGCTATATCGCATGATGGCGTTTGCTCTGGCAGCGGCGGCCCTTTGCTTTTCTCTGACGGGCTGCGGCATCTCCGACTTTTTCACGGACCGGGATAACAAAACACCGGATGCGGCGAGCACGTCTCCGTCGGCTGCTGCGACAGAGACGCCGAACGAGGCTACGCCTACGCCGGATGTATCTGCCACGCCGGAACCGGCGAAGGAGCCGGTGAAGGTCGAGATCCATTATGAGAATAAGGCCGTGACCGAGCTGAGCTTCCAGACCTCCACGGTCATCCGCCTTCAGGCGGTCACGAGCGACGGCTCGACCGGCGGTATCTGGACATCCAGCGACGCCTCCTCCGCCAGCGTGGATGAAAACGGCATCGTCACCTGCTGGAAGGTGGGAAATCCCAAGATCACCTACACCATCGGAGAGGCTTCCGCGTCGATTACTCTCACAGTTACGGAGCCGACGATCAAGATCTGCTTCGGTGACGCGGAAAAGACCGATATCAGCCTCAGCGGTCAGTGGGGATATGAGATCCAGCTCACTGCCGTCGTTACGCCGGAGGGGAGCGAGTTCTCCTGGTCATCGGACGATCCGGCCATTGCGACCGTATCGGAGACCGGCCTTGTCACCGGCAGGAAGATGGGCTATACAAACATTGTGTGCAAGTCCGGCACCGCCAAGGCTGTCTGCATCGTACGCGTAACGGATAATCCGCCTGCGGCTGCGGCCGCAGCCGCACAGGCGACGCCCGACCCAAACGATAAAACACCGCGCGTTGTGATCACGTGCTTCGGCCTGCCGAACTCCGACTTTACGATCTCCGTCGGGCAGTCGGTCGATCTTAACTGCACGATGTACAACATCGATCCGAGCACAAACAAGGAGACGTGGACCATTGCCGATACCGCCATTGCCACAGTCAACGAGGACGGCGTTGTCACCGGTGTGAAGGAAGGCACGACCAAGGTTGTCTGCGCCATCGGTGACGTGAAATGCGAAACCATCGTCCGCGTCACCGATAAGAAGAGCTGAGAACAGGGGAAACACCATGGCCGAACGCAAAAGCGCAAAACCGAAAACCTTTGAACAAATGCTCGCCCGGCTGGACGAGATCGTCCGCTCGCTCGAAAAGGGCGATGCTCCGCTCGAGGAGTCTCTTTCACTTTACACCGAGGGCGCGGAGTTGATCCGCACCTGCACCAAGCAGCTCGACGAAGCCGAACAGACCGTTGTGCGCCTGCAAAAGGGCATGGACGGTGCGCCGGCCGAAACATCTTTCGCATCGGAGAATGAATGAGCATGGATCATTTCAGCGAATATAAAACCATGCAGGGCGAGATTAACGCCGCGCTTGAAGCCTGCTTTTCAGAGCCCTGCCCGCAGAAAGAGCTCCTGAACGCTATGCGGTATTCTCTCCTCGCCGGAGGGAAGCGCATCCGCCCGCTGCTCCTCCTGAGGTTCTGCGAGATCTCCGGCGGCGACCGCACCGCAGCACTCCCCGCTGCCTGCGGCATTGAAATGCTGCACACCTACTCGCTCATCCACGACGATCTCCCGTGCATGGATAACGATGACCTCCGCCGCGGAAAGCCCACGTGCCACAAGGTATTCGGAGAGACCAATGCCGTCCTTGCCGGAGATGCGCTGCAATCGGCGGCGTATTTCTCCGTTTTGTCCGCGCCGGTCGTGCCGGAGCATACCGCGGCCATGGCGAAAACGCTTGCCTATGCCGCCGCGGAGCAGGGAATGTGCGGCGGACAGTATCTCGATACGAGCAAGGAAGGCCTTCCGGTCACGGAAGAGGAGCTCTATGAGATCCACCGCCTGAAAACCGGAGCGCTGCTTCGCGCCGCGTGCGTTATGGGCGTTCAATGCGCCGGTGGTTCGCCGGAGCAGGTGTTGGCGGCGGAAGAGTTCGCAATGAATCTCGGCCTGGCTTTCCAGATCCGCGACGATGTGCTCGACACGATCTCCACGGTGGACGAGCTTGGCAAGCCGATCGGGTCGGACGCCGCGGAGAAAAAGACGACGTTCGTTTCTCTCCTCGGTATCGAGGAATGCGCCCGTCTTGTGCATTTCCACACGGAAAAAGCAAAAGCCGCCATTGCCGGACACTTTGCCGATACGGATTTCCTCTGCTGGCTGGCCGATCTTCTGGCTGACCGCAGAAAATGAATATTTCCCGGAAAAACTGTGAATATTTTTTGTCAAAACACCCTTTGCACTTGTAAAGGGTGTTTGTTTTTGTTATTATATTTAAGTTAACAGTATGAGGGGAAGCATTTGTGTTGAACCAGAACGAAAAACATCTTTTATATAATATAAACAGCAACGCCGACCTCCGCGCCGTGCTGGAACGGGACATTCCCGAGCTCTGCCGCGATATCCGCGAGTTCCTTGTGGAGAACGTTTCGCATACCGGCGGGCACCTTGCCTCGAATCTCGGCAGCGTGGAGCTCACGGTCGCTCTGCACCGCGTCTATGACCCGATGAAGGATCGGATATTGTTCGACGTTGGGCATCAGTCCTATGTTCACAAGATCCTGACCGGGCGCCGGGACTCCTTTGATACGCTCCGTCAGCTCGACGGCATCTCCGGCTTTCCCAAGCCGTGTGAGAGCAACGCCGATCCGTTCCTTGCCGGCCATGCATCAGACTCCGTATCTCTGGCCGCGGGCATGGCACGTGCCCGAACGCTTATGCACGGAAATTATGACGTTGTCGCCGTCGTTGGCGACGGCGCAATGACCGGCGGATTGTGCTACGAGGGCTTGAGCGATCTTGGCGCGAGCCGCGAGGCCGCTGTGGTCGTTCTCAACGATAACGGCATGTCCATCAATGAAAACGTCGGCGGTGTGGCCCGGCTGCTTCGCCGCGCACGCACCCGCCCGGGGTATCTGCGTTTCAAGCGGACGTATCGCCGCGTGATGAAAAAGCATCCGCATGCCTATGAGGAACTGCACCGGCTAAAGGAACGGATCAAGGCGCACCTTCTGCCGTCCGGTATTTTCGATGATCTCGGCTTTTACTATATTGGGCCGGTGGACGGCCACGATGAAAAGGCACTCGAAATGACGCTTCGCTGGGCGAAGGATCTCCGCCGCCCGGTCGTCGTCCATGTTGTGACGGTAAAGGGGAAGGGCTATGCTCCCGCGGAGGAAAACCCGCAGATCTACCATGGCGTCAATCCGTTTGACCCGGAAACCGGCGTCAGGGAGGAAGAGGCCAATGACTTTTCCGCCGCCTTCGGTGCTTCGGCGATCGCGCTGGCAGAAAAGGATCCGACGGTCTGCGCCGTTACCGCGGCGATGGAGCACGGAACGGGACTCTCCGAGTTTGCCCGGCGGTTTCCGCAGCGGTATTTTGAACTCGGCATTGCCGAGGAGCACGCTGCCGCCATGTGCGCCGGCATGGCAAAGCAGGGATTGACACCCATTTTTGCCGTGTACTCCACGTTCCTCCAGCGCTCTTACGATATGCTGATCGAGAACATCGGCCTGATGGGACTGCATGTTGTTTTGGCCGTGGATCGTGCCGGTCTTGTCGGACGCGACGGCGTCACGCATCAGGGAGCATTTGATGTGGCATTTCTCGGCTCGGTGCCGAATATGACCGTTTACGCCCCGGCAAGCTTTCGCGAGATGGACTCCATGCTCTCCATTGCCGTACGGGAAAAGTCCGGGCCGGTGGCGCTCCGCTACCCCCGCGGTGGCGAGGGAGACTATACCGACGATCACTCCCGCGAGGACGCGACTGTTCTTTGCACCGGGGACGATATCACGGTCGTCACCTACGGCATTTCCGTCAACGCGGCGCTCGCCGCGGCAGATGAGCTCGCGAAAGAGGGCGTTCGCGCCGAAGTGATCAAGCTCAATCGGCTGCTGCCGCTTTCTCCGGAGCTTGTTCGTGAATCGCTTCGGAAAACGGGGCGTTTTATCATGGCGGAGGAGGCCTGCCGCCCCGGCGGTATGGGTACGCTTTTGCTGGCGGACGCCGCAGCCAACGGCGTTCTGCTTCGCGGCGCGCGGCTGCTGGATCTCGGCAGCGGCGTCATTAAGCATGGTTCAGTCAGCGAGCTGCAGCACCGGCTGCATCTTGATACGGATGGCATTGCCGCCGCGGCAAAGGAGATAATGCATGAAAAAGATCCGGCTTGATCAGCTTGTGTTTGATAAAGGTCTTGCCGAAAGCCGTG
>CAKTBC010000029.1 GCA_934533005.1 uncultured Oscillospiraceae bacterium | reverse complement strand
CTTGCCGTTCTCGGGCAGAATCTGACCGCCACGGCGCTGAACACCTGGTTTGACGACTGTACGCCGGTCGAGATCGTCAATAACCGGCTCGTCATTCACACCCCCACGGAGTTCAAGCGCGACATTATCCAGTCCCGCTTTGCCCAGACGATCATCGACGCGCTCAGCGACCTTTTCTCCGCCGAGTTCAAGCTGACGATCCTCGCGGGGGACGAGCTCGACAGCTACATCTCCGAAACGAAAACGGACGACACGCTCCCGGAGGTTGCGGGCTTCACGTTCGATAATTTCGTCGTGGGTCCCTCGAACAAATACGCCCACGCCGCGGCCATCGCCGTGGCGGAAAACCCCGGCAAGCTTTATAACCCGCTTTTCATTTACGGCAACTCCGGGCTCGGCAAGACGCATCTTCTTTTGGCTATCGGCAGCGCCATCCACGCGAAGAACCCGAAGGCAAAGATCGTATACGTCAAGGGCGACGATTTCACAAACGACCTCGTCCACGCCATTCAGGTCGGCGGCGGCGAGGAGCTGCGCGCCAAATATCGCAGCGCCGATCTTCTGCTGATGGACGATATCCAGTTCATCGCCGGCAAGCAGCAGACGCAGGAGGAGTTCTTCCACACGTTCAACACTCTCTATGAAGCGGGAAAGCAGATCGTCGTCACGTCCGACCGGCCGCCGATGGAGATGAACAAGCTCGAGGACCGAATCCGCACGCGGCTGGAATGGGGTCTTATGGCGGACGTGCAGCCGCCGGATCTCGAAACGCGCATGGCCATTACGCGCAACAAGGCCGCGCAGTTCGGCGTTGTGCTGCCGGACGATGTCGTAACTTTCATCGGCGAGACGGTTACATCGAATATCCGCCAGCTGGAGGGCGTGGTGAAAAAGCTCACGGCCTACCGCGATCTTTTAGAGGACGATATCACCGTTTCGAGCGTGCGCCGCGCGATCAAGGACGTGATCCGCGTCGGCACCTACGTCCCCACGCCGAATGTCATCATTGCGGAGACGGCGCGGTACTTCTCCGTTTCGGAGGAGGCGCTGCGCGGGCAGTCCCGCCAGAAGAACACCGCCACGGCGCGGCAGGTCGCCATGTATCTCTGCCGGAATCTCACGAACATGGCGCTCACCGACATCGGCGCACAGTTTGAAGGACGAAACCACGCCACGGTGCTCGCCTCCATCCGCAAGATTGAAGACATGATGCAGGCCAGTCAGGAGTTTGCCATGGTCATCCGCGACGTTACCTACAACATCAATTCCAAGGCATAACGGCTAAGACAAAGTTTTCCACAATATGTATGTGGAAAAACTGTTTATAAATGTTCAAAACTTTTTAGCTTTTCTCTGCTGTGGAAACTGTGGAAAAATTGGGGTCAAGTTTTCCACATCGAAAATCGTTGGTTTTCAAGGCTTTTACCGAGTTTTCCACAAGTTTTTGCTCTACTGATACTCGCTTCTAAAAAATATTCTATCTTTCTTTCTGGAAGAAACGGAGGAATTGCCATGAAATTCACCTGTGAGAAATATCTGCTCAGTCTCGCCGTCGCCACGGCCGGCCGCGCCGCCGCCTCCAAAAGCCCGATTCCGGCGATGGAGGGGCTGCTCATCGAGGCCGGGCACAACGTCCGCGTCACGGGCTACGATCTCAAAAAGGGCATTTATACAACGTTCGAGGCGGACGTCTCCGCGCCGGGCAGCGTGGTACTCAACGCCAAGCTCTTCGGCGACATCGTTCGCAAGCTGCCGGACGGCATTGTTTCCGTCTGCTCGGATGAGAATAACGCGGTGAACATCGCCTGCGGCAACGCCGACTACAACATCTCCGGTACGGCGTCGGACGATTTCCCCGACCTTCCGTCGCTCGACTATTGCAGCAATCTCTCCCTGCCGCAGGACACGATGGCGCACATGATCGCCGAGACGAGCTTTGCCATCTCCACGAACGAGTCACGCCCGGTGTACACCGGCGCGCTCATCGAGGTCGATAATAACGTCATGACCATGGTGGCCGTAGACGGCTACCGTATGGCGCTCCGCCGCGAGGCGGTCGAAACCTGCGATGTGGAAAGCCTCAAATTCATTGTGCCGGGCGCGGCGCTCTCCGATCTCGAAAAGATCTGCATGAGCCCCGAGGAGCCGGTGAAAATCGCCGTCGGCAGCAAGCACGTTTCGTTCTCCGTGGGCGACACGGTGCTCATCTCCCGCCGTCTCGAGGGCGAATTTCTGAACTTCCGCAAGACCGTTCCCGGTGATTTTCCCATCCAGCTCAAGGCGCAGCGCGCCGATCTCATCCGCTGCACCGACCGCGTGAGCCTTATCATTGACGACCGCACGAAAAACCCGCTCCGGTGCGTGTTCGGGGAAAACCTGCTCACGATCACCTGCTCCACGCCGCTCGGCCGCGCCGAGGACTGCTGCCCGCTCGAGGGCGACGGCGGCGGAATGATCGTCGGCTTCAACAACAGCTATCTCATGGACGCCTTCAAGGCGGCGCCGGCCGACACGCTGCGCATCAATATCGTCAACGGCAGCGCTCCCTGCATCATCACGCCGGAGGACGGCGGTGACAGCTTCCTTTATATGATCCTGCCCGTGCGTCTGCGCGCGGAAAGCTGATGCGCGTTGACGCGGTGCAGACGGAAAATTTCCGTCTGCTGCAGGGAGGGCGGTGCGAATTTTCGCCGGGCGTGAACGTCATTGCGGGCGCGAACGCGCAGGGGAAGACAACGCTTTTAGAGGCGGTATACATGCTCACCGGCGCAAAGAGCTTCCGCACGTATTACGACAAGGAGCTCATCGCCTTTGAAAAGGACGAGGCGGCGGTGCGCGGGGAGTATTACGCTTCCGAAAGAGAGCAGCGCATGGAAATTCTGCTCCGCCGCGGCCGGACGCGCACGATGAAGCGCAACGGAGTAAAGCTCTCGGCCGGGGAGACGGAGCAGTGCCTGAAAGCAATCCTCTTTTCTCCGGACGATCTTGCGATGATCCGCGGTGCGGCTTCTCTCCGGCGGCGGATGCTCGATGCCGCCATCACGCAGCTCCGCCCCGGATACGGCGCGCTCATCGCCGAATACCGCCGCCTGCAGGAAAGCAAAACGCGCATACTGCGCGACTGGCGGGAGAAGCCCTCGCTTCTCGATACGCTGGACGTATTCTCGGACGGGATGTGCCTTTGCTCGGCGAAGATCATCCGCTACCGCGCGTCGTTCGCGCGTCGTCTCGCCGGGGCGGCGCAGAGCGTGCAGAGCGATTTTACCCGCGGCACCGAAAACCTTACGCTCACCTATACCACCGTTTCAACCGTGGAAGACCCCGCGGCGAGTGAGCGGGAGATATACGAGGCCGTCAGCGAACGCCAGCGCCAGCTCCGCAGCGCGGAGATCGAGAGCTCTCTCTGCCTTGTCGGCGCGCATAAGGACGATCTCCAGATCGCCATCAACGGCGCGGACGCGCGAAGCTATGCCTCTCAGGGACAAACGCGCACGGCGGCGCTCTCTCTAAAGCTTGCCGAGCGGGAGATATTTCTCGCCGAGACCGGCGAGACGCCGGTGCTTCTGCTCGACGATGTTTTGTCTGAGCTCGACAGCGCCCGGCAGGAGTTTGTATTGAACCGCATCGGCGGCGGACAGACGCTCGTGAGCTGCTGCGAGGCGGCAAGCGTCGAGCGCATGACGGGCGGGCGCGTACTTTATATGGACAAAGGACGGGTAAACGAAGCATGTACCTCCATTTAGGCGCAGATACGGTCGTGCGGACCGACAGCATCGTCGCCGTGTGCGATCTCGATAACGCCAGCTCCTCGCATATTACGCGGGAGGCGCTCCGCGCCGCGGAGAAGGCGGGCAAGGTCGTGAACGTGGCGGAGGATCTTCCCAAATCGTTCGTCGTCTGCCGGGAGGACGGAAACACCCGAATCTATCTTTCACAGCTCAACACCGCGACGCTCCTAAAGCGCGCAGAGAATATATCCTTTGATTAAACTCATGGAGGAACACCCATGTCGGAAAATACACCAGTCAATCCCAATTCCTATGACGCCAGCCAAATTCAGGTCCTGGAGGGTCTGGAAGCGGTGCGTATGCGCCCGGGCATGTACATCGGCTCGACGAGCTCGAGCGGTTTGCACCACCTCGTATACGAGATCGTCGATAATGCCATCGACGAAGCGCTCGCGGGCTTCTGCACGCATATCGAGGTCTCCATCGAAGACGGCGAGAGCATCTGCGTGACCGATAACGGCCGCGGCATCCCCGTGGACATTCAGGAGCAGACGGGCAAGCCTGCGCTCGAGGTCGTCTACACGGTGCTGCACGCGGGCGGCAAGTTCGGCGGCGGGGGCTATAAGGTCTCCGGCGGTCTGCACGGCGTCGGCGCGAGCGTTGTAAACGCTCTTTCGGACTGGCTCGAGGTGCGCGTATTCAAAAACGGCAATATCTACGAGATGAAATTCTCCCGCGGCCACATCACGCAGGAGATGAAGATCATCGGCAAGACCGATAAACACGGCACGCAGGTGCGCTTCCATCCCGACCCGGAGATGTTTGATGACACGGTCTATCATTATGACGTGCTCTTCAAGCGCATGCGCGAGCAGGCATTTCTAAATGCCGGCCTCACCATCATCATGGAGGACAAGCGCCCCGAGCAGGAGCAGCGGCAGGAGCTGTGCTACGAGGGCGGCATCCGCGAGTTCGTCACCGAGCTCAACCGCCACAAAACGCCGGTGCACGAGAGCGTCATCTACATGTCCGGCGACCGGGACACCTCCATGTGCGAGATCGCCATGCAGTGGAACGACGGCTACGACGAGCGCATTGAGTCGTTTGCCAACAATATTCTGACGCCCGAAGGCGGCATGCACGAAACGGGCTTCCGCGCCGCACTCACCCGCGTTATCAATAACTACGGCAAATCGCGCAAAATTCTCAAGGACGAGGAAACGCTCTCCGGCGAGGACTGCCGCGAGGGTCTGACCGCCGTCATCTCCGTCAAGCTCGAAAACCCGCAGTTTGAGGGCCAGACGAAAGCCAAACTCGGCAACAGCGACATCCGCACGATGGTGGACAGCGTCGTGAGCGATAAGCTCGAGCAGTTCTTCGAGGAAAACCCCGGCGTCGCCAAGCAGATTTTGGAGAAAGGCATTTCCGCCTCCCGCGCGCGCGAGGCCGCGCGCAAGGCGCGCGACAGCGTCCGCCGCAAGACCGGACTCGAATCCGGCCAGATGCCGGACAAGCTCCAGGACTGCAACGAGCGCGACCCGTCCCTCTGCGAAATTTATATCGTCGAGGGCGACAGCGCCGCGGGCAGCGCCATTCAGGGGCGCGACTCCCGTTTCCAGGCCATCCTCGCCATGTGGGGCAAGATGCTCAACGTCGAGAAGGCGCGCGTCGATAAGATTTACGGCAACGATAAGCTCTATCCGCTGATCGTTGCGCTCGGCGCGGGCATCGGCAACGAGTTTAATATTGAGAAGCTCCGCTATCACAAGATCATCATCATGGCCGATGCCGACGTGGACGGCTCGCACATCCGGACGCTGCTTTTGACGTTCTTCTTCCGGTATATGCGGCCGCTCATCGAAAACGGCTATGTTTATTCCGCTGTGCCGCCGCTCTTCAAGCTCAGCCGCGGCAAGCAGCAGCGCGTGGCGTACTCCGAGCCGGAGCGGGATAGGATCTCCCGCGAGCTTCGCGGCGACAACCCGGACGCGAAGGTGGATATCTCCCGCTTCAAAGGTCTCGGCGAGATGGACCCGCACGAGCTTTGGGAGACGACCATGGACCCCGAGCGCCGGACGCTCCGCCGCGTCACGCTCGAGGATGCGCAGCGCGCCGACGAGATATTCACCGTTCTCATGGGCGACGAGGTGGAGCCTCGCCGCGCGTGGATCGAAAACAAGGCGCGCTACGTTGTCAATCTGGACTATTAAGGAGGCGGCATAATGGCACACAAACGCGATTATAAGCCGGAAGACATCGCCTTCCCCAATCAGCATATCGTCACCTCCGAGCTCGTCTCGGAGATGGAAAAGAGTTATATCGAATACGCCATGTCCGTCATCGTCGGGCGCGCTCTGCCCGATGTGCGCGACGGTCTGAAGCCCGTCCACCGCCGCATTCTGTATGCGATGTATGAGGACGGCCTGACGCGCGACAAGCCCTACCGCAAGTGCGCCACCGCCGTCGGCGACGTGCTCGGCCGGTACCACCCCCACGGCGACGCTTCGGTGTACGACGCGCTCGTCCGCATGGCGCAGGACTTCTCGCTGCGCTACCCGCTCATCGACGGCCACGGCAACTTCGGCGACGTGGACGGCAACCCCCCGGCGGCCTACCGTTACACCGAGGCGCGTCTCGCCCGCATGGCGGACGAAATGCTCCGCGACATCGACAAGGACACCGTAGACTGGGATCCCAACTTTGACGAAACGAGAAAAGAGCCGCGCGTGCTGCCGAGCCGCATTCCGCAGCTTCTCGTAAACGGCTCCTCGGGCATCGCCGTCGGCATGGCGACGAACATCCCGCCGCACAACCTGCGCGAGGTGATCGGCGCGGCGGTCGAGATACTGGATAACCCGGACGCAACGCTCGACGATCTCATGCGCCATGTCCACGGCCCCGACTTCCCGACGAAGGGCATCATCATGGGCCGCGCCGGCATCCGCGCCGCCTATGCCACGGGCCGCGGCAAGGTCACGATCCGCGCGCGCACCGAATTTGAGGAGCACGGGCAGAACCGCGTCCGTATCATCGTCAACGAGCTGCCATACCAGGTCAACAAGAAGATGCTCATCAAGAACATCGCCGAGCAGGTCAAGGACAAGAGGCTCGACGATATCTCCGATCTGCGCGACGAGTCCGACCGCAACGGTATGCGCATCGTCATTGAGCTCAAGCGCGATGCCAACCCGCAGGTCGCTTTGAATAAGCTCTTTGCCCAGACGCAGCTGCAGAGCACGTTCTCCATCATCAATCTGGCGCTCGTGGATAACCAGCGCCAGCCGAAGATCCTCTCCCTGCGCCACATTCTCGACGAGTATCTGACGTTCCAGGAAGAGGTCATCACGCGCCGGACAAAGTACGATCTCCGCAAGGCGCGCGAGCGCGCCCATCTCCTCGAAGGTCTGCTCATCGCGCAGGACAACATTGACGAGGTCATCCACATCATCCGCACGAGCTACGATAACGCCAAGGAAAACCTGATGGCGCGCTTCGGGCTGGACGATGTGCAGGCGCAGGCCATTCTCGATATGCGCCTGAAAGCGCTGCAGGGACTTGACCGCGAAAAGCTGCAGAACGAGTATGACGAGCTCAAAAAGAAGATCGAATACCTTGTCTCCCTGCTCGAGGATCCCGAAAAGCTCAAGGGCGTGCTGAAGGAAGAGCTTCTTGCCATCGCCGACAAGTACGGCGACGACCGCAAGACCGAGATCCAGGACGTGGAAGATGAGATCGACATGGAAGATCTCATCGCCGAGGAGCAGTGCGTCTTTACACTCTCGCACAACGGCTACATTAAGCGTACCCCCGCCGCCGAGTACCGCGCGCAGAGCCGCGGCGGCAAGGGCGTGCGCGGCATGGCCACGCGCGAGGAGGATTATGTGGAGAGCGTGTTCACCGCCTCGACGCATGACTATATCCTCTTCTTCTCGAGCCGTGGGCAGGTGTACGTCCGCAAGGGCTACCAGATCCCCGAGGCCGGGCGCAGCGCGCGCGGCACGAACATCGTGAACATCCTGCCTCTCGAGCCGGAGGAGAAGATCTCCGCGATGCTCCGCGGCAAAGGCTTGCAGGAAGACGATTTCATCATGTTCTTCACGAAGAACGGCGTTACGAAGCGCATGTCGCAGGGCGAGCTGAAGAATGTCCGCAAAAACGGTATCCGCGCGCTCGACATCCGCGAGGGAGACGAGCTCGTGCAGGCGCTCACGACGCACGGCAGCGAGAAACTGCTCGTCGTAACGCGCGGCGGCATGGCCATCCGGTTCGACGAAAACGACGTCCGCCCGATGGGCCGCACGGCCGCCGGTGTGCGCGCCATTCGTCTCAAGGACGGCGACGAGGTCGTCGCCGCGGTACGCGCGACCGACGAGGACGCCGCAGTGCTCACCGTTACCGAGAACGGCTACGGCAAGCGTACCCGCATCGGCGAATACAGCGTGCAGGGGCGCGGCGGCCAGGGTCTCAAGACTTATCAGATCACCCAGAAAACCGGCGAGATCGTCGGCGCGAAGAAGGTCACCGGCGAGGAGGACATCCTGCTCGTATCGGACGACGGCACGATCATCCGCATGGAGGCCGGCAGCATTTCGCTCCTCGGCCGCGCCACGCAGGGCGTGCGGCTCATGCGTCCGGCCGAGGGCGCGCTCGTCGTTGCCATGGCGCGCGCCGAGCGCGAGGTGAGCGAGGAAGAGGAAGCCGCCGAAAACGCAGAAACGCCTGTGGAGGAGTAAATGGAAGCTCGTTCTCTTTTTATTGTAATCGTGTTTATCATCGTGGCGCTGATAAAAGTTTCCGCCCAGAAGGCCGCGCGCCGCGGTGTTAAAACAATAGGAAAAAAACTCGAAAAGAACGGCGAGCGGATGGCGCAGGCGCAGGACGCGCCGTTCCGTCCCGCTCCGCCGAAGGGCGCGCCGCAGCGCTCTGCGGCTCCGCCGCGGCGGCCGATGCCGCCGCCGGATGTGCCGGACGCTGCGTGCGTCGTGTGCGACAATACCGGCGAGGATCATTTCGCCCACGACAAGGCGCAGCGCATCGCGCAGCTCGATGAGTTTCTCAAAAACGGCATCATCGATAAAGCCGAGTACCGCACGCTGCGCGATCGATACGAGCGCGGGCTTTAAAAATTCAATAACAGGAAGTGCTATGAAAAACATCATTCTGTATACCGACGGCGCCTGCTCCGGCAACCCCGGCCCCGGCGGCTGGGCGTCCATCCTCCGCTACGGGGACAACATCAAGGAGCTCTCCGGCGGCGAAAAGGACACGACGAACAACCGCATGGAGCTCACCGGCGTTATTGAAGGGCTCAAGGCGCTCCGGGAGCCCTGCGCCGTGGAGCTTTATTCCGACAGCCAGTACATCGTGAACGCTTTGAATAACGGCTGGCTGCGCGACTGGAAGAAGCGCGGCTGGAAGCGGCGCGACGGCGAGCTCAAAAACGCCGAGATGTGGCAGGAGCTGGATGCTCTGCTGCAGAAGCACCGCGTCACCGCCGTTTGGGTGCGCGGCCATGCCGACAACGAGTGGAACAACCGCTGCGACGCGCTCGCCGTTGCAGAGCGCGAGAAGCTCGCGTGAATGCCGTGAAGAGAAGGAAAGGTTTTTCGCAGAGCAGCGTGCGGGTATTTTTTTCCTACTATACCCCGCACTGGAAGCTGCTGCTGCTTGATCTCGTGATGGCGATCCTCGCCGTGGCGGCGGAGCTTCTGTTTCCGTATGCCACGCGCTATGCGCTCAACCGTCTGCTGCCGAACGGCCTCTATAAAGCCTTTTTCCTGCTGATGGCGGGACTTCTCGGCGCGTATCTCCTGCGGGCGCTCGCGCAGTATATCGTATCGGTATACGGCCATGAGCTCGGCGTGCGCGTCGAGGCCGACATGCGCGAGGACATTTTTGAAAAGGTGCAGTCGCTCTCGTTCTCGTTTTTTGATAAGCACCGCACCGGCAAGCTCATGTCCCGTATGACGACCGACCTTTTCGACATCACCGAGCTCGCCCACCACGGGCCGGAGACGATCGTGCAGGCGTCGCTCACGATCGTCGGAGCGATCGCCATTCTGGCAACGATCCGCTGGGAGCTGGCGCTTATACTTTTTCTTCTGCTGCCGGTGCTGCTCGCGGTTGTGCTGCGGCTGCGGATCCGGCTGCGCGAGGCCAGTCTCGCCGTGCGCAGCGAGATGGCGGAGATCAACACCGCCGTGGAGGCCGGCGTTTCCGGCATCCGCACCGTAAAGGCGTTCGCCAACGAACAGGACGCCATGGAGAAGTTCCGCGTCTCCAACGGGCGGTTCAAAAAGGTAAAGAAAACGTTCAACCGCGTGTTCGGTCTCTTCAACGCCTCGACCGAATTCGCCATGGCGCTCATGCAGCTCGTAACGCTCGCCGCGGGCGGCGTGTTCATCATGCAGGGCAAAATGGACGCGGTCGATCTCATCACGTTCTCGCTGTATGTTTCGGTGTTCATGGCGCCGATCCGAAAGCTCACGCAATTTGTCGAGCAGTTCCAGAAGGGGAGCTCCGGCTTCCTGCGGTTTCTCGAGATCATGCGCACCGAGCCGGACGTGAAGGACGCGCCGGACGCGAAGGAGCTCACGGACGTGAAGGGCGGCGTGGAGTATAGGGACGTTTCGTTCCACTACCAGAACGGCGAGGAGGTGCTGCGCCACGTCAATCTCACGATCACGCCGGGCGAAACGCTCGCGCTCGTGGGGCCGTCCGGGAGCGGCAAGACAACGCTCTCTCAGCTCCTGCCGCGATTTTATGATGTGACCGGCGGCGCGGTCCTCGTGGACGGACAGGATGTGCGCAGCGTGACGCAGTCCTCGCTCCACCGGTACATCGGCATCATCCAGCAGGATGTGTTCCTCTTTGCCGACACCGTGCGCGAAAACATCCGCTACGGCCGCCCGGACGCGACGGACGAAGAGGTCGCCGAGGCGGCGATCCTGGCCTCCATCCATGAGGAGATCATGGAAATGCCGCAGGGGTACGATACGTTCGTCGGCGAGCGCGGCGCGATGCTCTCCGGCGGACAGAAGCAGCGCATCGCCATTGCGCGCGTATTTTTGAAAAACCCGCCCATCCTCGTGCTCGACGAGGCGACGAGCGCGCTCGACAGCGTGACCGAGGCCGCCATCCAGGCGTCACTCGAAAAGCTCAGCCGCGGGCGGACGACGATCGTTGTGGCGCACCGCCTTGCCACCGTGCGCGGCGCGGATCACATCGCCGTCATCGATAAAGAAGGCGTGAGCGAATACGGCACGCATACTGAGCTCATGGAGAAAAACGGGCTCTATGCTGCACTCTGGAATACGCAGAGGTTATCGTAAGAGAATAGAAGAAAAACGTCTCTCCCTCCGTCAAAGCCTCCGGCTTTGCCACCCACACCCCCTTTCTGTCGCCTTCGGCGACATCTCTCCCCGCTGGGGAGAGTCGACCCTCGTCAGAGGGAGGCAATTTAAAAGGCCCCATCTGACGAGGGGGCTGGCAGCCGTCAGGCTGACTGAGGGGTTTTCCCCAAGAATCCTATTGAAAAAGCCAAACCGTCTGCCTATAATACAGGGCAGATGATCCGGGAGGAATGAAATATGAAACGAACGAAGATCAAAGAGCTGTGGACGAATGCCGCTGCGTTTGACGGGCAGCACATCACCGTCTGCGGCTGGGCGCGCACGATCCGCGATATGAAGAATTTCGGCTTCCTCGAGCTGAACGACGGCAGCTCCTTCAAGGGACTGCAGGTCGTTCTCGAGCGCGAGAAGGTCGCCAATTACGATGAAATCGTCCGCCAGAACGTCGGCGCGGCGTTCATCGCCGAGGGTACGCTCGTCCTCACGCCGGAGGCTCCCCAGCCGTTCGAGCTCAAGGCCGAGACCGTTACGGTCGAGGGCGTTTCCTCGCCGGATTACCCGCTGCAGAAAAAGCGTCACAGCGTGGAGTATCTGCGCACGATCCAGCATCTGCGGCCGCGCACGAATTTGTTCTCTGCGGCGTTCCGCGTGCGCAGCGTTGCCGCTGCCGCCGTGCATGAGTTTTTCCAGAGCCGCGGCTTTGTGTATGTGAACACGCCCATAATCACCGGCTCCGACTGCGAGGGCGCCGGCGAGATGTTCCAGGTCACCACGCTCGATATCGATAACCCGCCGCGCACGCCGGACGGCAGGATCGACTATTCCAAGGACTTCTTCGGCAAGCACACGAGCCTTACGGTCTCCGGCCAGCTCAACGCCGAGAACTTTGCCATGGCGTTCGGCGATGTGTACACCTTCGGGCCGACGTTCCGCGCCGAGAACTCCAACACCCAGCGCCACGCCGCCGAGTTCTGGATGATCGAGCCGGAAATGGCGTTCTGCGATCTGGACGGCGATCTCGTCGTCATGGAAGAAATGGTGAAGTACATCATCTCCACCGTTCTTGAAAAGTGCCCGCAGGAGATGGACTTCTTCACGAAGTTCGTCGATAAGGGTCTGCGCGAGCGGCTCGAGCACGTGCGCGACAGCGCCTTCGGCCGCGTCACCTATACCGAGGCCGTGGAGCTTCTCCAGAAGTCCGGCAAGGAGTTTGATTACCCCGTTTCCTGGGGCGTTGACCTCCAGACCGAGCACGAGCGCTATCTCACCGAGGAAATCTTCAAAAAGCCCCTTTTCGTCACCGACTACCCGAAGGAGATCAAGGCGTTCTATATGCGTCTCAACGACGACGGCAAGACCGTCGCCGCGGCGGACTGCCTCGTGCCGGGCATCGGCGAGATCATCGGCGGCTCGCAGCGCGAGGAGCGGCTCGACCTGCTCACCGCGCGCATGAAGGAGCTCGGCCTCAACGAGGAGGATTACTGGTGGTATCTCGACCTGCGCCGCTACGGCTCCTGCCGCCATGCGGGCTTCGGTCTCGGCTTTGAGCGCATGGTCATGTACCTGACCGGTATTTCGAACATCCGCGACGTGGAGCTGCATCCGCGCACCGTCGGCAACGCCGATTTCTAAAAGGAAAACGATAAACCCCTCAGTCAGCCTTGCGGCTGCCAGCTCCCCTGTTAGGGGAGCAAGATAGTTTTCGGATAACTAACTTGCCTCCCCTAACAGGGGAGGTGGCGCGGCGAAGCCGTGACGGAGGGGGTTCTCACCTGTAAAAAAACTATAAGGGGGACACGACATGAAGTACAACATTCAGGGCGAGCCGATGCCCGTCGTCATCTGCCATCTGGAGGCGGGCGAGAGCATGATTACCGAGCGCGGTTCCATGGTGTGGATGAGCGCCAACATGCGCATGGAGACAAAGGCCGGCGGACTTGGAAAAGCGCTTGGCCGGATGTTCGGCGGCGAGAGCCTTTTCCAGAACACCTATACCGCCGAGGGCGGCCCCGGCATGATCGCCTTTGCCTCCAGCTTCCCGGGCGCGATCCGCGCCGTGGAGATCACGCCGAACATGCCCGTCATCGCGCAGAAGAGCGCGTTCCTTGCCGCAACGCCGGGCGTGGATCTTTCCATCCACTTCCAGAAAAAGGCCGGCGCCGGTCTCTTCGGCGGCGAAGGGTTCATCATGCAGAAGCTCTCCGGCCACGGCATGGCGTTTCTGGAGATCGACGGCTCGGCGGTCGAATATACGCTCGCGCCGGGACAGCAGATCATTGTGGACACCGGCAATCTCGCCATGGTGGACGCCACGTGCCAGATCGATGTGCAGACCGTCCGCGGCGCGAAAAACGTCCTCTTCGGCGGCGAGGGACTGTTCAACACCGTTGTTACCGGGCCGGGGCGCGTCGTTTTGCAGACGATGGCGCTGCCCGCCTTTGCGAGCGCGCTCATCCCGTATCTTCCGGCGAAGTCGGACTGACGCTCACGCAGCAAAATGGATAGAAAGCGGCGGGAGAAACCCGCCGTTTTCTATCCAGAACGGACATTTTTTCAAAGGTACTTGCATTTTTCACAAACTAAGAATAGTATAGGCGGACACGGAGAAAATTTTCGGATTTTTTTCGTGTTCTTTCTGTTATATATGTCTGATTTATATGGTTGTATGTGTCGAGGTGAGTAGATGAAAAAGAGATTTGAGATCAATATGACAAGAGGGCCGCTTCTGCCGGAGCTTTTGCAGTTTATTCTGCCGCTGATGCTCTCGTCCATGCTGCAGATCGCGTTCAACGCCGCCGACCTTATCGTCGTCGGGCGGTTTGGGCGGCCGCACTCCATGGCGGCGGTCGGCGCGAACGGCGCGATGATCAACCTGATCATCAACGTGCTCATGGGTCTTGCCACGGGCGGCGGCGTGCTCTGCGCTCGATATTACGGCGCAGGGCAGACCGATAAGCTGCACCGCACGGTGGCCACAACGCTTGTCACCGGCGTGATCGGCGGCGTGCTCACCGGCGTGCTCGGCTTTGCGCTCACGGTGCCGCTGCTGCGGCTCGTCGGCAGTCCGGACGAGGTGCTGCCGCTCGCCACGGTGTATCTGCGGATCTACTTCCTCGGTCTGCCGGTCATGGCGCTTTATAACTTCTCCGCCGCGGCGCTGCGTGCGCTCGGCAACACGCGCCAGCCGCTCATTTATCTTGCCATTGCGGGCGTGCTGAACGTTATCATGAATCTCTTCTTCGTGCTCGTCGTCGGCATCGATGTGGCGGGCGTCGCCATCGCCACGGTGCTCAGCCAGTGCGTGTCCGGCTTCCTTACGGTGCGCTGCCTGCTTACCTCGCAGGAGATGAATGTGAAGGAGCTGAAATTCTCCGGCCACGTATTCAAAAAAATGATGAAGATCGGCATCCCCGCCGGCATTCAGGGCTCGCTCTTCTCCATTTCTAACTTCATCATCCAGGCCTCCGTCAACTCGTTCGGCGCGGCGGTCATCGCCGGCAACAGCGCGTGCGTGAGCGTTGAGGGCCTGCTCTATTGCCCGTCGGACGCTGTGATGCAGGCGGCTACCACCGCCGTGAGCCAGAACGTCGGCGCGCAGGAATATGAGCGCTCGCGCTCCGTCGCCCGGTGGTCGATGGCGCTTGTCGTGATTCTGACCGGTATACTGACGGTGCCGGCGGTCGTGTTCCGGCGGCAGGTGCTGGGGCTTTATACCTCCAGCGAGGCAGAGCTGCAGGCGGCGTTCATCCGCATGATGATCGTCTGCACGACGTACGCGCTCGACGGCACCATGGCGGCCATGTCCGGTGTGAACCGCGGACTGGGCTACAGCATGCTCTCCGCGGCGGTGACGTTCGTCGGCGCGTGCGTGTTCCGCATCATCTGGGTGTATACGGTGTTTGCAAGCGTCGGAACGCTCGAGAGTCTGTATGTGTCCTACCCGATCTCCTGGATCCTCTCCACGGCGGCGCACATCGTGTGCTACTTCATCGTGCGCAAAAGGCCGTTTAAAGCAACGCTCGAAGCCAAGGCCGCGGCGTAAAAGCCCCCTTTGCGCAAGAGGCCTTAATAAAGAACCGGCGCCTCTCGAAAAAACGAGAGGCGCCGGTTATACATATTCGGGACCGATCAGGCCGCGGGGAGGGGCATGGTGGTGATGCCCGGGACCTCGCCGGTGGCGGCGTCCACGTAGCAGTCGTACTGCAGCCAGTTGCTGGTGAAGCGGACTTCGTAGTAGCCGTTGTCGAGCTTGATCTCCTCGTCGGTGATCTCGCTGGTGTTCACACCCGCGCTGCGGGCGGCCTCGCTCAGCGCGACGGCGGCGGTCAGATTCAGTTCATAAATGTTGTTCATCATAGTTTCAATCTCCTTTGTAAATACTCCCTTGTCACTGGGACCGGGTTTTTTTTCATCTTGACTGTAGTTTACGCAGGAAATCTAAGAGAAATATTAAAAGAAAGAAAAATTAAAAAAATTTTTTTATTACGAATTTTTGACCGGCGGGAGCACAATACGGAAATCACTGCCCTGTCCGGGCTCGCTCACAACTTCGGCGCGGGCGCGGTGGACGAGCGCGATCTCCCGCACGAGCGAGAGGCCAAGTCCCGTGCCGCCCTCGGCGCGGGAGGTGTCGCACCGGTAGAATCGCTGCCAGATCTTCTCCTGCTCCGCCTTGGGGATGCCGGGGCCGTCGTCCTTCACGGAGATCACGGCGCAGCCGTTCTCGCGGTGGAGCGAGACGAGAATGTGGCCGTTTTCCGCGCCGTATTTGTAGGCGTTCTGCATCAGGTTGAACATTGCCCGCGAGAGGAGCGAGGGGTTGTACGCCGCCTCAATGTCGGGTTCAATGTCTGTCGTAAGTATGATGCCGCGCTCGTCCGCGGGGACGAACTCGTCGCAGCAGGCGTCCACGAAGTCGGAGAGATTGCACACGCGCAGCGGGTATTTTTCCGTGCCCTGCTGGATGCGTGTGAGCGAGAGGAGCTGCTCGATGAGATCGTTCATCTTGTTTCCCTGCTGCTCGATGACGCCGATGGAGGCGAGAAAGTCCTCCTTCGTTTCCGCCTTGCGTTTCGCGCGGTCGCACTCGGCGAGGATCACCGCCACGGGCGTGCGCAGCTCGTGCGAGGCGTCGGCCGTGAACTGCTTTTTGGAGAGGAACGATGTCTCAAGCCGCGCGAACATGCCGTCAAACGTGCGGGCGAGCCGCCGCATCTCCCGCGGGCCGCGCCGGAGATCGAGCCGGGCGGAGAGATCGTCGCCGTCGGAGATGTTGCCCGCTGCCTCGGTGATGCGCTCGAGCGGGAGGAACGAATCCCGCGCGATGAGCCAGCCGCCGCCGATGGAGAGCAGAAGCAGCACCGGCAGCAGCGACCACGTGAGCGGCAATATAACGCGCCCCGGGCCCGCCGCGGCGTCCGCGGAGATGATGCCGCGCACCCAGAGCCCCGTGATCGTCATGTCGACATAGGAGTCGTATACGAGCCAGTTTTTTCCATCGGCGGAATAGGGGCGCACCGCGCCCGTTTGAAGCGGCAGATCGACCGTCTCCGCAAACGGCGCGGCGCCGCGGAGATACGTCCCCCCGGCGTCGTAGTAGGTGCAGTACACCCCGTGCTTGTATTCCTTCATGTCGTCCCAGTCGAAGGTGCCGTTGTCAAATTCAATATCGTCCGCGCGCTTGGAGACCTCCTTGATGACCTGCGATGTTGGGTTCGCGATCACCGAGCCGTTCATCACCAGCACGAACGTGAGCGTGACGCCCGCGAGCAGGAGCATCATCAGCGTGAACCAGAGCACCATCCGCCATTTTGCCGACATATTCAATCCTCCCGCAGCACCCAGCCCGTGCCCCACACGGTGTGGATGAGTTTTTTGGAAAAACCGGCGTCGATCTTTTTGCGCAGATACCCGACGTACACGTCCACAACGTTCGTGCCGCCCTCGTAATCGTAGTTCCAGAGATTGTTCTCGATGCGCTCGCGCGAGAGCACAACGCCCTTGTTGCGGATCATGTATTCGAGCAGGGCGTATTCGCGGCTCGTCAGCTCAATGACGCGCCCGGCGCGGACGACCGTGTGCGCGCTCACGTCCACGGAGAGATCGGCGATCGTATAAACGTTCGTGCGCGTGTCGGTATACTTGCGCGCCATCACGCGCACCACCGCGAGCAGCTCCTGCATGTGGAACGGCTTCACGAGATAGTAATCCGCGCCGGTCTCCAGCCCCTCGACCTTGTCCTCCACGCTGTCGCGGGACGTGAGAAACAGCACGGGCGTCGTGCTGCCGCTCTCGCGCAGCTTCCGCACGAGCGTCAGCCCGTCCATGCGGGGCATCATGATATCGAGCACGAGCACGTCGTATTCCGCGCATGCGAGCGCGTCCCACGCCTCCTGCCCGTCAAAGCAGGGATCGACGCTGTACCCCTCGTCGGTCAGCGCCTCGGTCAGAATGCGGTTGAGATTTCTTTCATCCTCCGCCACAAGAATTCGCATGACAGTTCACCTCAAAGCGTAGTCTACCGGAAAATATTAAGAAAAGTCTTAAAAGCCAAGGGAAAGAACGCCTCCCCGGACGGGGAGGCGTATTTATGTTATTCCGCGTGCTGGGCTTCGGCCAGAGTGACGATGTCGCCGACGCCGTCGAGCACCGCGCTGGGGCGGTAGGCGTATTCGTCGAGCGTCGCTTCCGTGGAGATGCCGGAGAGGACGAGCACCGTGGACATGCCGCACTCCATGCCGGAGATGACGTCCGTGTCCATCCGGTCGCCGACCATGACGGCCTCGGCGCTGTGGCAGCCGAGACGCTTGAGCCCGGTGCGCATCATGAGCGGGTTCGGCTTGCCGCAGAAGTACGCCTGCTTGCCGGTGGCCATCTCGATGGGTGCGATGAGCGCGCGGCACGCCGGGGCGATGCCGTTTTCGATGGGGCCGGAGAGGTCGGAGTTCGCACCGATGAGCTTGGCGCCCGCGAGCACGAGATTTGTCGCCTTCGTGAGCGAGTCGAGCGAGTAGTTTCGTCCCTCGCCGACGATCACGTAGTCGGGATTCACGTCGTTCATGGTGATGCCCGCGTCATAAAGAGCGTTCAGGAGTCCCGCCTCGCCGATGACGTAGGCCGAGCAGCCCGGCGACTGGTCGCGGATGAAGGCCGCCGTTGCGAGAGCGCTCGTATAAAACCGCGCCTCCGGCACGTCCAGCCCCATGCGGGCGAGCTTCTGCTTGAGCTCAAGCGGCGTGCAGCCGCTGTTGTTCGTAAGAAAGAGATATTCCTTGCCTGTGCGCTGCAGCCAGTCGATAAACTCCGTCACGCCGGGGAGAATTTTGTTGCCGTGATAGATCACGCCGTCCATATCGCAGATGAAACCTTTTTTCTCGTTAAAATTCAGCATACTATTCCTCCTTATAATTCAATCTGAATACGCCGAAAACCCGCAGTGAGCGGGCTTCGGACAGGGTATGTTATTGTACCGGGAACGTCACGGTGAAGGTGGAGCCTTCGCCCGGCTCGCTTTCGACGCGCACGTCCGCCTTCTGGATGAGCGCGGCGTGCTTCACGATGGAGAGGCCAAGCCCCGTGCCGCCGACGGCCTTGGAGCGGCTCTTATCCACGCGGTAAAACCGCTCGAAAATGCGGCTCTGGCTGTCCTTCGGGATGCCGACGCCGGTGTCGCTCACGGTGAGGATGACCAGCGTGCCCTCCGGCGTGACGGTGATGTCAACGCGTCCGCCGGGGCGGTTGTACTTGATGGCGTTGTCGCAGAGATTGTAAACGATGCTGTGGAGAAGCTGCGGCACGCCCTGCATGGGGGCGCTCACGCCCTTGAGCGAGAGCGTCACGTTGGCGCCGGAGGCTTCGGTCTCCAGGCTGTCCACGGCGTTTTCCGCAATGCGGAGAAGATCGCAGGGCTCGAACACGTAGTCCTCGCCGCCCGCGTCGAGGCGGGTGAGGTCGATGATGTCCTCGACGAGCTTCGTCATGCGGCCGGACTCGGTGCGGATCTTCCCGGCGAAGGGCTTCACGTCCTCCGGTCTTGCGAGCCCGTTTTCCAGGAGCTCGGCGTATCCGGAAATGGCGTGCAGCGGCGTTTTGAGCTCGTGGGAGACGTTTGCGGTGAACTCCTGCCGGATGAGCGAGGCGCGCTCGATCTCGGCGCGGTCACGCCGGAGCTGCGCCTGCTGCGCGGCGATGCGCCGCAGAAGCGGCTCGACCTCGCGGTACTCGTCCCTTTCATAATACTGCATCGGGTTGTCCGGGTCAATGGCATTGATGGGCGCGACGATCTTTTTTGTGAGCCGCGAGGCAAGGAAGAACGAGAGCGCAAGCGCGAGCAGCGCCACAAGGCAGATCGGCTGGGCAAAGCCGAGCACGAGCGACCAGAGCGCAAGCTGCACAACCGATAGACGAAGCACCGTCCCGTCCGGGAGCCGCTGCGCGGCGTAGAGCTGGCGGTCGGCGAGCGTGGGGGAGTAGCGGCGCGCTTCGCCCGTGCCGGTTTCGAGCGCCTGCTGGATCTCCTCGCGCTCGAGATGGTTTTCCATGCGCGAGACGTCCGCCTC
>CAKTBC010000028.1 GCA_934533005.1 uncultured Oscillospiraceae bacterium | reverse complement strand
ACGGCGGAGTTCTCCTTCATCGCTTCGGAGGACGGCACCTATTACTACATGGTCGGTCTCGTGAACGGCGGCGTTCCGACCGCCGAGCAGGTCGCCGACGACAAGAATCCGCACGCCGGCTGCACCAATGCCAAGACCACCATCAAGCTCACCGACATTGCCGACACGAACGCCCGCAAGGTCTACGTTGCCGTGCGCGACAAGGCCGGTAACCTGAGTGAGAAGCCGTTTGAGATCACGATTCCCGCTTATACTGTGACACCGACGCCCACCCCGACGACCGCGCCGGCCACACCGACACCGACCGCCGCGCCCACGACCTATACCGTGACGCTGCAGGGCGGCACCGGCTACACCATCGCCGCGACCGGCGGCTCCAAGAGCCCCGTGAACGCCGGCAGCAGCTTCTCCTTCACCGTGACGCCCAGCAGCGGCTACACCCGCGGCAACGGCTTTGCCGTGAAGGCCAACGGCACGACGCTCACGAGCAACAACGGCGTTTACACCATCAGCAACATCAACGCCAACCAGACCGTCAGCGTTTCCGGCATCGTGAAGAGCCAAAACTCCGGCGGCGGCACGCTGCCTGCTGCGCCCGCCATCACCACCACGACGCTCGCCGCGGCCACGATGGGCAAGGAATACCGCCAGCAGATCACTGCCACCGGCGGCACGCCGATCACCTGGTCCTACAGCGGCACGCTGCCCGACGGCATGACGCTCGCGGCCAACACGGGCATCCTCTCCGGCACGCCCACGCAGGAGGGCTCGTTCCGCTTCGCCGTGAAGGCGACGAACTCCACCGGTTTCTCCACGCGGCAGATGACGCTTGTTGTCGCCGGCAGTGAATACTCCGTCACCAAGGGCGCGAACAGCGAATGGACGCAGGGTGGAGACAAGGGTATTGACTTCTCCGGCAGCGGTAAGGGCACGTTCACCGTGAAGGTAGACGGCGCCGCGGTCGCCGCCGGGAAATACACCGCCTCCTCCGACGGCTCCACCGTTACGCTCAAGCCGGAATACCTGGATACGCTTGCCGCGGGCTCTCACACCGTGACACTCGTTTACAACGACGGCAGCGCGAAGGCCAAGTTCACCATCAAGGCGAAGGATAAGACCGTTGCCCCGACCGTTTCCTCCCAGCCCACGGACGCCGATGTCGCCCCCGACGGCTCCGCCACCTTCACCGTGACGGCCAGCGGCACCACACCGCTCCTCTGCCAGTGGCAGGTGGATAAGAACGATGGCAGCGGCTGGACGGACATCTCCGGTGCGGTGAACGCAAGCTACACCGTGGAGAAGGTCACCGCCGAGCAGAATGGCTGGAAGTACCGCTGCGTGATCAAAAACGCCGCGGGCTCCGTTGAGAGCAACGCCGCAACGCTGACCATCAAGGAGGCCATCGGCGATGTGAAGAAGAACGATGACCAGAAGGACACCAACTCCGGCGGTCTCGGCCGCATCCTGCTCATCACGGGCATCGTTGTTGCCGTGCTGGCGCTGGCCGCGGGTCTGTACTTCTACTTCCGACGCCGCAACACCACGCGGTATATGGATTAAGCCGCTTCGATACTATACAGCAAAACCCCGGTACGATCTTCGGATCGTACCGGGGTTCTCTGTTGTCGAGGGGTAGAAAACCCTTCAGTCAGCCTGACGGCTGCCAGCTCCCCTATCAGGGGAGCCAAGTTGGTTGTTCAAAATCTCACTTGCCTCCCCTACCAGGGGAGGCGGCAAAAACGAAGTTTTTGACGGAGAGGTTTTACGGTCACTCCTCCAGCAGCCGAGGCATGAGCATGCAGGCTTCTTTTGTGAACACACCCGTTTCCTCTGCTTCCGCTTCGGTGAAGCGATAGGAATTTCCGGCATTTCCACCGCTGCGGTAGAGCGCATACGGCACCGGCGTCGGCGTGTGGGTGAGCTTGGCGAGCGGCGTCGGGTGGTCGGGCGTGCAGAGTGCGGAGAACTCTTCCCCGCTTTCGCGGAGATAGTCCAGCACCGGGAGAATGATCTTCTCGTCGATCTGCTCGATCGACCAGATCTTCTCCTTTGCCTCGCCGTGGTGGCCGCACTCGTCCGGCGCTTCCACGTGGATGTACAGAAAGTCAAAGCCGTTTCGCAGCGCCTCGATCGCCGCGCGGCCCTTGGCGGCAAAGTCCGTATGGTAGTTGCCGGTGATGCCCGCCACGGGGATGACCTCCAGCCCGGCGCACACGCCGATGCCCTGCACAAGGTCGACCGCGGAGATGACGCCGCCGCGTGCAATGCCGAACTTTTCCCGGAACGGCGTGAGCGCCGGGCGGCGCCCCTCGCCCCAGAACCAGACGCTGTTTGCCGGATGGAGCCCGGCTTCGATACGTTTTTGATTCACCGGGTGATCGCGGAGAATTTTGCGCGAGCGCTCCATCAGCGAGAGCAGGAGCGCACTGTTCTCTCCCTCCGGGAGATGGGCGGCAACGGGTTTTCCCGTAATATCGTGCGGCGGCGTGAGCACCGCGCCCGAGGCGGCGGAGCGCAGCACGAGACAGTGGCGGTAACGAAAGCCCGCATGCAGTTCGCAGCCCGAGGCGGCATACAGCGGCGCGATGGCGGCGATGAGCTCGTGTGCCTCCTCGTTGGAAATATCGTCGGCGCTGTAGTCGATCATGACGGCGTCCTCGATCTTTTCCGCATCCGAGAGCGTTACGAGATTGCAGCGGTAGGTCACATCCTCCGGCGCAAGGGGAATGCCCATGCTGGCCGCCTCAAGCGGCGAGCGACCGGAATAATAGATTTTCGGATCGTAGCCGAAAACGGAGAGATTCGCCGTGTCGCTTCCCGCAGGCATGCCGTGCGGCACGGTGCGCGTGAGGCCGAACTCCCCCTGTGACGCCAGAAAGTCCATGCCCGGATGCCGGGCGAGCTCGAGCGGCGTATGGCCGCCGAGCGGCGCGAACGGCTCGTCGGCCATGCCGTCGCCAAGAAATACCACATGCTTCATATCATTTCACCAGCCAGTTTTTCACAGATTCGCGCATTTCGTCTTTTCCCACCACGGTTTTGAACCGCTCTTCCCTCTCGCGCAGCGCGTCGAGCGGCGCAGGGACGGGCATTTTGGAAAACACAGAGAGCGCATCGAGCGCGGCAAAGCCGTTTTCCGGCACCGTCTCGCCGAGCGAGGAGAGCATCGCCGCGGCAAACTTGAACGGCGACGCCGTGGAGAGCGCGACTGTCGGGCGCACCTGCCCGCTCTCGCGCCGGTACTGCTCCGCGGCGGAGAGCCCGGCGGCGGTGTGCGGGTCGGCAAGATAGCCCTTTTCCGCCCACGTGCTGCGGATGACGCGCGCCGTCTCCTCCTCCAAGGCACAATAGGCCGCAAAGCCCTCGTCCGCAAGAAGAGCGCGAAGCTCTTCGCCGACGGCGTACTTCCCCTCGCCGCGAAGGGCACTCATCCACTCGCCCACCTGCTCGCCGTCGCGCGTGGCAAGATAGAGCAGCCGTTCGAGGTTTGACGAGACAAGAATGTCCATCGAGGGGGACATGGTGCGCAGGAACGGCCGGTTTTTATCGTATACGCCGGTGCGCAGGAAGTCCGTCAGCACATCGTTGCTGTTCGAGGCGCACAGAAGCTTCCCGACCGGGAGACCGGCGCACTTGGCAAAGTACCCGGCGAGAATGTCGCCGAAGTTGCCGGTCGGCACAGAGAAGTCCACGCGCTCGCCCGGGGCAATGCTGCCGGAGTGAAGAAGCTGGGCGTAAGCGGCAAAGTAATACGCGATCTGCGGTGCGAGCCGTCCCCAGTTGATGGAGTTTGCGCTCGAGAGCACAACGCCCGCACGATCGAGCTCGGATGCGAGCGTAGCGTCGGCAAAAATGTCCTTCACGCCAGTCTGCGCGTCGTCAAAATTGCCGCGCACGGCGAGCACGAGGACGTTCTCCCCGCCCTGCGTCGCCATCTGGGCGCGCTGGATGTCCGAAACGCCGCCGTCCGGATAAAATACGGCGATCTTTGTGCCCGGCACATCCGCAAAGCCCTCCAGCGCGGCCTTGCCGGTGTCGCCGCTCGTGGCGACGAGGATGGCGACCGTGTGGTCGTCCGCGCATTTTTTCACGCTGGCCGCCAGAAGATACGGCAGGATCTGCAGCGCCACGTCCTTAAAGGCGCACGTGGGCCCATGGAACAGCTCCATCGTCCAGAGCTTATCGCCCAGCGCATGCAGCGGCACGACGGAGGGATCGTCAAAGCCCGCATAGGCTTTCTTCGTATATTCCAGCAGCTCTTCACGCGAAAAACCGGGAAGAAACCGCTCGAGCACCGCGGCGGAAAGCTCCGCATACGGCAGCGCGAAGAGCGCTTCAAGCTCATGCGCCGAAAAGGCCGGAAGAGAGTCCGGCACATACAGCCCGCCGTCCGGCGCGAGTCCCCGCCGGATGGCCTCCGCCGCCGTGACCGACGGCGATTTTCCTCTGGTACTGATAAATTTCACGGATCAGTCCCCCTGTTGCGTACATTTGTTCTTCTGTCGTTATACTATACGCCATCTTGCAGCGAAAAGCAACCGCAAAAAACGAAAAGAAATTCGCAATTTCTGTGGAACATTTCGGCAGTTCTGTGATATACTGTTTTTTACTATTCTCTCAGGAGGTTTGTCCCTTTGCTTTTGGAAGTTTTGCGCGAGACCGTGATCGACAGTTTGAAGCTGCTGCCGTTTCTCTTTGCGGCGTATCTCGCGATCGAATTTATTGAGGACCGCGCCGAGGAAAAGACCGTGGCGCTCGTCCACCGCGCGGGGCGCTGGGGGCCGGTGCTCGGCGCGGCGCTCGGCGTGATCCCGCAATGCGGCTTTTCCGCCGCGACCGCCAACCTTTATGCCGGCGGCATCATCACGCGCGGAACGCTGCTCGCAGTGTTTCTCTCCACCTCGGACGAGATGCTGCCGATCCTTCTTTCGAGCAGCGCCCCCGTCTCGCTCATTTTGAAGCTCCTCGGCTACAAGGCGCTTGCCGGTATCATTCTCGGCGTGACGGTGGATACCGTGGCATCAAAGCTCGGCTACGAACGGAAAAAGTCCATCCACGAGATGTGCGAGCAGGAGCATTGCCACTGCGAGGACGGCATTTTCAAGTCGGCGCTGCGCCATACGCTCAAAATTTTCGCGTTTCTGTTCGTTGTGACGTTTGTTTTGAATCTCCTTGTGGAGGCCGTTGGGGCGGAAAAGCTCGGCGCTTTCGTGCTCAACCGCCCCGTCGTCGGGGAGCTGCTTGGCGGCATCATCGGCCTTATCCCGAACTGCGCGGCGAGCGTTGTGCTCACATCGCTCTATCTTGAGGGCGCAATGTCCGGCGGCGCGATGCTCTCGGGGCTTCTCGTCGGCTCGGGCGTGGGCCTTCTCGTGCTCTTGCGCATGAACCGCGACTGGCGGGATAATCTCGTGACCGCGGGGCTTCTCTACGCCGGCGGCGTCATCTTCGGCCTGCTAGCGGACGTGCTGCACGTTGTCTGATTTTTTCCATATACGACAAAGCGCCGGAAGGATCCTGTCCTTCCGGCGCTGACTTTTTCTCCTTATTTTTTGACCGCGGTGTTGATCGAATCGCGGAACACAACGAAGCGGTTGAAGAGGAACTCCGTGACGGCGTTGATGACCATCGTCGGCACGAGGATCGCAAATTCGTTCCAGCCGTGCTGCGCGAGCGCCTCGCCCCACCAGATGGAAAGCGGCGTGAATACGAGATAGTACCCGAGCACCTTTGCCATGGCGATGGGCACGTTGTTCGCGCTGCGGAACGTATACTTCCGGTTCGCGGTGAAGTTGAAGATCACCGAGAGCGCCAGCGCCACGAAGTACGAGGGCCCATACTTGAGCTCCGTGACCGCCGCGCCGGGGAACAGCTGCAAAAAGACCGGCAGCCGGTCAAAATGCGCCACGGTGTTGAGCAGCGTGAAGCTCACGAACTGGATGATGCCCGCACCCGCGGTGCACATCAGGTATTTGAGCGCCATGAACAGGTTGTCGCGCCTGGAGAGCGTCGGTTTTTCGTTTATCGGCGTTTCCGGCAAGGATACCGCCTCCCTTCCATCCCATGTTTATACCTGAGATCGGCGCAGCACGCAAGAGGGAATCCTCCCGCGGCGCACTTTCTCAATCGATCGTTCCGCCGCCGAGAACAGTATCCCCGTCATAGAACACCGCCGCCTGCCCCGGCGTTACGGCGCGCTGCGGCGCATCGAACACCACGCGGGCGCGGCCACCCTCCTCCGGGTACACGGTCGCAGCCTGCTCTCTCGCGCGGTAGCGGATCTTCACCGCACAGCGCACCGGCTCCTCCGGCGTCTCCCCGGCGATCCAGTTCACGTCCGACACCGCCGTCTCGCCCCGGTACAGATCCTTCTCTTCACCGAGAACGACCTCGTTTTTCTCCGGGGCGATCCGGCAGACATACAGCCGCTCGCCGTGCGGAATACCGAGTCCCCGGCGCTGACCCACGGTGTAATGAATGATCCCCTTATGCTCGCCGAGAATGCGCCCGTCCGTCGAGACAAACGTGCCGGGAACGCTCTTCTCTCCCGTCAGGCGCTCAATAGCGGCGGCATAGTCGCCGTCCGGGGCAAAGCAGATGTCCTGGCTGTCCTTTTTGCGCGCGTTCACAAAGCTCTCCGTCTCGGCGATGGCGCGCGTTTCACTTTTGCGCATGGCGCCCAGCGGAAAGAGCGTATGAGCAAGCTCACGCTGCGTCATAGCGTAGAGCACGTAGCTCTGATCCTTCGTCTCGTCAAGCGCCTTTCGGAGAATGTACCGCTCCCCCGCCCTATCGATCCGCGCATAATGGCCGGTGACGATCTTCTCGCAGCCAAGCTCTTCAGCGCGGCGGAAGAGCGCGTCAAACTTCATGCGCCGGTTGCACTCAATGCAGGGGTTCGGCGTGCGGGCACGGCGGTACGCCTCGCAAAATGGCAGCATGACCTGCTCGCGAAAGCCCTCGGAGAAGTTAAAAACGCAGTAACGCATCCCGAGCCGGTAGGCAACGGCGCGGGCATCCTCCACATCGTCGAGCGAGCAGCAGGTGTGCTTCTCGGATATCCCGGCATCGGTGTTCGTATACAGCTTCATCGTGCAGCCGATGCATTCGTACCCCGCGCGCTGCACAAGATACGCCGCGACGGACGAATCGACGCCGCCGCTCATGGCAATGAGCGCCTTCATGCGCCGCGCTCCGAGGTGTCCTCGATGAGGACGCGCATCGTCCCGCCGCAGACCATGCCCTCGTCCGCGGCTACGTCGTTCGTCATATCGATCTCAATGACGCAGCTCTCGCCCGAGCCGATGATCTTCCGCGCGCGCTGCATTGCTGCGGCCTCGCTGCACCCGCCGCCGATGGTGCCATAGCCTGTGCCAAGCTTATTCACCGCCATGAGCGAGCCGGACTTGACCGGTGTGGAGCCCGTGGACGTGAGCACGAGCAGCAGCGCCTTGGGCTCCTCGTTTTCCGCGAGATACCGGATGGCGGAGAGATCCGAGTTTGTCTGCTCGAGCAGCGTGCCTGGATACTCCGTCTCCGGCAGGGCGCGGCGATGCTCCACGAGCTGCGCGCAGATGGAAATGGCGATCTCCGCAGGCGTCACCGCACCGATGGAAAGGCCGATGGGCGCGTGGATGGCGGCAAGCTTTTCCGCATCGTACCCTTCGTCCTTCAAAAGCTTCATCAGCCCTGCTACGCGGCGGCGCGAGCCAATCATGCCGAGATACGACGGCATCGTGCCGGAGAGAATCTGCCGCAGACAGTCGGCGTCCCAGCGGTGGCCGCGCGTGATGACGCAGACATAATCCGTCTTACGGAGATTAAGCGCCGCGATGGCCGCGGCAAAAGCGTCGCACACGGTATGCGCCGCCTCCGGGAAGCGCGACGCGGCGGCAAAGTCCGGCCGGTCGTCTACAACGGTCACATCAAAATCCAGCATGGCCGCCATGCGGCAGAGCGGCTGCGCGATATGTCCGCCGCCAAGCAGGATGAGCCGCTCGCGCGGCCGGAACAATCTGGTATAGCAAACGCCGTCCACCGTCCGGTGCAGCACGGCGCTGCGTCCAGCTTCCAGGCTTTCAAGGATCGGCTGAAATTCTTCCCGGATCATACATCGCACCTTCTTTGGTTCTTTTGTCTTTGTTTTACCTACTATAACACTATGTTTTAATATTTTCAAGAAAATTTGGAACATTCCGTGCGCAGCAGCGTCCTACAGTCAGACACCGATGCGCACGGTGGCTTAAAAACAAAGCAAAAGGAGTTTATCCGATACCATGAAAAAGGTGCTTTCTCTCGTACTTGCTTTTGCTCTCGTGCTCGCGCTCGCCGCGTGCGGTGCTGTGGCGACTCTACCGACCGATGAAGACAATATAAACCAGATCCCGAACCCGTGGACGGACGCCGCCACGATGGAAGAAGCCGAAACGGCCATCGGCTACGGCATGACCGCGCCGGAAACCGTTGCCGGGCTTTCGCAGACCGCCATCCGCTTTTTGAACGACAGCGACAAAATTCTGGAAGTCTGCTACGGCGGCGGTGAAAACGACGACCGCGCCAGCCTCCGCAAGGGCACCGGCTCGGAGGATATCAGCGGGGATTACACCGATTACGCCAAAACCGAGACCGTGACCGTCGGCGATATCACCGTGACCGAAAAGGGCGACGGCGAGAACGTGTTCTCCGCCATCTGGACGAAGGACGATTATTCCTATGCCTTCTTCTCCACCGTCGGCGTGAGCGCCGACACGCTCGCCGAGCTGATCGCCGGGATCGAATAAACCATACGCCATACGCATGCTGCACAGCGCCGGAAGTGACATCCTTCCGGCGCTGTTCTGTTGACACGGCATACCCTCGCGAATTATAATCGAGCATATATAAATGTATGCCCGGAGGGATCGATCCAGTGAATATTTCTGCGTGGAAAGAGCGGCTCGCCGCCGGAGCGTGCGACGCGCAGCTCACAGCGCTCTACGGCGCGGCGAACGCGGCGCAAGCGCGCTATGTGCAGCTTTGCGAGGAATATCTCCAAACGTTCGGCGACGCGCCGGACGCGCTTTTGCTCAGCGCGCCGGGACGCACGGAGCTTGCCGGAAACCACACCGATCACCAGCTCGGCATTGTGCTTTGCGCCGCGGTCACCCGGGACATTGCCGCCGCTGCCACGCCCACAGAGGATAACGTCGTGGAGATCGTCTCCGAGGGGTTTGGAAGCGTGCGCGTATCGCTCGGCGAAAGAGCGCCGCGCGAAGCCGAGGCCGGCACGACCGCCGCGCTCATCCGCGGCGTCGCCGCGGGATTTGCCGTCCGGGGGCTTCGCATCGGAGGCTTTCGCGCGTGCGTCCATTCGCTTGTGCCTGCCGGAGGCGGGCTCTCGTCCTCGGCAGCGTTTGAAAACCTTACCGGCGCAATCTTTTCCGCGCTTTATAACGGCGGATGTGTGGACGCGCTCACACTCGCACGCGTCGGTCAGAGCGCCGAGCGCGACTATTTCGGCAAGCCGAGCGGACTGATGGATCAGGCCGCAAGTGCGTTCGGCGGCATCACGAAGATCGATTTTGCCAACAGTGAACGCCCGGACGTTTTGCGCATCACGTTTGATTTTCGCGCACATGGGTACGTCCTCTGCGCCGTGAACACGCACTCGCGCCACGACGATCTCACGCCGGACTATGCCGCCATTCCCCGCGATATGACCGCTGTTGCCAAGGCGTTTGGAAAGGACGTTCTGCGGCAGGTTGATCCCGCGGCATTTGCCGCACCGGAGGTGCGCGCCCGGCTCGCGCGGGACATATCCCCCGTTGCCGTGGATCGTGCCGCGCACTTTTTTGCCGAGGACGAGCGCGTGGCCCGTATGGCCGCGGCGCTGCAAGAGGGCAACATGCCGGAGTATATCCGAAACATGAACGCCTCGGGTGCCTCATCTCGCACGCTGCTGCGCAATGTTGTCCCCGCGCTGCACCCGGAGCGCACGGAAATGGCAACGGCACTCGACCGCGCCGCGGCACTGCTCGAGGGCAAGGGCGCATGGCGCATCCATGGAGGCGGGTTTGCCGGGTGCATTCAATGCCTTGTACCGGCGGCGGACTATGAAGCCTTCCGCGCCGCGATGGACATCGATTACGGCGAGGGCGCGTGCTTTGAGCTGCGCACGAGAGACTGCGGCGCGCACGTCCTCTCCGAAGAGGAATAACCATGTATAACGACCTTTTTTCAATCGGCGGTCTCACGGTGCACGGCTACGGGCTCTGCATCGGTCTCGGCATCGCCGCGGCGCTGCTGCTCATCTGGCGGCGTGCCGAGGAGCGGAAGCTTGATACGCAATCCGTCAACATGCTCATTCTCCTCATTCTTGTCACCGGCTTTGCCGGGGCGAAGCTTGTCTTCCTTTTTGCGCATTGGAGCGAATTTCGCGCCGATCCGCTCGGCGCGCTCGGCTCGGAGGGCTTCGTTGTCTACGGCGGGATCGTATGCGGCCTCTGTGCCGCCTGGCTTTACTGCCGGAAGCGCTCGCTCCCCTTTCTGCGTCTGGCGGACTGCTTCATCCCCGCCGTGGCGCTTGCACAGGGCTTTGGACGTATCGGGTGCTTTCTTGCCGGGTGCTGCTTTGGAAAGCCGACGGAGAGCTTTCTCGGCGTTACATTCCCGGCGGGCAGCATGGCTCCGGCTGGCATCCCGCTCTGGCCGACGCAGCTTTTTTCCGCGGCAGGCGATTTTCTGCTCGCCGGGCTGCTGCTTCTTCTGGAAAAGAAGCGCCGCGGCGACGGGCTGCTCACGGGGACGTATCTCCTTTTGTACAGCATCGGCCGGTTTCTGATCGAGTTTCTGCGCGCCGATCCGCGCGGCGCGGTCGGGACGCTTTCCACCTCGCAGTTCATCGCGCTTTTCACCGCTGCCGGAGCGGCAGCCATTCTCATCTTGCGAAAGAGAGGGACACAGCATGGATAATACCGCCAGTGCCGAGCGCAAAAGCACAAAGCTCGGCGGCAGAGTTTGGGCCTGCCTTCTGATTTTCGGCTTTGTCGGCCAGATCGCATGGATGGTGGAGAACGTCTATTTCTCCACGTACATCCAGAAAAACATCACCGCCGCCGGCTGGGCGACGAGCGCCACCGTGTCCGCGAGCGCCATTGCCGCGGCGCTTGCCACATTCTTCAGCGCCGCGTGGTCCGACCGCGTGGGACGCCGCCGCTCGTTCGTCTGCTGGGGCTACATTCTCTGGGGCGCGACGACCGCCACGTTCGCCCTCTTCGGCAACGGGCAGGTCGCGCTGCCGGTGGGGCTTGCGGTGACAGTGTTCGTCATCATGGACTGCATCATGTCTGCCATCGGCTCGGCAGCGAACGACGCGGCGTTTTCCGCCTGGGTCACGGACGTGACGGACGTGACGAACCGCGGCACGGTCGACATCGTTTTGAGCATCATGCCGATCCTCGCGCTCGTCGTGATCTTCGCGGGGTTTGACTCCATGACCGTGAACGGCAACTGGACGGGATTCTATCTCGTGCTCGGCGCAGTCACCTCAGTCGCTGGTATTCTGGGGCTTTGGCTCTTCAAGGACAGCCCGAATCTCCGCCCGACGAAGGGTGAAAGCTATCTGCGCGAGGTCGTATTCGCGTTCCGGCCGGAGAACATCCGCGCAAATAAAATGATCTACGTCTGCTTCTTCGGCATGATGTTCTCGGGGCTCGCCATGCAGATGTGGCAGCCGTACATGATCTCGCTCGTAGAGGTCACGCTCGGGATCGAAAACTACATTGTCCCCATCGCCATTGTCGTGCTCGCCTCGGCGGTGCTCAGCGTTGCCGCCGGAAAGATCATGGACCGGTTCGGCAAGGAGAAATTCTATTACCCCGTCGCGCTCATGCAGGTGCTCGGCGGCGTGATTGCCTATCTCATCAAATTTGTCGGGCACGCCATGCCGCTTCTCTGCGTCGGCGGGACGCTCATCATGGCGGGCAATCTCATGATGGCCGGTCTCTTCACGGCCTCGGCGCGCGACTATACGCCTGAGGGCCGCGCCGGTGCTGTGCAGAGCGTCAAGATGGTCATCTATATCGTGCTGCCCATGGTGCTCGCGAGCATTCTCGATCCCATCATCATCCGCGCCGTTGCGCTTGAGCCGACGGCGGAAATTCTCGCCAAGTATCCGAGCTACGCGGGAAGTTATCTCTATCCCTACGAGCTCTTCCTCGGTGCGGCGATCGCCGCAATATTCATTTTCCTTCCCGCCTCCGCCGTGCGGCGGGATGCCAAGCGCCTGCGCGAGCAGAAACTTCAGGAGATCAACGAATGACGATGCTGACAAAATGGGGCGCGGCGCTCGACTGCGAGCACCCCTTACCGGAATATCCCCGCCCGCAGCTGCGGCGGGAGAGTTTTCTCAATCTCAACGGCGTTTGGGACTATGCCGTCACGGCGTCCGGCGACGAGCCGGAGGCGTGGGACGGCGAAATCGTCGTGCCGTTCTCCCCGGAAGCCCCGCTCTCCGGTGCCGAGCGCGGCCCGGCCAGGGACGAATATCTGCACTATCGCCGGAGCTTCACGCTGCCAGAGGGCTTTCAGAAATCGCGCGTGCTGCTGCACTTCGGCGCAGTGGATCAGATCGCAGAGGTGTTCGTAAACGGTGTTTCCGCCGTGAAGCACTCCGGCGGCTACTGGCCGTTCTCCGCGGATATCACAAGTCTGCTGCGCGAGGGGGAGAACCTTCTTCGCGTAACGGTGCGCGACAACGCCGACGATCCCACGTTTGCCTACGGCAAGCAGCGCTACAAGCGCGGCGGCATGTGGTACACCGCGCAGAGCGGCATCTGGCAGACGGTATGGCTGGAGAGCGTGCCGGAGGTCTATGTAAAGAGCCTTCGCATCACGCCGGAGTTTGACGGCGCTCGCGTGCGCATCGAGCTGGATACCGCGGGCGAGAGCGCCGCCATCACGTGCGACGTGCGCGGCGCGGACGGAAGCTTCGTTGCCGGGAGCTGGGCAAAAGACGGCGTATGCGTTGTCCCGCTCCCCGGTTTCCACGCCTGGACACCGGACGATCCCTATCTCTACACGCTGGATATCACCTGCGGCGAAGACCGTGTGGAAAGCTATTTTGCCATGCGCAAGTTCTCCTATGTGGAGCTGAGCGGCCATAAGGTGTTCGGATTGAACAACGCCCCCCTCTTCCACAACGGCCTGCTCGACCAGGGGTACTACCCCGACGGACTTCTCACGCCGCCCTCGGACGAGGCGATGGTGAACGACATCGAAACCATGAAGCGCTGCGGCTTCAACATGCTGCGCAAGCATATAAAAATCGAGCCGCTGCGCTGGTACTATCATTGTGACCGGCTCGGCATGATCGTCTGGCAGGACATGGTGTCCGGCGGGCAGCCGTACAGCTTTCTCCACGTTTCCGCGCTGCCGACGCTCGGCAAGGTCGATCTCCCGGACAAGGACGCAAAGCCCTATGGCCGGAGCGGCATGCTCTCCCGCGCGCGGTTTCGCCGCGAGATGGCAGACACGGTGCGACTTCTCTACAACTGCCCATGCATCGCGCTCTGGACGGTGTTCAACGAGGGCTGGGGACAGTTTGACGCGCTGGACATGGCAAACGAGCTCAAAAAGCTGGACGCCACGCGCTTTATCGATCACGCGAGCGGCTGGCAGGATCAGGGCTATGAGGAAATGAAGAGCCGCCATATCTATTTCCGCCCCGTGAAGCTCAAGAACGACGGCCGCGCGCTCGCGCTCACGGAGTACGGCGGGTACATTCTCGCCGTGGACGGCCACCGCTGGACGGACAAGGTGTTCGGCTACCGCATCTGCCGCGACGGCGCCTCGCTCGCGCGGGACTATGAAAAGCTCATGCGTGAGCAGGTGCTGCCGCACATTTCCAAGGAAGGGCTGACCGCGGCGGTGTATACGCAGATCACGGACGTGGAGGAAGAGCTCAACGGCCTTATGACCTACGACCGCGAGGTGCTGAAGATCCCGGAGGAAACACTCCGGGAGATCAATGAACAATTGAAGTTTTAAATAATAGGCGCACGGAACCCCCGGAGATGTCCGGGGGTTCCGTGCGTTTTATTTGGTTATTCGGCTTTCGGTTCGTCGCGGAAGAGATACACGCGGGTCTCGTAAGGCTGCGTGACAAAGCCGTTATTCTCGATATAGTCCGTGTGGCTCTTCAGGATGAGCCGGCCCTTCCGCAGGTCGTACCCGCGGGGTGCCTTGAACTTCACGGGATTCACCGAGTACGAGCAGATGACGAGAAGCTTTTCGCGCTTCGAGCGGCGCTCATACACGAAGAGCTTGTTGCTCAGCGGATAGTACTGGCGGAACGTGCCGTAGCGCACGACCGGCAGCTCATGCCGCCAATAGAGCGCCTCGCGGTAAAAATTCAGCAGGGAGTCCGGATCATTCTCCTGCGCGGCGACGTTGATCTGCGGATAGTTTTCGTTGACCGCAAACCACGGCGTGCCGGTCGTGAATCCGGCGTTTGGCGTATCGTCCCACTGCACGGGCGTGCGCGCGCTGTCGCGCGAGCCCCAGTAAATGCGCTGCATGCGCTTCTTTTCGGATTTGTGCGTGGCGAAGTGGTGGTACTGGTTGATGGTCTGCACATCCTCGTAGCCGTCGATCGTCTCGGGATAGATGTTCGTCATGCCAATCTCCTGCCCCTGATAGACGATGGGCGTGCCCTCCTGGAAGAGATACGACGCCGCGAGCGCCTTGCCGCTCTCGGTGTTGTATTTTTCGCTGCCGTAGCGGCTGATGACACGCGGATGGTCGTGGTTTTCGATGTACAGCAGATTCCAGCCCTTGCCGCGCAGCGCCTTCTGCCAATGCGCCCATATGGTCTTGAGCTTCAAAAGGCAGAACGGGTGGTGGGAATAGTCCTGCAGGAAGCAGTCTCCCTCCATGCACTGGAACGGGATCATCATGTCAAGCTCCGGGTGCTTGCCGCCGATGAAGTCGAGCGCGCGCTTCGTTGTGATGAGAGGCGCTTCGCCGATGGTCACGCAGTCATAATCGTCGAGCACGGTGCGGAACTCGTTGAGATATTCGTGCAGATGCGGGCCGTTGTTGTACTGGAAGATGCCGCGCGCCATGGGCATGTAGAACGGCGCATCCGGCAGCCCCTTGGGCTTGGAGATATACGTGATGACGTCCTCGCGGAAGCCGTCCACGCCCATATCGAGCCAGAAGCGGAGAATTTTCTTCACCTCAGCACGCACGCGGGGATTATCCATGTTCAGGTCGGGCTGCTTGATGGCGAAGATGTGGAGATAGTATGCCTTACGTACCTCGTCATACTGCCACGCCTTGCCCTCGAACATGCTGTCCCAGTTGTTGGGAAGTGTGCCGTCCTTTTTCGGCTTGCGCCAGATGTAGTAATCCTTATACGGCTCCTCGCCGCGGCGGCTCGCCTGGAACCACGGGTGCTCGTCGCTCGTGTGGTTCACGACAAGATCCATAATGACCTTTATGCCGCGCTCGTGTGCGCCGTCAAGCACCTTTTTGAACGCCGCCATGCCGCCGTATTCGGCGGAGATGTCCATATAGTCCGCCACGTCGTAACCGAAGTCGGCATTCGGCGAGGGGTAGAGCGGCGAAAACCAGATGGCGTTCACATGCAGGCTTTTGAGATAGTCCAGCTTTTCGTACACGCCCATCAGATCGCCCACGCCGTCGCCGTCGGCGTCCTTGAAGCTGCGCGGCCAGATCTGGTAGATGACCGCATCCTTATACCAGAAGGTTTTTTCCATATCTTTGTCCTTTCTGCCGCTCAGCGCAGCTTTTCCTCACTGAAAATGTACATATCCTCGATTGGAAGTATCTCCCCGTCCGGCAGCTCGACCGTGCCGGAGAACGTTCCGAAATATTGACGCACCTCGGAGCGGAGCAGCATGGCGCGCCGCCGGACGCGGTATTCGTGCCGCGCTTCGAATTCCAGATGCAGCCGCCGGGTACTGTCGGAAATATACCACGGCCGCAGCGGATCGGACGAGTTGCGCTTCATGTATACGCGCCCCAGCTTGCAGAGCGTACCGTCATAAAAGAGTGCGTTTTCCTGCTCGCTCTCCGCACCGTCGGACAAGGCGAGCGAGATAACGTGCCCCTCAACGCACGTACTGCCGAAGAGCCGGAGATACGCATCGCCGCGCGGCATCATGGCGCGCACGCTCTCGGAGAAGAGGAACGTTTTTGCGTCGAGCGGCAGATCGCGATTATGCATCCGAAGATACCCGGAAAGGCCGGGGAAGCACCGGAAGCCTCGGGTATAAAACTGCTTTCCGGAGAGCGCCTCCGCGGTATAGATGCCGTCGCCGTCATTCGCGCAGGAGAGATCGCCCTCGAACCGCTCCGAGCGGAACTGCACGCGGCGCACGCCGTCATAATGCGTGAGCAGAAGGTAGAGATCGTCGTTTTCGAATTTGACGGTGTGCTCCTCGCCGCAGGAAAAGTCCAGATCGAACGCATCGCCCGGGAACGCCTGCACGCTGCCGGAGGCGTACCGCTCGTCCGTCTCGAGGTCGGTGAGCCGCACCTCGGCGATGCCGCCGGAGCGCGTGTGGCCGTAGCTGATCTCCAGCGCGAAGGAAGCACCAGTAACAAAGTAGCGCTCCCACTCCGAAAGGCCGCCGCCGGCGTTTTCCTTATTGTAAATGAAATCGTCCTGTGCCGACCAGCCGGGACGGGAAAGCTTCCCCTTCTCATCCAGCAGCTCCGCCGGTACGCGGTATTCTTCCATGTCAGACCTCCATGATGTGCAGCGCGGCGATCTCCGGGTTTTGGATGCGCCGCATGACGGCATAGGCGTGGGGCTCAAGGAAATCCCAGCTGCCGTCCGTCAGGCCCTGGGTACGCAGCTCTTCGATCACCGCGGCGCTCACGCGCTCGATCTCCGCCTCGTCCGGCTCGCGCAGCAGCGCTTCGAGCGCGGGGACGAGCTCTGCAAGCTTCGGCAGTTCTTTTGCGGCGCGAAACGCCCATTTATAAAACGGCATATGCCGTCCGTTCAGCAGAAACAGCATGGCGAGCGTGTGGTTTACAAACTCACAGCACGCGAGCCGCGCCGCGCTCTCTTCCCCGTGGCGGCGGCAGCGCGAGACGTTGTACTGCCCGGACTGCGCCATGAGCGCGGCGTGCCCGGCGATCTTCTTTATCCGCACGTCCTCCGGCATGCCGGTGCGCAGCGTTTCGCGAAAGCGCGTCATATCGCCGGAACCGTCGTAGAATATCTCCCCGGCGCAGGCAGCGGCGAGCGCATACGACGGGATTGCCATCCACTCGTACCATGCCTCCGGCGTATGGAAAAGCCCCGTCTGCTCCAAAAGGAATTGCGCGGTCGTCTTGACGCCGTAGCGTCCGTCGCCCTGCCGGCTGCGGTGCTCGGTTTTCACGCCCAGAAATTCCCGCGGCAGGCGGTCGTAGAGTGTGGAGAGCAGAAAACCGTGCGTTTCGGCGTCCTCCGGCGCAAGGAATAACATGCACCCGGCGGCGTAGCCATGGTCGTGGGACAACTCGTCATCATATCCCAGACAATCTGACCCGCCGCCGCAGAGCCCCGCGGCGAGCCGCGGCAGCAGCACAGGGCAGGTCTCCTCGATCGCCGGGAGCACGGCGTTTTCCCAGAAGACGCGGGAGAGCTCAAGTCCCTTCATAGATGATGTCCGCCCTTTCCCGGAGATCACGCGCTGCGTCCGCGCGCCCCAGCGCTTCGAGCGCCGGAGCGATTTTTCGCGCCGTGTGCGCGTAGTAGTATTCCCAGACGGCGTCCGGGCTGTCCATGCGCTCCATCGCCTTGTCGAGACACGCAGCGATGCGCGCGTCGGTATCGTTTCGCGCGGCATAGTGCTGCGCAAGATTTACATACGTCACCGCGAGATCGAGATCGCCGGGACGCTGTTTCTGGTTTTCCAGTGCGCGGAGCATGTACTGCTCCGCCTCCTCCGGGCGGTGCAGCGCATCGAGCGCCGCGGCCATATTGTTATAAAGTGCCGCGAGACGCGGGTGGTTCGGCGCAAGCGCCGCGGCGTACAGGCTCTCCGCCTCCCGAAAGAGCGGCAGAGCGCGCGCCGCTTCGCCGAAGGCGGCGAGCGCCGTGGCGGCGTTGATCAGAATCGTCCCGCGCGCAGCAGCGCCGGGGCGCACCTCGCCAAGCAGCGCCGTGCACCGATCATAGACGGGGTAAAATTTCTCCGCGTCGCCGCGCTGGCGATAAAAGCCGATCAGTTCGCTGCAAAGGGAAAGCGCCGTGCGCCTGTCGCCGGTCGCCTCCGCTTCGGTGAGCGCGGCGAGGAAGACGCGCTCCGCGCCGTCCCAGTCGCCGCGGCCCATGCAGTCATCCGCACGCGCGGCTATGTTGTCCATCGTTTCTTTCATACGGTGATTATACCTTGAATTCCCGGCGGTTGCAAGGTATAATAGGCGCATCGATCAATTCACGAAAAGAGGTTTCTACCTATGAAAAAGACCGTTATGCGCTCCTACGCCAAGCTCATCGTGCGCGTGGGCGCGAACGTCCAGAAGGGGCAGGAAGTGCGCGTTTTCGCGTCTCTTGACCAGCCAGAATTCATCAAAATGCTCGTGGAAGAGTGCTACAAGGCCGGCGCGAGCCGCGTCACCGTCGACTGGAACTATCCCGAGCTCACGAAGCTCGCCGCGCGCTACATGAAGCTGCGCGACCTTTCCGAGACCCGCGAGTGGGAAAAGGCGCGGATGCAGGATATGGTCGACCATCTGCCGGTGCGCATTTTCATCGAGTCCGAGGATCCCGACGGGCTGCGCGGCATCAACCCGAAGTACTTCAAGGCGTTTGCCGAGAAGGTCAAGGTCTCCAAGCCCTACCGTGACGCCATCGACAACAAGCACCAGTGGTGCATCGCCGCCGTGCCGGGCGAGGCGTGGGCGAAGAAGGTTCACCCCGAGCTCAGCAAGCGCGCCGCCGTAGAGCAGCTCTGGAAGGATATTCTCTACACCGCCCGCGCCGACGGCGAGGACCCCATCGCCGACTGGGAAGAGCACAACCGCGATCTCAAGGCGCGCAGCAAGTATCTGAACGATCTGCATCTGCGCGAGCTGCGCTACCATTCCGCGAACGGCACGGATTTCAAGGTTGGCCTCATCCCGACGGCCGAATTCCACGCCGGACGCGACACGACAATACAGGGCGTCATCTATGACCCCAACATGCCGACCGAGGAGGTCTTCACCTCTCCCGACCGCCGCACCGCCGAGGGCATTGTGTACGCGACAAAGCCGCTCTCCTATCAGGGGCAGCTCATCGAGAACTTCTCCGTCCGGTTTGAAAAGGGCCGCGCCGTGGAGGTCAAGGCCGAAAAAGGACAGGCCGTTCTCGAACAGATCATCAGCATGGACGAGGGCTGCCACTATCTCGGCGAGTGCGCCCTTGTGCCGAAGGAGTCTCCGATCCACCAGTCCGGCCTGCTCTTCTACAACACGCTCTTTGACGAGAACGCCGCCTGCCATCTCGCGCTCGGTTTCGGCTTTGACGAGTGCGTGAAGGGCTTTGAGAATATGACCAAGGAAGAGCTCTACGAGATTGGCGTGAACGACGCCGGCAACCACACCGACTTCATGATCGGCAGCGACGATCTCTCCATCGACGGCGTGGACGAGCACGGCAACGTGCATCCCATCTTCCGCAACGGCAC
>CAKTBC010000027.1 GCA_934533005.1 uncultured Oscillospiraceae bacterium | reverse complement strand
CCGCCTGCATCTCCTCGATGCGCGCGTTGACCGCGTCCACTTCCTCAACGAGCTGCGCGTACAGCCCCTCGGCATCGCTGTGGTGCTCTTCATAATACGCCTTGCCGAGCTCGATGTACGCCTTCTTGAGCGCGTCCTTCTCGCCCGTCAGCGCAACGGTGAGCTTGGCGAGACGGGCAGCGTCTCTCGTTTTGTCCATAGCAACATTGGCGTATTCCGCGCCGCGCTCGCGCAGGTTGGTGATGGTGTCCATAAGAGAATCGAGATTGAAGTTCATGATCTATTTCCTCCTTCAAGATTTTGGTTTCCGGTTATCAGACGGTTTTGTCTTCCGATCCGTTCGGTGTTTTTTCCTCTTCTTTCGCCGCGGCGCTCTGCGCGCGGACGCGGTTCACATAGAGATCCTCCGGGCGGTGCGGCTTTCGGCTCTGCACAACGAGGAGCACGAGCGCAACAAGGCACATGCCGCCGCCGATCACCTGCGAAGCGCGCAGCGCCGTTCCGGGGATGAGCAGCGGCGAAGTACGCAGCGGCTCAAGCAGGAAGCGGATGAGGCCATACCAGATAAAGTACAGCAGCGTTGCCTGTCCGTCGTACTGCCGTTTTCCCTTCTGCGTCCAGATTGCAAGGAAGAGGAAGCCCACAAGATTCCAGAGCGATTCATAGAGAAACAGCGGATGGACATAGTACGTGGTGCCGCCGGTCGTGAGCCCCATGCGGCAGAAGATGTCCGTCACCTCGCCGATGTACTCGCGGTTCATGAAGTTCGACCAGCGCCCGATGATCTGCCCGATGAGCAGTCCGAGCACAACGCAGTCCATGATCGCGCCGAAGGGGATCTTCTTTTTTCTTGCGTACAGCCACACGCACAGCGTTGCAAGCAGCAGTCCGCCGGGGATGGCCGTGCCGCCCTCCCAGATCTTGCACCAGTTCCAGAGCGTCTGCCACACGGTGTCGCCAACATAGTTCGACCAATGGCAAAAAACGTAATAGAGCCGCGCGCCGATGATCGCCGTGGGCAGGCCGATGAGCACCACATCGGTCAGGGTATCCTTGGAAATGCCGAAATCCTTCGGCGCGCGCCACATGCAGTAGAGCGCAGCGAGGATGAAGCCGAGACCGATGATCGCGCCGTACCAGTAAAGCGTATGGCCGAAGAGCGTGTATGTACCGCTCGGGTTGAGAGAAAAGCTCTCGCCGAGCATGGGAAATGTGATGATTGCGCCGGGAAATGCTTCGGGCATGAGGAAAACTCCTTTCGCTGTGGAAAAATCAGGTGTTGGGACGAATCACAGAGAGCGCCAAGCGCTCACGCGTGAGATTTTCGCAGAGGAACGCCTCGCACTCCGCGAGCGTGATGGATTCAAGCGCCGCGAACGCGTCAAGCGAGTCCCAGCCGTCAAGCTTGCTCTCGGCAAGCGAGATGGCATAGGCGGCAAAGGAATCGAGCGAGCCGAGTCTCTGGCCGTACTTCGCGCGGCGGCAGCGCTCGAGCGCGTCCTTATCCAGCCCGCGCAGCGCGACGCCGGAGACCGCCTCGTGTACGGCTTCCGCCACGGCGTCGGGGTCGCGGCTCTCGCCGCCGAGCACCAGCGTGACCGCCCCGGCAGAGGAATCGTATTCGATGGCGTAGTCGCGGTTCAAAAGTCCCTTGGCGTAAAGATCGTTATAAAACGCCGAGGAAGTGCCGAGCAGACACTCACAGGAAAGCTCCGCGAGGAGCTTCTGCCGCTCTCTCGCCGCGCCATCCGGAAGATATGGCAGCTTCACGCCGAGCAGAAACTGCGGCGCGGAAACGCTCATTGTTTTCTCGGCGCGCGCCTTGCAGGGCAGAAGCGTTTCGGGCGCGCCGTAGTCGCGCTCCGGCTTCTCGCCGGGAGTGTCCGGCAGTATCTCGCGCGCCGCCGCGGCGATCGCTTCGGGGTCCACATCGCCGACGCAGCAGAGCACCATGTTCGAGGGATGGTAAAACACGCTGTGGCAATGATAGAGCGTCTCCGGCGTGATCTGCGCGATGCTTTCGATCGACCCGGCCACGCTCTCGCGGATGGGGTGGTGGTCGTAAAGCGCGCCGAACAGCTGGTAGTATCCGGCATAACCGGGTTCGTCCTCGCTCATGCAGATCTCCTGGCCGATGATGCCCTGCTCCTTCGCCACGCTCTCTTCGGTATAGTACGGCGTGGAGACATAGGTGAGCAGCAGCCGGAGATTTTCCATAAAGTTCTCCGAGCCAGTAAAGTAATACGCCGTGCGGCCGCTGCTGGTGAAGGCGTTGGGGCGCGCGCCGAGCGCGGCAAAGTCCGAAAGGACGTTGCGCCCATCGGGCATATCAAACATTTTGTGCTCGAGAAAGTGGGCGACACCTGCGGGCGTATCGATCCACTCGCCGTTTACCTTGAAGCGGCGATCGGCCCCGCCGTAGCGTGTGGCGAAAAAGGCCGCATTTTTGCAAAAGCCCGGCTTGACCGCAACAAGAATGGAAAGCCCGTTCGGGAGGGCTTCCTCATACAGCGTTTCGCCGAGATGCGGATATTCGTGCTTGTTCATTCGACCTCGGCCTCCTCTCCGCGGAGAAAGTATACGGCGTCAAGCTCCACGCCGCGCGCAATGGCGGCCACGTCCTCGGCCGTGACCGTCTCGGCGAGCGCCGCAATATCGTCGGGCGAGGCGTCCGTCCCCTGCACGGTCTCGCGCAGATAGAAGTCTGCAAGATAGTACGGGCTGTCCGCGCCGGTACGGAGATCGCCCGCCACGCTGCGCCGCGCCGCGGCGAGCTCGGCTTCGGAGATGTCGCCCGCGCGCACCGCGTCGAGCTGGGCAAGGATCTCATTGAGCGCTTCGTCGTACTTATCAAACTCGATGCCGGAGAGCACCGCCATAATGCCCTTGAGCGCGTCGGTGTTGGAGAAAGCGTAGTAACAGAGCGAGAGCTTTTCGCGGACATTCTGAAAGAGCTTCGAGGTAACACCCGCGCCGTATACGGCGTTGAACACGGCGAGCTTCGCCGGGTCGGGATCGTCCATACACTCGCCGAGCCGGAAGCCGACGGCGAGCACGCCCTGCGAAATTTCATCCTCCTCGGTGAAGTACCTGGGCTTTTCCTCCACAGCGTTCATGCGGATGTCGGTGCCGAGATCGAGATCGATCTCGCCGCGCGGCAGCAGCGCAAAAGCCTCGCGCAGCATATCCGCCACTTCCTCGCCCGGTCGGCTGCCGCAGTAGAAAAACTCCATCGGCGACGCGGCAAGGAGCTCTTTATAGTGCTTCGTGAGCTTCACATAGTGGATGCTCTCGGCCTCGTCCGCGGTGCCGTAAGCGCCGGTCGCATAGTCCTCATAGGCGCACATATTCTCCCGCAGGCGCTGGAACGCCCAGCTGCGCTTATCATTTTTCACCGATTCGATGCGCTCTACGAGCTTTTCGCGCTCGGAATCGACGTGTGCGGGAAGAAACAGCCCGCCGCGCGTCGCCGGGGAGAGCCACAGTTCGCCGAGCAGGGATATGACCTCGCCGAGCACGTTTGTCTCGCCGGGGAGATACGCATCCTCGGCAAAGCCCGCATAGAAGCCGACGGCCTGAATTTCGCCGAGCTTTCGCACCGAGGGCTCAATCTCCGCGCCGTAGAGCGCGTCAAGCCGTTCGGAAATGCGGCGCATGTCCGGCAGCGACTTTGTGCCGCGCCGCAGCACATACGGCAGCACGGCGTTTTCCGCCGCCGTTTCGCGGTGGAGCTGCGTGAGCAGATACGCCGTCATACAGCCGGTTTTGAATTTGTCGGTCTGCACCGCCGTCAGCGATACACAGGGGAACAGTTCTTCGCGGAAATATTCCATACGGTCACGCCCCTTTTCGTTTGATTAAGGCTCCCTTGTGCAAAGGGAGCTGTCAGCCGCAAGGCTGACTGAGGGATTGTTTTTCTTGAGTATATCACGTTTTTCCGCCCGTTCATAGCGCAAATGTGAATTTTTTCCTCACCGCGCTTCGCCGTACAGTTCGCGCAGCAGCCGGTAATACCAGCCCGCCGCGCCCGTATACCAGCTCCAGCCCGCGCGTCCTTCCTTTCCGGGCGCATACGCGATATCTGCCGGGAGAACAAACGGCTCCGCACCGTATTCGTCCGATTGCAGCGAGAGAGCGATATCCTCCGCAAGCGCCGCCGCTTCCTCTCGCCGCCCGGCGCGCAGCAGCGCAAGCGCAAGCCACACCGCTACGTGGGTATACTGCCCGCCGTTTTCGCGAAAGCCCGGCCCATAGGTCGAAACATACCCCGGCGCGCTCTCCTCCGGCAGAAACGGCGGGGCATAGATGCGGATCAGCCGTTTCTCTCTGTCCCAGAGCGCATCGAGCGCCGCGGTGAGCGCGGTCTGCACGCGCTCTTTTCCGGCATAGGGCGAAAAGGCGGCGAAGCCCTGCGCCACGGAGTCGATGCGGCACGCCGCCGCGCCGGACGCGCCGAGGGGCGTGCCGTCGGCATAGTATCCGCGCAGATAGTGATCGGTGTCCCACGCCTCGTTCGCCGCCGCGCCGAGCGACGCCGCAGCGGTCTCGTACCGGTCCGCGCCCGGCTCGCCAAGTCTCGTGAGCAGGGCGGAAAAGTCGTGGAAAACGCCGGAGGCGAACCACGTGAGCCATACGCTCTCCGCGCGCTCCCCCATGGCGTCAAAGCCGTCGTTCCAGTCACCGCCACCCATGAGCAGCAGCCGGTGTTCCCCGATCCCCCGCCGGAGCACGAGCGCCGCGGCGCGATGGCAATGGTCGAGCACGGTGCCGGTTTCCCCAGAGAGAGTTGGCGTCTCGTACCGGCTTCGCTCGCCGCGTGCGAGCGGCGGCGAGGCAAGATATGGCGCGCTCTCCGTGCAGAGGCTCTCGTCCCCGGTTACTCGCACATACTCGCATACCGCCCACGGCAGCCAGAGAAGATCGTCGGCGCAGTCAGTGCGCACGCCCTTGTCGGTCTCGCCGCCGGCCGGATGATACCAATGCTGCACATCGCCCTCGGCGTACTGATGAGCGCAGCACGAAAGAATGTGCCCTCTCGCACCGTCGGGATCGATGGGCAGGAGATTGACCCAATCCTGCAATTGATCCCGGAAGCCGATCGCGCCGCCGCTCTGGTAGAGACTCCCCCGCCCCAGCACGCGGCAGCAGAGTGCGGCATAGATGCTCCACGGCGCGAGATGCCGCACGCTCTCCGGCATAGCTTCGGAATACTTCTCGCCCATCACGCGCTGCGCCCACCATGCCTTTGTCTTTGCGAGCGCTTCCCTCGCCCGCGCGATATCGAGCAGCGCCGGAACATCCGCCGTGCCAAGCAGCAATACCGCCGCTTTTTCCAGCCGGAACACCCCGGCCAGCGCCGGGAAGCCGCGGCGAGGAGCATTGGTCGTCTCGCCGAGCAGGAAGTGCGCTTCTGTTCCAACCGATATCCACGGCGCGCTGCACCGCAGCGTCACGCGCACGTCCTTATACGGACAGCGCGGGTTTTCCGCGCAGATTGCGCCGCCGTCGCGCCAGACGGATGCGGAAGCCGCATCCTCCCGCTCCGGCGCGAGCTGCACGGGCGCGAAATAGGAAACCTCACACGGCGCGGTGCTCTCGAGCAGCAGCACGCGCACCGGCGCGTCCGGCACGATGAACGCCGTGACCGCGATGCGGTTTCCGCCGACATTTCTCTCCCAACGGGCATAGCCGAAGCCGAACGTGATCTCACACGCGCCGCCGTCGGAAAAGAGGCTTTCTGTGCCGTGCTCCGTTTCGATCCACAACCGTTCCGCACCATTGGCCGCGAGCGCATCGCCCGACCACGGGACGATGGGGCACTCGCGCGCATTTTCGTACCAGAGCGCCGCCGGGCCGTTGTCCGCCGCGGCGCAGCCGAGACCGCCGCCATAGAGCATGTTCGTCCAGACGCGCGGCGGCAGCGGCGGTGACAGGAATTGCACTTCCTGTTCTTCGGAGCAGGATACCGCCGACGTGCCGGTTTCCTCTGCCGCCGCGGCAGGAAGACGAAGAGCGCGAGCCCGCGCCGCCGGAAGAGACGTTCCCGCCGCGTCGCCGAAAAGAGCGGCACAGGCGAGAAGCGCTTCCCGCTCGCTGTGAGAGGCAAAGTATACCCCGCCCGGCAGAGAGAGCGTTTCGGAAAGGCGCATTGCCTCCAGCGCCGTCTCGATCGCCGCGCGCTGCTCGTTCCGGTAGTCTCCGGCAGGCGCGGTGAGGAACACGAGATCGTACTCCACGCCGCATGCGCCGAGCAGCGCGTGCCGCCGAAGCTCCCGGAGCGCGGCCTCCGTGCCGTTTTCCCCGCCGTCGAACACCATAACGGGGAGATCCCCGGAGACGCCGAGCCGCCAGAGCGCTTCCCGCGTTCCGCCCGGCAGGGCGCGTCCCTCGGCGCAGAGCTGCGGGAAGGTGAGCGCACGGAGATATTCCATGGCTGCGGCGCTCTCGCCCGGCTCCATACCCCAGATTGCGGCGGCCGCATCCGCCATGGCAAAGCCGGAGGTTTCTTGGAGCATATCCTGCGCGCCCCGTGCGGCAGTATCCGCATCACCCGCGACGCAGAGCGCAACGGCAATTTCCCTCGTGCTTCCCTCCGGCAGGGAAATGCGCGCGGCGATATACGGCTCATTCTGCCAGCCGGTATTCGCCCGGAACGCCCCTTTGCCCCCGCGGGCGGGGAACTGCCGGAAATCGGAGGAAAACTCCGCTTCCTCTGAGCAGGCGAGCGCGAGATACTGCGCGCTCTGGCTGCCGCGCGGCGCGCGGTACACGATGAGCACGCCGTTTTCTATCGATGTGCAAAGCCCCAACCGGGCAAACGCCGGGTGCGCGGCATAGTCCCGCGCGCCGAGCAATACCGGCTCGAAGCCGATAATCACAGCGTCCGGCGCGGCGCTCTCGGAGCGCAGCCTAAGTCGCCGCAGCTCGCCCGGATGCGTGCGCGAAACGGTGCAGCGCATCTCCCAGAAAAAATCTTCGCTCTGTCCCGAAAATGTCGCTTCCCCGGCGGTGAAGCGCCAGCGCAGCGCGCTCTTCTCCCCGGGCTTCGGCAAAAGCGAGCGGCAGACGCCGTCCCTCTCCGCCCAAAGCGCCATGCCGGGCGCATTCTCCCACGGCGTCCGGGCACTCCGGTACGGGATGAGCGTGCCGCACGCGGCACGCGAAGCGCCGTTCGCCGTTACGAGTAGACGGTACGCGCCATTGGAAAGCGCCGCGCCGTCCGGAAAGAAAGGATCTGCGCCCTCGCCGGGGCGGGGTACGTCATACCCGGCGCGCTTTCCCCGCTCTCCGACTGCCGGAACGCGGCGCAAAAGCTTCCCGCCGAGGGGGATCTTCTCCTGCAAAAGCCCCGTGTACGCCGCCATGGCCGGATCGCTCAAAAACCACCGGCGCAGCACGCCGCCGCACAGCGCGTTTGCGATCGCGCAAAGGCTCATGCCAAGATGGTGCGCCATCACGCACCGGACGCACACCGGCCCGCCGCCGGTGCGCGAGGATGTGAAGTCGATCGCCTCCCACAGCCCGTAGGGGCCGGAGAGCCCGGCCTCCGCCATGCGCCGGAGATTTTCCACCGCTGCGTGCGGCGCGGCGCAAAGCGCAAGATAGCTGCTGTAGGGCGAGATGACACTCTCGCTGTTCCCGCTGCGGCAGAGCGCAAGAGGCGCGCAGCCGTGCGCCTTGTAGCGGTAATGATCCGTGGCGTCGAAGGCGTAAAAGGCGCTCTCGGATATGCCCCAGAGCTTTTTTGCGCCGAACGTGCGCCGCCGCTGGACGTATACGGCAAAGCGGGCGCTCTCCCAGAGATGCGAGCCGCGGTACAGCGGCAGAAAGAGCTCCGGCATTAAATATTCAAAAAGGCTTCCCGACCAGCTCACCATGCCGCGCCGCCCCCGGCAGCCCACCTGCGCGCGGCTGAGCTGCCGCCAGTGGCGGTGCTCGATCTGTCCGGAGGCGATGGTGAAATACGCCGTCAGGCGCTCCTCGCTCTCCAGAAGATCGTACCAGCTCTGTGCCGGAGCGCTCTCGCCGGGCAGGAGCCCGATGCGGAAAAGCCGCCGCTTCTCATCATAGAGCGCGCGAAAATCCATCGCCGCGGCGATCGATCGTGCCCGCTTTGCGAGCGTGGGCGCGCCGTGCGCGGTAAATCCCGCGGCGCAGGCGACGAGCACCGCGGCCAGATTGCCGCTGTCCACGGTCGAAACATACGCCGGGTCAAGCGGCGCGAGCGTTTTGGTATCGTACCAATTATATAGATGGCCCTTCCATTTGCCGAGGCGCTCGACTGTATCGAGAATGTTTCCGCATAGCGTGAGTGCTTCCTCTTCGGATGCAATGCCGAGCTCGAGTGCTGCGAGAGCGCCCGCGAGCGCCATGGCGATGTTCGTCGGGCTCGTCCGGTCGGCGCCCGAGGCCGGAGGCGAGAGCTGCACGTTGTCCGGCGGGAGATAGTGCGACTCCGCCGTGCAGTTTTCGCGAAAATACCGCCAGATCTCCGCGGCGCGGCGCAGCAGGAACTCCCGCTCTCCGCTGTCGAGCAGCTTTTTCTTTTTCTCCCGTCCAAGCCGGTGGGCAAAAAGCGGCGTGAAGATCCAGCAGATCGCCGCGGAGCGCCCGGCGAACGTCTGCGAAAAGGCGAGCAGCAGCCCGGAAAAGTATACGACCGGCCACAGCGCGGCGAACGTACCGGCGAGGCTGGCGCTGCGCTGCTCACTCTGCTCGGCGGTCTGCCATTGGAGCAGCCGCCGGTGCGAAACTCCCATCCGCCAAAGCGCGAGAACGATCGCCGAAACGCTCGTCCACACCTCCGCCGCGAGAAAGAGCATCTGTGTGAAGGCGCGCATTAGCTCGCCGCCAAGGCCGTGCAGCGCCGCGCTTTTATAGCGCACTTCGCGCCCGTCGCGAAAGAGGACGCCGAGACAGTACCGGAGCACCGGCAAAAGCAGAACGAGCAGAGCGCAGAGCGCCGCGGTTCGTGTTGCGGCGCTCGGAGCGAGAAACCATGCGCCGAGCGAGACGAAAAGCCCCACCGGCAGCAGCGCACGGCGGAAGGAATCAAAAAGCCGCCAGCGCTCGATGGGCGGCAGCGCCCTCCCGCGCCGGAAAAGCCACGGCAGATTCTGCACATCGCCGCGCCTCCAGCGGTGCGCGCGGGCAAAATAGCTCACCGCGCCGGAGGGGAAGCCGTCGGTCAGCTCCACATCGCTCACATACCCGCCGCGGAGGAACGCCCCCTCGAGCGCGTCGTGGCTCAGCACGCGCCCTTCCGGGATACGATCTCCAAGACATGCGAGATATGCCCTCACGTGGATGAGCCCCTTTCCGGCAAAGCCGCCGCTCTGGAAGGCGTCCATATACACCTCCCCGGTGTCCGAGCCGTAGGGGTCGCCGCCGCCCACGGGAGCAAAAAGGCGCGCAAAATCGTTCCGGTACGCGCTTTCCAGAGATACCGCGATCCGCGGGTGCAGCACGCCGTGGCCGCGAAAAACGATGCCCTTTTTCGGATCGACCGCCGGGCGGTTGAGCGGGTGGAGCGCCGCGCCGATCAGCGCGCGGGCGCTCTCCGGCTCGAGCCGCGTGTCGGCGTCGAGCGTAAGGATATAACGCGTGCCGCGCAGCATGAATGCGTCTCCGGCGCGGACGCGAAGGCCAGTCTCCTCCCCGGCAAGCAGGCGGCACAGCTCAAGCGTTGCGCCGCGTTTCCGTTCCCAGGGGGCAAATTTGCCGCTGTCGCGGCTGAAAAGCCGGTCGCGGGTGAAGAGGAAAAAGCCACCGCCGCATCGCGCGTTGAGCGCCTCGGTCTTGGCGGCGGTGGCATCGAGCAGCGCGCGGTCGGCGTGCGAGAGTGTTTCGCCGCTCTCCGGCAGATCGCACAAAAGGCCGAAGAGAAGGTTTTCCCCGCACTCACGGGAAGCGGCGCGAAACTCCTCGAGCCGCCGAAGAGCGATATCTGCCGCCTTCTCCCCCGTGAGCAATATGGAGAGCACGCAGACCGTCTTTCCCTCGGGCGGGACGCCGTCCCGCAGCGCGAGCCGCGGCACATGACGCGGCGGCACGGCGCGGAGCAGCGCGCGGTCAAGAACGCTCTTCACGATCTCCGAAACCGGCAGGAGCGAGAGCGCCGCGGCAAGGACGCTTCGCGTCCAGAGCGCGAGCGCGGCGGAGAGCGCCAGCGTGAAAAGGACGTTTGTGAGAATGTACGCCGCGCCCGTTTTTCGCGGCACACCTGTGCCGAGAGGGTTTTCATAGAGCCAGTACCCGATGTGCCGCCGCCGGACGCCCTCGGCGCGCATAGAGAGACGCAGTGCCTCCTCCGCAACGCGCGCTTCGCTCCGATTTTTCCGGCGCGAGAGCGTTTCGACGCGCGCGCGATAGTCCCGGCGGCTGCGCTCGTCCATGAGAGAATACACCCCTGCCGGGTCACGCCGGAGGATGTGCTCCACGGCGTCCGCCTCCTCCAGCACTGCGTCCAGATCGAGCGAGGCGATGTGCCGCAGCGTCGTAAAATGCAGGGCGGCCGCGCTGCCGGACGGCGTATCGCCGCGGTAGAGCTGCGCGAGCCGGGCGAGCACCGCCGCACGCAGCGACGCGCCGAGCAGCCCCAGCTCGCGCCCGGTGAGCGGCGTTTTCCGCTGGAACCCCTCAAGAAACACGGCGATGCGCTCCTCGTCCACGCGCCCGCCGCCGGAGGCGAGCAGCACCCGGCAAAGCGCCGGAACGAGCGCCCCCTCGCACGTTGTGCGAAGCCGCCCGGCGGCATGGAACGCAGCAAACGCAGAGGCTCCCTCCCGCTCGCACAGCCAGAGATTATCAAGAAGCCACCGCGCGCCGCCATCCGGCGCGTCCGCAGCCGATTCCATCCGCCGCCGCGCGGCGCGAAGCGCCCGGAGCGCGTACCGGATCTGATCCTCCGCCACGGTGCGCGGCACCACGCCCGTCACGGGCATCGTCCGCGCCGTGCTCTCGGCATAATGCGCCAACTCATTGAGCGCTATCGTGACCGTTTCCATAGTTTCCGCCTCCAACGTTTGACATTTAACGCTTGACATTTACGGAACATTTTTCCCCGGAGCGCTGCGCGATATGCGTTTTTTCTTCCCTGTCAGCGAAAAAGCCTTGACAGGCTTGACCGGCGCAGGTATAATGTGCCGGTGACAGGGAAAAATCCTTGACAGAGGGAGGCAGAGAGTATGGAAGAAGCGCTCTTTCGCACGATGCTCTTTGACTCTTACGGCGAGCTGCTCACCGAAAAGCAGCGCGAGTATTTTGACCTGCATTACAATGAAGACCTCTCTCTTGCCGAGATCGCGCAGAGCGAGGGCGTTTCCCGGCAGAGCGTGTGGGATATCATCCGCCGCGCCGAGGAGACGATGCGCCGGTTTGAAGAGAAGACCGGGCTGGTCGCGCGCTTCGCCGCCGAACGGGACATTCTCGCCGCGGCGCAGGAAAAGCTCGCGCGGCTCGAAACCATGACCGAAGGCGACGCGCTCATCTTAACGCGCGAGATCGCCGCCACATTACAGGAGCTGGGACATGGCATTTGAAAACCTTTCCGACAAACTCAATAACGTATTCAAGAAGCTTCGCGGCAAGGGCCGTCTCTCGGAGGCGGACGTAAAGGAAGCGATGCGCGAGGTGCGTCTCGCGCTGCTCGAGGCCGACGTGAGCTACAAGGTCGTCAAGGACTTTGTCAAATCCGTCAGCGAGCGCGCCGTCGGCACGGACGTGCTCGAGAGCCTCTCCCCCGCACAGATGGTCATCAAGATCGTCAACGAGGAGCTGTGCGCGCTCATGGGCGGGCAGAGCCAGAAGCTCAACATCGGCTCCAAGTCTCCGAGCGTTGTGATGCTCGTCGGCCTGCAGGGCGCCGGTAAGACCACGAACGGCGCAAAGCTCGCCGCGCTCATGCGCAAGAGCCAGAACAAGCGTCCCCTGCTCGTCGCGTGCGACGTATACCGTCCCGCCGCGATCGATCAGCTCAAGACCGTCGGCAAGAAGCTCGATCTTCCCGTATATGAGGAAGGCCAGGGCGACCCCGTGGAGATCGCGAAGCACGCGATCGACCATGCCCGCCGCCACGGAAACGATCTCGTATTTCTCGATACCGCAGGCCGGCTCCATATCGACGAAGCGCTCATGGACGAGCTTCGCCGCATCAAGGCCGAGACCGAACCGGCGGAGATTTTGCTCGTTGTGGACGCGATGACCGGCCAGGACGCGGTAAACGCCGCCGCCGCCTTTGACGAGGCGCTCGGCATCACCGGCGTGATGCTCACCAAGCTCGACGGCGACGCCCGCGGCGGCGCGGCGCTCTCCGTCAAGGCCGTGACGGGCAAGCCTATCAAGTTTGCCGGTATCGGCGAAAAGCTCGACGCTATCGAGGTATTCCACCCCGACCGCATGGCGAGCCGCATTCTCGGCATGGGCGACGTACTCACGCTCATCGAAAAGGCGGAGGCCGTCGTCGACGAGAAGAAAGCGCAGGAGCTTGCCGAAAAGCTCAAAAAGAACCGCTTCACGCTGACCGACTATCTCGACCAGCTCAACTCCATGAAGAACATGGGCTCGCTGCAGGAGCTCGCCGGGATGGTGCCGGGGCTGGACGCCAAGGCGCTCGCCGGCGCGAAGATCGACGAGAAGGCCATGGCGCACACCGAGGCGATCATTCTCTCGATGACCACCGCCGAGCGCGAGAACCCCTCGATCCTGAACTCCAGCCGCAAGCGGCGCATCGCCGCGGGCGCGGGCGTCGGTGTTGTGGACATCAACCGTCTGCTCAAGCAGTTTGAAATGATGCAGACGATGGCGCGCCAGTTCTCCGGCAAGAAAATGAAGCGCTTCCAGCGCGGCGGCGCCAAAATGCCGTTTGGCTTCTAATTCGCTTTTTGTTGCACAGCAATGAAAATATAAAAAATTATTTATCTTTGGAGGAAACACATCATGGTCAAAATCCGTCTGCGCCGCGCCGGCGCCAAGAAAGCTCCGTTCTACCGCGTCGTCGTGGCCGACAGCCACTTCGCCCGCGACGGCCGCTTCATCGAAGAGATCGGCACCTACGATCCCCTGACCGAGCCCGCCACCATCAAGATCGACATGGAGCGCGCCAAGTACTGGATCGCCAACGGCGCCCAGCCCACCGACACGGTCCGCGGCCTGCTGAAGAAAGCTGAAGCCTGATTCCGAGGGCTGCCGGAATGAAAGAACTGCTGACCTACATCGTGCAAAGTCTCGTGGAGAAACCGGACGAGGTCTCCGTGACAGAGCACGAGACCGGCGGCGAAACCGTTTTTGAAGTGCGGGTCGCCCCCGGCGACATGGGCAAGGTCATCGGCCGTCAGGGCCGCGTGGTCAAGGAGATCCGCGTGCTGATGAAGGCCGTCGCCCAGCGACAGGGAAAAAAGGTCTCGGTCGAGATCCTCGACTGAGTCTCAAACCCAAAACCCAAACCGCAGGGGTGGGGCGCTGCCCCGTCCCTGCGGTTTCCATATCTGGAGGTTTACCTATGGCAAAGGAGCCGTATCTCGAAGCGGGAAAGATCATCAACACGTTCGGCGTGCGCGGCGAGGTCAAGCTCGACCCGTGGTGCGACAGCGCCGAGTTTTTAAAGCCGCTCAAAACGCTCTACATTGACGGCGCGCCGCGCGCCGTCGCCTCGTCGCGCGTCCACAAGGGCATGCTCATCGTCCGCTTTGCGGATGTGGAGGATGTGAACGGCGCGATGCTTTTGAAAAACAAGATCGTGTACTTCGCCCGCGGCGACGTGCGTCTGCCGAAGGGGCGGCACTTTGTTGCCGATCTTCTCGGCGCTTCGGTCGTGGACGAGACCGGTACGGAGATCGGCAGGCTCACCGAGGTGCTCGATATGCCCGCCGGGCAGGTCTACGTCGTGCAGGGTGAGACCGAGCATACCATCCCCGCCGTGCCGGAATTTATTCTCGATATCGACGCGGACAAGAAAACGATCCGTGTTCATCTGATAGAAGGGATGTGACGCCATGCGCATCGACATTCTGACGCTCTTCCCCGACGCGGTGGAGGCGTCGCTCAAGATCAGCATTCTCGGCCGCGCCGAGAAGAAGGGCATTCTGGACATCCACGCCGTCCAGATCCGCGACTATACCGAAAACAAACAGCAGCAGGTGGACGATTACCCCTACGGCGGCGGCTGGGGCTGCGTGATGATGGCGCAGCCGCTCAAGTCGTGCCTTGACGACGTGTGCGCCAAGGCGGGCGAAAAGCGCCGCCGCGTCATTTACATGTCCCCACAGGGCAAGACGTTCGACCAGAGCTGCGCGCGCCGTCTCGCCGCGGACTACGACCATCTCGTGCTCGTGTGCGGCCACTACGAGGGCGTGGACGAGCGCTTCATCGAAGAGTGCGTGGATGAGGAGATCTCCCTCGGCGACTTTGTTCTGACCGGCGGCGAGATCGCCGCCATGGCGGTAACGGACGCCGTGTGCCGTCTCATCCCCGGCGTGCTCGCAAACGAGGAGTGCTTCACCGGCGAGAGCCATTGGGACGGGCTGCTCGAATACCCGCAGTACACCCGCCCGGACGTATGGGAGGGGCGCGAGGTGCCGCCGATCCTCCGCAGCGGCGTAGACCGCGAGATCGCCCGCTGGCGGCGGAAGAAGATGCTCGAGCGCACGATGGATAAGCGCCCGGAGCTCTTCGAAAAATTCGTACCGCAGACCGACGAGGACAAGGCGCTGCTCGACGAGATCGACGCCGAGCGCCACCCGCGCCCTGTGCCGCCGAAGATCGACTGCCGCCGCGCGGAGGAGGGCGATCTGCCCGCGATCCTCGCCATTGCGGACGAGGCCAAGGCATTTCTTGCCTCACAGGGGCTGGACCAGTGGCAGCACGGCTACCCCGCGAAGGAGGACTTTCTCCGGGATATCGAGCGCGGCGACGGCTGGTTTTTCACCGCGGACGGAAATCCGGCGGGTTATCTCTGCATCAGCCGCCGGAGCGAGGCGGCGTATACCGCCATCGAGGGCGAATGGCTCTCGTGCGCGGGGCCGTATCTCACCGTCCACCGCATCATGGTTTCGGACGCCTACCGCGGCCACGGCATCGCCTCGGAAATGCTCTCGCTCGCGGACGATCTTGCGCATGCCTACTGCTGCGCTGGCGTGCGCATCGATACCGCACCCGGCAACGAGCCGATGCGCGCCATGCTGCGCAAAAACGGCTTTGAGACCTGCGGCACGATCCGCCTCGTCGGCGGCGTGGACGACGGCGCGCTGCGCATCGCGCTTGAAAAGCTGGTGGAACGATGAATCTGACCGATTACCGCGACATAACGGCGCTATTGCAGCGCCACGGCTTTCACTTTTCCAAATCGCTGGGGCAGAATTTTCTGACCGCCGCCTGGGTGCCGCAGCAGATCGCCGCCGAAAGCGGCATCGAAAAAACCGATGGCGCACTGGAGATCGGCCCCGGCGTCGGGTGTCTCACGGCGGAGCTCGCGAAGACTGCGGGGCGCGTCACGGCCATCGAGCTGGACGCGCGGCTGCAGGACGTGCTCGCGGAAACGCTCGCGGACTTTGACAATGTATCCGTTGTCTTTGCCGATGCGCTCAAGGCGGATCTTCCCGCCATTTGCGCCGAAACGCTCGGCGAGCGGCCGTGGAAGGTGTGCGCCAACCTGCCGTATAATGTGACGACGCCGCTCATCACCGCGTTTCTCGAAGCGGGCTGCTTTGAGAGCGTCACGGTGATGATCCAGAAGGAGGTCGCGCAGCGGCTGTGCGCCGTGCCCGGCACTGGCGAATACGGGGCGTTCTCCGTGCTCGTGCAATGGTACGCGAAGCCCAGGCTTCTCTTCGACGTGCCGCCGCACTGCTTTGTGCCGCAGCCGAAGGTAACGAGCGCCGTCGTGCGCATGGACCGGCGCGCCGCGCCCCCCGCGCAGGCAGACGACGAGAGGTTCTTTTTCCGCACCGTGCGCGCCGCGTTCGCCCAGCGGCGGAAAACGCTCTCCAACGCGCTGCGCTCGGGTTTTTCCGAACTGGACCGAGCCGATATCGAAGCCGCCATGGAAGAGGCGGGGCTTCCGCCCGCCGTGCGCGGCGAAACGCTCTCCATCGCGCAGTTCGCCGCCCTTTCCAACGCGCTTTTACGCAAGATTGACAAATGAAAATTGCAAATTTGCGGACTTTTTTCGACATACGCCATTGCCAAACGGAACTTTTCCGTCTATTATGAATAATATAATGTAAAAACAAATAGGAGGCTCCGGGAAATGGCATATACGATCAACCACCATATCACCGACTGGGTCGAGGAGAGCCGCGCGCTGATGCAGCCGGACAACGTCGTCTGGATCGACGGCACGGAAACGCAGCTTGAATCTCTGCGCCGGGAAGCATACGTCACCGGCGAGCTTGTGAAGCTCAACGAGGAAAAGCTGCCGGGCTGCGTTTACCATCGCAGCGCGCTCAACGACGTCGCCCGCGTTGAGGGACGCACGTTCATCTGCTGCAAAAAGGAAGAGGACGCCGGCCCCACGAACAACTGGATGGCGCCGGACGAGATGAAAGCAAAGCTGCACGACATCTATGCCGGCTGCATGAAAGGCCGGACGATGTACGTCATCCCCTACTCGATGGGTGCGATCGGCTCTCCCTTTGCCAAATACGGCATCGAGATCACCGACTCGATCTACGTTGTCTGCTCCATGGCGATCATGACGCGCGTCGGCACCGCCGTTTATGAAGCGCTTGGCGATTCGGCGGATTTTGTCCGCGGTCTTCACTCCAAGGCGGAGCTCGACGCCGAGAAGCGCTACATTGCACACTTCCCGGAAGAAAACCTCATTATGTCCGTCAACTCCGGCTATGGCGGCAACGCGCTGCTCGGCAAGAAGTGCTTTGCGCTGCGCATCGCCTCCACGCTCGGCCGCGAGGAGGGCTGGCTCGCCGAGCACATGCTCATTCTCGGCGTGCAGAATCCCAAGGGCGAGATCCGCTACATCTGCGGCGCGTTCCCGTCCGCCTGCGGCAAGACCAACCTCGCTATGCTCATCCCGCCGGAGGCGTGGCGTGAGAAGGGCTGGAAGTGCTGGTGCGTCGGCGATGACATCGCCTGGCTGCGCCCCGGCCCGGACGGCCGGCTCTGGGCGGTCAACCCGGAAAACGGCTTCTTCGGCGTCGCCCCCGGTACGAGCGAAAAGACGAACCCCAACGCTCTCGCCGCAACGCGCAAAAACACCATCTTCACGAACGTCGTCCTCAAGCCGGATGGCACCGTGTGGTGGGAAGGACTCGATAAGAACCCGCCGGCGGACGCTCTCAACTGGAAGGGCGAGCCGTGGGATCCCGCCTCCGGCGTGCCCGGCGCGCATCCGAACTCCCGCTTCTGCTCCCCGGCGGTCAACTGCCCGTGCATCTCGAGCGAGTTTGAAAACCCGCAGGGCGTTCCCATTTCCGCGATCGTGTTCGGCGGCCGCCGCGCCAAGACCGCGCCGCTCGTCTACCAGAGCCGTGACTGGGGTCACGGCGTGTTCGTCGGCAGCATCATGGCCTCCGAAAAGACGGCCGCGGCCGAGGGCAAGGTCGGCGAGACCCGCCGCGACCCGATGGCGATGCTCCCCTTCTGCGGCTACAACATGGGCGATTACTGGCAGCATTGGCTGGACATGGAAAAGCTCGTCACCAAGCCGCCGGTCATCGCGAACGTCAACTGGTTCCGCACCGACGATGAGGGGCATTTCCTCTGGCCGGGCTTCGGCGACAACCTGCGCGTGATCGAGTGGGTGCTGCGCCGTGCCTTCGGTGAGGTGGACGCGCGCGAGACCGCGCTCGGCTACGAGCCGTACCCGGAAGACATCGATCTTGAGGGCACCGGCATGACGAAGGAAACGCTCGCCGAGCTTCTCACCGTCGATCCCGAGCTCTGGAAGGCCGAGTGCAAGGGCATCCACGAGTTCTACGCCAAATTCGGCGACAAACTCCCGCAGCGTCTCGCCGACGAGCTCTCCGCTCTCGAAGCGCGGCTCGGATAAAAAGAATATGCAAGAGCCGGGGCATGACCGCGTTACCGCGTGTCATGCCCCGGTTTTTCATTCCTCCGGTGAAGAAGACGTCTCCCTTTCCAAATCAAAAAGAACAGTTTCATAGTCTTTTACATAGTATCGGATGTTTTTCCGGCCCTTGGAGAGGATGGTGTGCCCCTCCGCCTCCAGCCTTTTCCTCTGCGCTTCGATGCCTCCCGGATATTTTTCGTTGAGCTCCCCGTTCGCCTTCAGCGTTCGCCAATACGGCGTTTCATCCCCGGTGCGCTGATTGCTCGCCCACGCCGCAATGGAGACAAAGATCCCCGCCGTGATCGGCTCGGTGAAGTCTGCGCCGTTTTGTTTTGCGAAATACTCCCGTATCTCCCCGACGGTAGTCACCCTGCCGTAGGGGACTCTTTTCATCACGCGGTCATAATCGAGCGGCGGAGCGAAGTACATCCTGTTTCCGCCGTATTTCTCAATACTCCTCCGATCCGTAAGGATCTGTATTTTCGTTTGCCATTCTCCGCCACCTCCTGACACAAGGATAGCCTGTTTTGAGGTGCAATGCAATGAGACAGTTTGAAAAATCTTTTACTCCCTTGTTATTCAAGTGCGCGTTGCTCAAAGCGCAAAAAGCAGCTGCCGTAAAACGGCAGCTGCTTTTTGCTGTAATATTTTGAGATCTTATTTCGCGTAATCGACGGCCTTGGTCTCGCGCAGGACGTGGACCTTGATCTGGCCGGGGTACGTAAGCTCGGCTTCGATCTTCTTGGCGATGTCGCGCGCGAGCAGGACGATCTGATCCTCGCTGACCTCCTCGGGCTTGACCATAACGCGGATCTCACGGCCGGCCTGAATGGCATAGCAGCTCGCGATGCCAGGGAACGAGCGGGAGACTTCCTCGAGCTTTTCGAGACGCTTGACATAGTTCTCGATGTTCTCGCGGCGCGCGCCGGGGCGGGCAGCGGAGATCGTGTCGGCGGCCTGCACGATACAGGCGATGACCGTGTGCGGCTCCACATCGCCGTGGTGCGCTTCGATCGCATGGATGACCTCTTCGGACTCCTTGTACTTGCGGGCAAGGTCGACGCCGATGGTCACGTGGCTTCCCTCGACCTCGTGGTCAATGGACTTGCCGAGGTCATGCAGCAGGCCGGCGCGCTTGGCCGTGGCAATGTCCACGCCGAGCTCGGCGGCGAGCAGACCGGAAATCTGGGCAACTTCGATCGAGTGGTTGAGCACATTCTGGCCATAGCTCGTGCGGTAGCGCTGGCGGCCGAGGAGCTTGACGAGATCGGGGTGCAGGCCGTGGACGTTCGTTTCGAACACGGCGCGCTCACCCTCTTCCTTGATGGTCTGGTTGACCTCGCGCTGAGCCTTGGCGACCATTTCCTCGATGCGGGCAGGGTGGATGCGGCCGTCCTGAATGAGCTTTTCGAGCGCGAGACGCGCCACCTCGCGGCGGACGGGATCAAAGCTCGAGACCGTGATGGCCTCGGGGGTATCGTCGATGATGAGATCGCAGCCAGTGAGCGTTTCGATGGAACGGATGTTGCGTCCCTCGCGGCCAATGATGCGGCCCTTCATTTCGTCGTTGGGGAGAGGAACGACGGAAACGGTGATCTCGCTCGTGTGGTCGGCAGCGCAGCGCTGGATGGCCGTGGCAATGACCTCGCGGGCCTTCTGCTCGGCTTCGTCCTTGAACTGGGCTTCGACTTCCTTGACCTTGGCGGCCATTTCGTGCGTGCAGTCGGCCTCGATGCTCTTGATAAGGTACTGTTTGGCTTCCTCGACGGAGTAGCCGGAGATCTTTTCCAGCATGTCGAGCTGGCTCTTCTTGATGAGCTTGATCTCCTCCTGCTGGGCATCGGCTTCCTGGAGCTTGCGGTTGAGGGTATCGGTCTTCTTTTCGAGCGCTTCGGTCTTGCGGTCGAGATTCTCTTCCTTCTGCTGGAGACGGCGCTCCTGCTTGGAAACTTCGTTGCGGCGCTCTTTCACTTCGCGGTCGCACTCGGTGCGGGTGCGATGGATCTCTTCCTTCGCCTCGAGCAGCGCCTCGCGCTTTTTGTTTTC